>QHXS01000095.1 GCA_003223975.1 Acidobacteriota bacterium
TGATGGCATCACGACAAACTTGTTCACCTCGACCGGCGACCTTGCATTGTTGAACGGATTGAATCAAGTTCGCACCCTTCCCACGATCGGTTTGCCGCCGGTGGCGAATCCCGCGATCGTGATACCGCCGCAGCCGGATTATGTGTTCGGAGGGATCGGGCGTTCAATGTCGAATATGTTTCGAAGCGATGCTCCGAATTACTCGGTCGGCGTCACGATCTCATTTCCGATACGCAACCGTACGGCAAAGGCAAATTTAGCCGGAGCGGAGATACAGCAAAATCAACTCGAAACGCAAACACGGTCGCAAGAGCAAACTGTCATTGTCGAGGTTCGAAACGCCGTTCAAGCGGTCGAAACGACGCGACAGGTAGTATTGACATCGCGCCGGGCAAGGGAGAATGCCGAGATCCAACTCGAGGGTGAAAGAAAGCTGTATGAAGCGGGAAGATCAACGACGTTCTTACTTATCGAACGCGAGAACGCCTTAACACGCGCACGAAATATCGAGATTCGAGCCGAGACGAATTACAACAAGGCGGTGGCCGACCTGCAAAGGGTAACGTCTACAACACTCCAAGCCCACAACATAGTCGTGGCCTCGCCGGCTAACGACAAATAGATACAGGCCCTGTAACCACAACATTCGTTTTCAGGGCCATTCCCACCTCCTTTTGTTTTACATCCAAAACTGCGAAAATCTTCCACGTGAAGATCTCGGCCAGCATCATTGTTTTCAACGAAGAAGAGAACATCGGTGCTTTGCTCGACACCATGGATTGGGTAGACGAGATCGTGGTCGTGGATTCGTCTTCAACTGATCGGACCAAAGAAATCATCGCGAAATATGGCGTGCGGGTTTTCGACCACGAGTTCAAGGGCTATCAGGACAAGCACGAATTTGCCGACGCACAAACGACGGGTGACTGGATCTTTTGGGTCGACGCAGACGAGAGAGTGACGCTGGAGTTACGGCAGGCGATCGAAAAACTAAAGTTCCAAGACGAAGCAAGCCTACCGGACGGATTTCGAATCGCGCGCAAAACACAATATCTGGGCAAATGGATCAAACATTGCGGCTGGTACCCTGATTACCAGATGAGGCTTTACCGGAAATCGGCAAGCTATTGGGACGGTGTTGCTCCCCACCAGACCGCGCGAGTACCCGGACGGACGGAGGTTCTCGATGGCGAGCTATTGCATTTCACGAAACGCGATTTGGCCGAGCATCATCGCGTTACGAATATATACGCCTCGCTTGCCGCCGAGCATCTGGCACAAAAAGGGCGTCGCGCCGGTTCGGGTAAAATGTTTTTCAGTTCCGTTGCCGCATTTTTGAGAACATATTTGCTAAAGCAGGGCTTTCGGGACGGTGTTCAGGGAATGATCATCGCAATGTTTACAGCCTATGGGGTCTTCCTGAAATACGCGAAACTTTGGGAACGAAATAATAACGCCGAATGAAAACGGTAATTCTTTGCGGCGGTCGTGGTACGCGCCTCGACGAACACGGAACCGCGATTCCGAAAGGACTTTTTCCTATCGGAGATCGCCCTCTGATCTGGCACATTTGCAAGATCTACTCACAAATAGGCTTCAATGAATTTGTCCTGTGTCTTGGTTACCTAAAGGAGCGATATTCAGAATACTTCGGCCTGGAGATCGTTAGCGCCGACAGAAATAACGGATTTACCAACGAAGAGGATTGGAATATCAAACTGGCAGACACGGGCCTTGACACGAATACAGGTGGTCGAATCAAATCCGTCGAAAGCTTCCTGGACGGGGAACAACGTTTTTTTGCGACCTATGGTGATGGACTTTCTGATGTGAATCTCAAAGCCCTGCTGGAATTCCATCGATCCCACGGCAAAATAGCGACTTTGACCGCAGTGAATCCAATCTCGACGTTTGGATTATTGGACATCGATGAAAATTCAGGCGTCCGCCTATTCCGAGAAAAACCTAAGTTGAATGAGTGGATCAACGGGGGATTCTTCGTTTTCGAGCGAGAGATCTTCGACTATCTGAATACAGACTCAACATTGGAAAAAAGCCCATTTCGAGCGCTCGCCGCTGAAGGTCAACTTATGGCATTTAGACATGGGGGGTTTTGGAAATGCATGGATACTTATAAGGACAGTATTGAAATGAACGAGCTTTGGGCCCAAGGCGCGCCGTGGAGAAGTTGGTAAAATGGACCGCACTGAATGGGCAAATCAGGTAGCGCTCGTAACAGGCGGAAGCGGTTTCGTGGGCGCCAATCTTACGGCGAAACTGCTTTCACTTGGAACTCAGGTAATTGTGTTGGAGCGCGATCGGCCTGCGCCAAATTCACTGGACGTTCTTGGGATTCGCGACAAGACAACGCTGGTCACCGGTTCGGTAGACGATCTGTTCCTTTGCGAACGTCTGCTGAACGATTATCAGCCGGGATTCGTCTTTCACCTCGCGGCACAGGCGCTTGTAGGCGCGGCTAATCGATCACCCTTATCTACATTCGAAGCCAACATTCGTGGTACTTATGTGTTACTCGAAGCGTGCCGACGCTACGGCCAAGCGTCGGCGGTAGTCGTTGCATCCAGCGATAAGGCATATGGAATCCACAGCGAACTTCCTTATAAGGAGCAATTCGAGCTCAAGGGTCAATTCCCTTACGATGTTTCTAAGGCTTGCACCGATCTGATCTCGCGCTCATTTGCCGCGACTTTCGACCTCCCCGTAACAATCACACGCTCAGCGAACATATACGGACCGGGCGATATTAATTTATCCAGGATCATTCCGGGCACCATTGTTTCGGCATTGAAGGGTGAACGCCCTGTTATCCGCAGCGATGGTACGCCGGTTAGGGAGTTCATCCATGTAGATGATGTGGTTGATGGATATTTGACGCTAGCGGAAAACATCGACATTTCGCGGGGCGAAGCATTCAATTTTGGTACCGATGAACCGGTTAAGATCATTGACCTGGTCGAAATGATCATTAGACTGGCAGGACGGACCGATCTGGAGCCGGAGATTCTGCTTACAACGAAGATCGCCGGTGAGATCGATGCCCAATACTTGTCCGGTGAAAAAATGGCTGCAACATTTGACTGGAAACCGCGGAGATCGCTAGAAGACGGCATTCAGGAGTCGATCGAATGGTACCGTCAACACCTCGACGCCCTCTGATCGGGCACTACAACCATTGGAAACATGATTACATCCAAAACTGTAGTTAAAAGAGTATTATATTGTTCATGATGATTTCCTTCACCCGAGTCTTTAGAACATCCATCGCTATAGTGGCACTAACACATTCTGCTGCGTTGCTTCTGAACGCTCAAAAAGGTATAGACACCCAAACGCAGAAGATCAAGGAAGAGTCGAACAAGAACTTACCGCAGCCCATGAAGGATGGACAAGGTTTTGACTGGGGTAAAGGAAAGACCCCCGTGCGGGCGAGGCTTGCAAATCCTTATCAGCTGAGCGCGCGCCGAGATGTATTGATCGAAAATATTCGGGCCACTCTTAAGGAAAGAAAGTTAATAGTTGATGAACAATCCTCAAGGCCTGGCGACGGCATTATTATTACGCAACCTTTCATTTTCGGTAAAGGCGCTGTTATCGCCCGGTCGGAGCTCGCAAGATATGGCGTGTTACAGTACTCGGACACAGCCTGGTCGCGGGCGCAATATGTTTTGACGATCGAGGTCCAGCCGATCGATGGAGTGCGTAACAACGTTTCCGTTACAGCGAAGGTAGAAGGTCGATCCGGAACGGGAATGACTTCGGAATGGGTGACCGTTCAAAGTTCCGGCTTGGCCGAAGAGGAGTTCCTTGTCAAACTTGTAGAGATCGTTACTGGAAAAGCCGTTGATGATCCTGTTAGCAATGAATAGCGTTAAATTCTCCCGACGAGTGTCAGCATCGGATATGCGATTTGTCATTGTACTGTGTGGGCTCATACTGTGTTTCGTTCCGCAGTGTTTTGGGCAAACCAACGAGGACCCGCCTGTTATTAAGCTGAACACCGGAAACGAGAAAAAGGACGCCGACAATCCGAGCTTTTCTGAATTGCTGACAAAACAGCAGTTATCTCGCCGCAAAAAAGAGTACGACGACATGCTCCAACGTGGCGATAAAGCGGCTAAGCTCTCTGAAGAGCTCGAAACCTCGATCGCATCCCGTGAAACTCTTTCGAGTGAGGATATTCAAAAACTTCAGGAACTCGAAAAGCTTGTATTGAAGATCCGCGACGATCTTGGCGGCGATGATGACGCGAAGGAGAGTGACGAGAACAGCAGTGCGAATTCCGCAGAGAACGATGCGCGAAAGGATGTACCGTCCGCCGTCAAGTTTATTCGTGACTCTACTTTAAAGCTCGTAGATGAGTTAAAGAAATCGACACGTTTTTCAATTTCCGTTATTGCGGTTCAAACATCCAACAGCGTCATCCGATTCGCTCGCCTGCTCAGATTAAGAAAATAGACTCGATCCATGAAACGTTTTTTGCTTCCGTTGACTTTGATCTGGACGATCATTTCTGTTTCGGGGCAAGAGCCCGACGAAATCGTCAAGGTCGATTCTAACCTTGTCATCGTCAACGCGACAATAACGGACCTGCAAAGCCATCCGGTTTCCGGCCTTCAGCGAAACCGCTTCGCGATCTTCGAAGACGGTGTACAACAAAAGATCGAATTCTTTTCTTCCGAAGAAACCCCATTTGCGGCTGTAGTCTTGCTTGATTCATCCGGAAGTATGGAAGAGCGGATCTCTATGGCTCGAGCAGCGGCGATCAGATTTCTAAACGGAATGCGAGAATCCGACTATGCTGCAGTCTACAGATTCGACTCAAAAGTGGTTCGCATTCAGGACTTTTCAAACAGCCGGGATATCGACGAAAGTGTATTTGATGTCAGATCCGGCGGTATGACTGTTTTAAACGATGCGATCGTAAAGGCGGCCGAGGAACTCGCGAAACGGCCGGAAAAGCGTCGCGCAATTGTGGTGCTTTCAGACGGAGAGGACACTCAAAGCGGACGTAGCGCGGATTTTGCACTTAAAGCTGCGTTACGAGCGGATGCATCTGTTTATACAGTTGACATGTCCGCTGCGGAAGGTGCGAGGCGTTTCCAAAACATTGGCGTGTTAAAAACCTTCGCGGAAAAAACAGGCGGACGTTTTATTTCAACTCCCGGCGGTGCTCAAATGAGGCAAGCATTTGAACAGATCGTCGCCGAACTCGGCACTCAATACACGCTTGCCTACGAGACAACGAATACAGCAAAAGATGGCAAATGGCGAGCAATCGAAGTTCGTGTGAACCGAAAGGACCTAAACATCCGTACCCGGAAGGGTTACCACGCCCCTAAAAAATAGATCTGAACATATCCGCTGTTTCTGTTCTCATGTCCGCCGAAAACAAACCCGAGTCGAATACAAATTAGGACCAACTCGTCTTATTTCTTTCGCGATCCTTGTGGCGCTCAATTGCGAACTCAACCAGTCGATCGATCACGGCTGAAAACGGCTTCCCACTTCCCGCCCACATTTTCGGATATCCCGATGCGTCTGTTAGCCCGGGCATGGTATTTATTTCATTTACTAACAAAGCACCGTTATCATTACGAAGAAAAAAATCTACCCTGGCGAGGCCGGATCCGTCGATGGCTTTGAATGCGGCAACCGCCATCGTCCGGATCCGGTCTTCGAGTTCGCTGGAGACCGGAGCGGGAACAACAAACTCGTTATTTCCAGTGCCGGCATATTTCTCGGTGTAGTCGAGAAACGCCTTCGAATTATCTCGAATTAAATATTCGCCGGGTCGACTAGCTTCCGGTTGGTCATTGCCAAGAACCGCACACTCGATCTCACGCATTTCCAGGGCCTCTTCGACGATTATCTTGCGATCGAACCCAGCCGCAAGGATAACGGCGTCCTTCAGCGACCCAGCATCGATCGCCCGCGAAACACCGACCGACGAACCCAAATTCGCCGGTTTGACGAAGCAAGGAAATCCCACGGCACTTTGGATCCCGGCCAATACTGCTTCTGGGTTGGACTCGAAATCTTTCCTAAGAAACCACGTGTATTTACAGATCGGTAGGGCGGCTTCACGAAACAATGTCTTCATCACGACCTTGTCCATCCCACACGAAGAAGCGAGAACCCCGCACCCGATGTAAGGAATGCCTGCCATTTCGAATAGGCCCTGAATTGTGCCGTCCTCGCCGAATGTACCGTGAAGTACCGGAAACACAACGTCAAAGGTTATGGTTCGTTCCCCACTCGAACCGGCATCGTCTTGAAATCGCGTCAAGCCTTTGAATTTCGTGTCGCCAACCAAACCGACATCACCTTTACCTATGGACGCGATGTCATCCGAAAAACGGCTAATTGTTTCAGGCGGAAGCCACTTGGCAGATTCCGAAGGAGAAAGCCAGTTTCCGTGTTTGGTTATTGCTACCGGTATAACGCTGTATTTGTCCCGATCGATCTGTTCAATCACAGTCTTAGCCGAGCGGACCGACACCTCGTGTTCGCCTGAACGTCCTCCGAAGATAACACCTATACGTATTTTCATATTCGATTTGACTGTCGGGTGCCGCTCACAAATGCCCCTAAAGGATGGTTTTTCCTAATGCCGACATGATCAGCTCACAGGCGAGTTCAACGGTGATATTCGATTGATCCAGCAAAGGATTGACTTCCACGATCTCGAATGAACGCATCCCTCCCTGTTCGGCGATGATCTCGAGTGCAAGGTGTGCTTCACGGTACGTTGCCCCGCCGCGAACGAGTGTGCCTGAACCCGGGGCAAAACGCGGGTCGATCATGTCAATGTCAAATGTCACGGCGTATCCGCCGGACGCGCGGCCAGCGATCGCGATGGCTTCTTCGACACACACCGTCATGCCGCGTTTATCGATATCGCTCATCGTAAAGAAATTGTCGCGGATGCCGAGCTCCTGAACTCGCAGTCGTTCTCCGGCGTCTAGATCCCGCCCGCCAACGTGAGCGAGAAATTCAGGCTTCAATTTAGGCGCGAAGCCGGCCAGTTCGACCAACTCCTTTGGGCCCTCGCCCAACAAAACAGATAACGGCATTCCATGAATGTTTCCAGAAGGCGACGTTTCCGGGGTGTTAATATCTGCATGGGCGTCGAACCAAATGAGACCAAGATCTTCCCCCCTATCGCGAAAATACGACGCGAGGCCCGAAAACGTCCCTATCGCAATGCTATGGTCTCCACCGAGAATTACCGGGAAGGATTTTTTCTCTAACACCGCTACCATAGCCCGGATAACGGCATTAAAAGTAGAAACCATCTCTGGAAGATATTTGGCTCGCGAATCGACCTCCGCGGACGCCAAAGGCCGAGTGACTGGTACATTCCCTAAATCCTCATAATCGTAGTCAAGTTCCCGTATATGTTCAGCAAGCAGCCTGCCACGACTCCTCGACGCCCTTACCGCTTCTGGCCCTAGTTCGCTACCTGGGTTTCCCGCTCCGTAACCGAGGGGAATACCGATCAAAGCAACTTTTCTTCCGTCGCCCATAAAATTCAGATCTCGCCAAACCCTTCAACGATCAATTGTTTAAGCGCTTCAAGTGCCGATATTTCGTCGCGACCGGTAGCCTCGATAATGAGCTCGGTACCCTGTTTCGCTCCGAGTTCGAGGATTCCAAGAATCGAGCGTGCATCTGCATAACGGTCGCGATTCGGACGCATGATCGAGATCACGCTCTCAAATTCATTAGCTAAACGAACGATCTTTGCGGCAGCTCTGGCATGTAGCCCAAGCGGATTGACGAGAATGACATTGGCTTCCGGCATTTACACTGTCTTGTGGATCTCAAGCAACGAACCGGTCCGATAGATACTCTGTTTACCCTGTTCCTCGACCGATTTTGCCACTTCTGCTAGATTTGCACCGTCGTCGGTGGTTGCCAGTTTTAACACCATCGGAAGATTGACACCAGTGACGAGTTCCACTTCGTTTTCTTTGATGAACATCGCTGCAATATTCGTCGGCGTGCCGCCGAACATATCCGTCATTAAAAGAACGCCTCTTCCGTTTGAAACCTTCTTTATCGCACGTTCGATCTCGCCCTTTGCGGCCTCTACATCATCGTGCCACCCGATCGAAACAGCCGCAATGTGCGCAAGTTCACCGACGACGGTTTCAGCTGCCGAAAGAAGTTCGTTGGCTACCTGTCCATGTGAAACTATCACTCCACCGATTCGTGAGCTCATATTCTTTCCTCATGAATTATTTTTGCATATCTCGATGGACGGTTGAAACTTTGAATCCGTCGCTCTTCAATCGCTTTTGAAGCGAGTTTGCGACCATTACCGAACGATGTTTCCCGCCCGTGCATCCGATACCGATCGTTAAGTACGACTTGCCCTCGCGTACGTAAAACGGAAGCAAATACGCGATTAATGTGTAAAATCGATCGATCGTATCTCCCACATCTGGCTGCTTGTTGAGATACTTGATAATCGAAGGGTGTTCACCATTTAGATCGCGAAGCGTTGATTCGAAATACGGATTCGGCAAATGCCGAACATCGAACATTAGATCGACGTCCCGCAGGCCTCCGAATTTATGTCCGAAGCTAACCAATTGTACTTTCAACGTTTGCTTTTCGTCCGGATCGCCAAACGTTCGGATCAGCATCCGTCGCAAACTATGTACCGTGAGGTCCGATGTGTCGACAATCAGATCCGCGGTGGTTCGAATGCGCTCAAGAGCTTTGCGCTCCGCTTTGATCGACCCTTTTAAGCCTTTACCCGTATCGGCGGGATGCGGGCGACGAGTTTCCGAAAACCGCCTTTGTAGGACGTCATCCGACGCCTCAAAAAAGACGACATAAGGTTGAAGATGCTTTTTCTTTAGCTTGTCAACTTCGTTCTTGAAATCAGAAAGGAAATGCGGCTCTCGAATATTTATCACAAGCGCCGCTTTCTCGATGGGCTTAGCGGATTCTGCATTAGGCTGGAGCAGCCGAGCAAATGTGGACAGCATGCTAATTGGCAAATTGTCGACACAGAAATATCCGAGATCCTCAAAGGCGTTTGTTGCAGAACTCATGCCCGAACCACTAAGCCCAGTGATGATCACAAACCGTTTGTGTTTTTCGCCTTCTTTTTTTCCCGGCATTTGATCTAAGGCTCGATAAGCCCAAAATTGCCGTCTTTTCGCTTGAAGATCACTGAAATTCTTTCCGTCTCGGCATTTCGAAATACCAGGAAACTGTTAGCTTCGCCATTTAACATCAAAGCCGCCTCCTCCGGCATCACCGGTTTGACGGCATAGCGCCGAGCGCTGATTATTCGCGGGTTTGAAGGCGCGGGTGCCAGCTCTGCAGTTCGAAGTCCAACCGTACCAACACGAGCCGCTCGGTGTGATCTGTCAATGACCTTATTCTTTAACTTAAGGGCTTGTTTCTCGATCTTGTCGATAGATTGCGATAGGGAAACATACATGTCCGAATTTCGCGTAGTAGCAGTCAGAACATCATTACGCCAATACACGATGATTTCCGAACGATGTCGGCCGCGTTCTACTTCGATAATCACGTGAGCTTTTATTGGTTTATTCCTGAAAATATGTTCGATACGTTTGAAATGGTCCTCGACATGGGATTGCAAAGCCGGCGTTACATCGATATGTCGGCCGGAATATTCAAATTTCATATGATTCCCCCTCAATTTGTCTGCCCCCGAAGCTTTAGGGATCAAACAACAGTTTTTCGCTCCCGCGAACCCGGGATATTCATCTGATCGCGATATTTCGCCACGGTCCGCCGAGACAGTTTTACGCCGCCTTTGCTCAAAAGCTTAACGATCTCTTCGTCGGTCAACGGTTTCTTGGAATCTTCGTCTTCAACCATCTTCTTGATACTAAGCTTCAGAATACGAGTTGAAACCTCTTCCCCTTCTTCGTTCATCATTCCTTCGCTGAAGAAGCGGCGAAGTTCGATCACACCTTGCGGCGTGTGTGCGTATTTTCGATTTACGACACGTGAGATCGTTGAAAGGTGCATTCCGATGTCTTCTGCGACATCTTTTAGCATCATCGGTTTAAGAAACTGTACACCGTGATCCAGAAACTCGCGTTGCCGACGAATAATGCAGTCCACAACCCGGTAAATAGTTTGCCGCCGATGTTCGATGTTTCTTAGAAGATCGACTGCCGACCGCATTTTGTCTTTGATAAAATCTTTAGCTTCTTTCGAAGTCTCTGTTTGATCCAGCAATTGGTGATAGGTGGGACTGATTCGCAACCGCGGGTTACCCTCATCTGTAAAATAGATCACGTATTCATCATCTACTTTCTCAATGTAAACCTCCGGAGCCACATAAGAAGCTTCTTCAGATGAAAATCGTCTTCCCGGATATGGATCCAAAGTACGGATCTTTGCAAGTTCCGCATCTAAAAGCTGTACATCAAGTCCAGTTGCTTTTGATAAATGTTGCAATCTGTGAGGCTGAAGATCTGCAAGATGGTCTTGTACGAGCGTCGCGGCCAATGAATCCGCTTCTCCACGAGCCCCAAGCTGGGCGAGCAAACATTCGCGCACGTCTGTAGCTCCGCATCCGATCGGCTCGAGCGACATAACTATGGCCCGCGCCTTCTCGACAGTCTCGGACGAACAACCCGAAGCAGTCGCAATATCTTCTTGATCCGAGGCCAATCGCCCATCTTCGTCGAGGTTTCCGATGACATTTATTGCCGTTCGCTCGAGATGATCTGGTATGTCCAGCAACCGAAGTTGCCATTCCAAATGTTCTGTTAAAGAAGGGCCTTTTGTAAGGAACTGTTCAAAACTCGGTGCATCCTCTTTATACTCAAACTCCTGCGTCTTGTATCCGGGATCAAGGTATTCCTGAAACTCTCTCCCAAAATCGATCTCCTCAAATGAATCATTTGTTTCTGTTGACGAATTCTCGTGCTGCTCTTCGCTGTTTACAGACGGGTCGAATCCATTTTCTGTCGGTTCCGAGGCGGCGAGAGTGTCAAATTGTTCAGCCGATTCGAAACTGCCTTCGTTTTCGCGGTCTACACCATTTGAAAAGCCTTCATCCGTTCCATCCGAATTCTGATCAAGGATATTCTCTGAAATTTCCTGTTGTTCTTCGCCAGGCTGAATCTCTTCTAGAAGTGGGTTCGAAACCATCTCCTGTTCGATAAGCTCATTTAGTTCCATCGACGTCATCTGCAGCATTTCGATCCTCTGCCGCAGCTGCGGGGTAAGGACCATTTTCTGCTGTAATTGGGTTGTGAGCCTTAAAGACGACATAGATACCAGCGTAGACGTTGGCCGAAGTGATCAAACTAAAAGCTATCTAAATTATATGTTCTTTTGGAATGAAAGGAAACGAATTAGCAGTTACATGGCGAAACGTTCACCTAAATAAAGTCGGCGAACCTCAGCGTCATTGACCAGTTCCTCGGGCGAACCGCTTTTCAAGATCTTGGCGCTTGCCATTATGTACGCGCGATCGGTTATCCCTAGTGTTTCCCTAACGTTGTGGTCGGTGATCAAAATACCAATGCCCTGACCTTTCAGGTAAACGATGATCTCACGGATATCGTCTATGGCAAGCGGGTCGATGCCGGCGAAAGGTTCGTCCAACAGAAGAAATCGAGGTTTGGTCGCGAGACATCGCGCGATTTCGACGCGGCGGCGCTCGCCGCCGGAAAGTGCATCTCCTCGCGTTCTTCGAACATGGGATATCCCGAACTCATCCAGTAATTCATCCAGCCGGCGGAAGCGTTCAGAGCGCGAGATATTCAAAGTTTCCAGAACCGCAAGAATATTTTGTTCGGCCGAAAGTCGGCGAAAAATAGATGGTTCTTGCGGAAGATAGCCAAGCCCAAGCCGCGCGCGAAGATACATCGGAAGTCGCGTTACGTCTTCACCATTCAGAACGATCTGCCCGGCCTCGGCGCTTTCCAATCCTACGATCAAATAGAAGGATGTTGTTTTCCCTGCACCGTTCGCGCCGAGAAGGCCGACGATCTCACCGCCATTGAGCTCGAGGGACACATCATCTACCACGTAACGTTTGCCAAAAGATTTGCACAGGTTCGTTGCGGCCAATTTAGCAACCGGCGAAGTTCCGTTTCCGTTTGAAAAGGGGTGTTGTTGAGAAGTAGATATCACCAGGTCGCTCGGATCATTTTACCTTGTAAGAGCTTCTAACTCTTCCCGAAGGATTTACCTTGGATTTACCCTCGCCGGAAACACGATTATCGTTTAGGAAAATTACCAATTCCTCGCCCTGGGCAGTTCCCTTTTCAACGTCTTCCACTCGGGCAGGCCTACCGCGAAGCAAAAGCTTATCATCGACGGCTGTATAAACCGCAAGATCGGCAAACGCTTTCCGACCCGATTGAACTACCGCGACGCCTGTTTCGGCATCCGTCCGGATCAATTCATTTCTTTCGTTTAGATAGATCAACGCGCTGGCCCCGGTTATTCGGTCCTGACCTTGCCGAATATCGACTGCTCTTACATATCGTATCGTTCGTGCATTGCCGTCGTAATACATTTCGTTGGCTGCCGCGAAAACTGGAGTAGAAGTGCTTGAATCGCCCGCCTTTTTCACTTGGTAAAGAAGGCTCTGAACGTTTCCGGTCGCGCTCAATTGCGATTCCTTTTGTCGAATATGTATTGTTTCAGCGCGAACGTAATTGCCGCCTTGCCAACCACGTGCGTTCCCAGAATAAACCGCACTCTCGTTCGCGTGATCGAGTTCGGCTGTCTCCGACGTTATATAGACCGGCTTCCCTTCGTCACCAAAAGGAGCGGAGTTGCGCATTCCTTTTGGACTGTAATACGTGGTGTTTACAGACTTACGAAAGTAGGATTTTGAATTCCTGATATCCCAATCGATTTCCTTTGCTTTGATCCGAGCACGAGAATCCCAAGCTGTTGGTTCCCCACCTCTAAGCCGAACGATCTCGTCGGAAGTCGTGTAATTGAACGTATCGGCCACGGCCTTTTTATCTAGTTCGGAAAACCTGCTCTTACCCCGAGCATCGAACTGAAGGATATTTCCCGATCGCTGATCGAACAACGCCGAAAGTTTGTCTGTCTCGATGGTTTGTTCGCCCCTGCCTTCCCTCGCGACAGTCGGTGTTCGAATTGTCTTTGTCGACGCCGACGCACTACAGATCTTTGGACTGTTTGCTCCCGCAAAAAAGTCGCAATCGAAACGCGGCGCCTCGATCCTAGTGTTAAAGTTTGTAACCGAGGCTCGATGAGGCGCGACCGTGAAAACTGCATTTCCGATCGCTTCGGTTTGTTTCAGGTTTTTCCCGTCAGCTTGGAATTTCGAATGAATGACATCTGCCGCGACTGTTTGATCGGCCGAATCCGCACCATTATCGGGTACTTCCAATTTGATGGTTGTCCTACCGTCGGTCTGTAATTCGTCGAACGTCCCGGTCCCGCGAAACTTTGCGAACATTCCGGAAACTGAACGGATCGAGAATCGTGTATTGTCGTTGGATGATTTTACAAGCTCACTTTGACCCGATGAAGCTGCGCGAGAAATCACACCGTCTTCACCAAATGTCGTTTTGAGGTTCGACGAGTTCATATCAACAACCGAATCGGGATTGGTTTGATGTAAATGTCCATTGCCAGTTACCGTAATATCGCTCAGTGCGTTGCTTGCATATAGATCGGCGATGATTCGGTCTCCCTGCGCATAATCGGCATTTTGATATATCTTGGCCTCTCCCGAAAGCGTGATCTTCAACGCGGCGCTCTCATAGACAGCACTCGCCCCAGATGCATTGATTTTGTTTCCGCTTTTAGCCGATTCGATCGATACTTCCTGTTCTAACTCATATCGCATTCCAGTACGGTAAAACGCTCCCCTTTGCGCACGCATGGCAACAACCTTGTCACCTTCAGTCCGATTGAGTTGAACCTCATCAAACAGTTCGACACGATCGAGCGCTCGAACATTCTCAATCGTCTGAAGCGACACAATAGCGTGGTTCGCGCGGCCATCAGATCGTGTCGCATTCGGTTCTTGCACCTCGAAACGAGCGCCGTTAGTGAGGTCGATCCGCTCGGCTGCGTGATCATAGACCGCTGCGCCTGCCGCGAGCTTCGCCGTTTCTCCGTTTTCCCGGAGCAACTCGAAATTTACATCACGATCCAGCGTGACGACCTTCGTCGGTATGTTGAGCGATGCACCAAATGAACTTCCCTTAAGGTTGAACCGCTCAAATTCTACATGTTCGTCGGCGGTGGCGGTCTCATCTGCCTTCGTATATGTGACCTGCTGTGTTCTTAAGCTTAAAGAATCCCGCGTTTTGACCAAAACATTCCCGGCAAAATAACCGGTGAAATTCTTGTTCTCTTCTGGAACGTAGATGGCCTTTTGCGCAGTGATTTCATCGGAAACATTTCCTTCTCCAAAAACTTGTAAATAGACATTCTCGAGTTCCTGATGATTATCGCTGAATGTTGTTGCGGTATCTGCTTTGATCAAATATTTCGCTACGTCGCCTTCAGATTCTCGACGTTCGTAACCGCTCACCAAAGCAACAACATCCTTTGAGAGGGCGGTCGGGAAAGCCTTCATTCTGAAGTCAGTGTTTGATCTTGAGCGGTAGTAACCGATTCCGACAATGATAATTGTAAGAGCAAAGAAAATGACCGCTCCTACCCGGAAATATTTAGGCAGCTGAGCACGGAAGTGAAGCGTGCTAAGTTGGTTTGTCGCTTCGCCGGCCACGTTGTTAATTATGTTCCCTCAAATCTTGCACAACAAGCTGCAATCGCGTGTTTCCTTGCCATGTATTCGCTTCCGGCGTGTAAGCCACTTCGATGCGGTATCCCGCATGAAAGGTTCGCCCTTTTGAGCACTCGACGCCGTCCCACCAAACTGCCTCGAACCGCTTTCGCTGATCATTCTGGAGCTTCAATCTCAAATGCTTCTCTTTCATTACAAATGGTTCTTCGGCAAGATAGAGGCCCTTTGTGACAAAGACAGGCTTTAGATTCCCAGCCCCGAAAGGTTCGAGACATTTAAGTTCTTCCGAAAGTTTGAGATCAAGCGTTTCAGATGAAACATGCGCGTCGATCGAAAGGGCGGGCTTCATGTCTTCTTCGAGAATGTTCTCCATAGCAAATGCGTCAAGGCGGCTGCGAAGCTGTTCGATGTTTTCGCTCTGTAGCTTCATTCCTGCGGCGGCAGCGTGCCCTCCGAATTGCTCGAACAGATCGGCGCAGGTTTCAAGTGCCGCAAGCAAGTGAAACGATCCAACACTACGGGCACTTCCGTGTGCGACACCGTTCTCGACTGACAGAACAATTGATGGCCGATGTACCCGTTCGGCGATTCGTGAAGCCGCGAGGCCAATGACGCCTCGGTGCCACCCCTCACCATGGACGACCAAAAAGCGCGCTCCTTGGAAGGATTCGATCTCCTGAAAAGCAAGTTCTGTTATTTGCTGCTGAATTTTTTGCCTCTCACGATTTCGAGCGTCTAACAATGAAGCAAGCTTTCGAGCTTCGTTGAAGTCTTCACATTCGAACAGTTCGACGACGTGTCGGGCAACATCCATCCTGCCGGCGGCATTTATCCGCGGAGCAATTCGAAATCCGATGTCGTAGCTCGTCATTTCGGCAACGCAGTCCGCAACTTCCATGAGCGCTTTTAGCCCCACATTTTTTGTCGCGGGTAGATCGCGAAGACCGAGGGCGACGATGGCCCGATTCTCCCCGGTCAGCTTCATAATGTCGGCTACGGTCCCGATCGCCGTTATCTTCAAAAGGTCGTTAATCGCATGGGAGGCATCTCGTTCGCGAAGCATTTGCTGGGCAAGCTTAAATGCGACTCCGACACCGGCTAGATTTTTGTCGGGGTATTCGCAGCCGAGCTGGTTTGGATTAACGACCGCGAATGCGGGCGGATTTCCGCGTACCTCATCGGAAAGATGATGGTCCGTAACGATCACGTCTACTCCATTTTCCTTTGCCCATTCAAGCGGTCCGAAACTCCGAATACCGCAATCGACGGTTATCACGAGCGACACGCCGTCACCTTTTGCCTTTTCGAGAGCGGGAGTATTTACACCGTAACCCTCGGTAAATCTGTTCGGAATGTGAAATGTGCTCGTGCCGCCGAGTGTTCGGACCACGCGTCGTAGAAGGGTAGTCCCGGTCGTTCCATCAACATCGTAATCGCCCCAAATAAGTATCTTTTCGCCGTTGTCAATCGCGCGAAGGATCCTTTCCGAAGCTTCCCTCATTCCCTTCAACAACGAAGGTTCATGAAGATCGTCGTAGCTCGGATTCAAGAACCGGTGGGCCTTGTCAGCTGAGTCAAAGCCTCTAGCGATCAGCAATGCAGCGATCAGCGGTGAGACATTGATCTCGCTCGCAAAACGTTTCGCCCTTTCATGATCGTGCTTTTGGATAAGCCAGCGCCTTTCCATGCGATTTAAGGTTGGAGAAATCCTTGCCAAAGACATATCAGGATAACCGTACCGAGGAAAACGCGATAGACAATGAACACCGCGGTGCTGTTCTTACGCAAGTATGCGAGTAAAAACCAAATGCATAGATACCCAACCACACCGGCGACCAAGGCGGAAGTAATAAGCGGATACAGCGAGTCTGCGGGCAAAATGTGCACAGCTTCCTTCAATTCCAACAAGCCGCTTGCAGCTATGGCCGGGATCGACAGCAAAAACGAAAAGCGTGCGGCAGTTTCACGCGTTTGTCCTGCAAACAAACCGCCAGTGATGGTCGAGCCGGAACGGCTGGCTCCGGGCATTAGCGCTAATACTTGAAAAAAACCAACGACAATCGCGTCCCAAAGTCCAAGGCGCCGCATCGTCTTTCGCTGCATTCCAGCGACTTCTGCGAACGCAAGTAAAATGCCGACGGCGATCAACATTATCGATATTGTCCAGAGATTCTTGGTCGCGGTTCCCTCGATCGTGTCTTTAAATAGCAGGCCGACCACGCCGATCGGTATTGAGCCGATTATTATCAGCCATCCGAGCCAACCCTCGTGCGATATCCACATCGGCCGCACGCCGTCGGTGCCGGAAAAATGGGCCATTCGGCGGTTGAATACGAGATTCCAATGGTCGCGTATAAATGATGTGCTGATACCCCAAATATCGGCGGCGAAATATAGGAGAACGGCTGCAAGGGTTCCGAGCTGAATAACCGCCATTGTCGCGGTTATCTGTTGCGGATTGCCGTCGTAGATACCAGTCCAGCGGCTTGCAAAAACGAGATGAGCGGTCGAGCTGATCGGAATGAATTCCGTGAGCCCTTGCACAATTCCCAGGATGATCGCTTGCCAATAATTCATTTTAGGAAAAGGGATGTGAGCTAAGAAAGCGTGGACAAAAGGCGATTATACATAGATTTACAGGGATTATCTATTCGCGGTATCGGGCACGTGACGCAATGCGGTCGTAGAGCCATGCCGGGAACATCTTGCCCGCGCGAACGATAGTCGAGAGCGGCATCGGAAACGACGCAAATCGCTTCTTCTTCTCGATCGCCTTCATAAAGTGTGGGATGGCAGCCTCGAGTTTCATCAGGAACGGCATGTTGTGCGTGCGTCCTGCGGTCAGCGGCGTCTCGATAAACCCCGGCTGGATGATCGTCACGTCGATTCCCTTTCCCAATGTGTCTAATCTCACGCTTTCGAAGAAGGCGGTCATGCCCGCCTTGCTCGCCGAGTAGGCGGCTGATTTCGGCAGCCCTCGGATCCCGGCGAGGCTGGAGATGGCGACGATCTGCCCTTCGCCGCGCTCGACCATCTGCGGAAGCACTGCAGCGACGGCAT
>QHXS01000226.1 GCA_003223975.1 Acidobacteriota bacterium
ATGATCCTGCAGTCCGAACTATCAGGCGAGCGTCTATCTGAAGAGATCGGGAAAATGATCGAGTCGCCCGCGGTGATAACGTCGATGGAAGAGGCGGCGCGGGCGATGGGCCGAGAGGATGCCGCAGAGAAAACTGCCGATCTGATCGAGGAATTGAAGCGAAATGTTTAGACACGTAAAACGGATACATTTCATCGGCGTCGGCGGCATCGGCATGAGCGGCATCGCCGAGGTCCTTTGCAATCTCGGTTTCGAGGTTTCCGGTTCGGACATCAAGCGATCAAAGAATACAGATCGCCTCGAATCCACCTGCAGGATCAAGTTTTACGAAGGCCATCGCGCGGAAAATGTGGGAAACGCGCAAGTAGCGGTTTATTCATCAGCAGTTCAGGCGGACAATCCCGAAGTATTGATAGCAAAGGATATGGGGATTCCTGTAATTCCGCGGGCAGAAATGCTTGCGGAATTGATGGTGCTCAAACCCTATGCAGTGGCCGTGTCGGGAACACACGGAAAAACTTCGACCACGTCGATGGTCGCCGCCATCTTAGGCCATGCAGGCAAAGATCCGACGACTATTGTCGGCGGCGTCGTGGAATCGCTGGGTTCCAATGCAAAGCTTGGTCACAGCGAGTGGTTCGTGACCGAAGCAGATGAGAGCGACCGTTCGTTTCTGATGCTATATCCGACGATAGCGGTGGTGACAAACATCGATAAAGAGCACATGGAATCGTACAAGGGAATGGACGACGTCGTTCAATGCTTTACGGATTTTGTTAATAAAGTCCCGTTCTTCGGAGCCGCGGTCATCTGCCTCGACGACCCGAATGTTCAGCTGATCATTCCAAATATCAAGCGGCGTCGTGTAACGTACGGGTTAACTGCACAGGCCGATATCTCGGCCCACGGGATAACCTATAACGATTCATTCGGTTCGCATTTCAAGGTTTGGCGAGGCAACGAAGTTCTCGGTGATATCAACCTGCCCGTGCCGGGTAAACATAATGTGTATAACGCATTAGCGGCGACTGCAGTCGGGCTCGAATTGGACATATCGTTCCAGAATATCGCAGAAGCTTTGGCCTCGTTCAAGAACGCGAATCGAAGGTTTCAGTTCAAAGGATCGTCGAACGGCATTACCGTGGTCGATGATTACGGCCATCATCCGACGGAAATTTTGGCCACGCTCGCGGCGGCAAAGAACAGCTCGGGTGGCCGAAGGACCGTAGTAGTATTCCAACCGCACAGATACACACGAACACAAGAACTTTTCGACGAATTCGCATTGGCGTTCAACAACGCCGATCTCTTATTCGTTTTGGATATTTACGCCGCGAGCGAAGAACCCATCGAGGGTGTCACGGCCGAGGTGCTTACAGAAAATATCAAACGCTTCGGGCATAAGAACGCGCACTACATCGGTGACATCGAAACGGCCGCGTCGCGAGTGGTGCCGGTCCTGGAATCCGGAGACCTTGTGATCACATTGGGAGCCGGAACGGTTACGCGGCTTTCGGACGACATACTTTCAGAGGTATCGAATGGGAGAACAGCAACGTCAGAAGCATGAAAACAAGATCGGGAAAAAAAGTTAAGACTAAGCGTCCTGTGCGAAAAGTGAGGTCCAGCGGAACGTCGAGCGAGGGCCGATTGATCGGCCAATTCATTTTGCCGCTGGTCATCTGCGCCTGTCTCGCGGTTTGTCTGGCAGCCTTCGGATTTCTTGGCTATCAGCGCGTCGCCGCATCCGACTTTTTTGACGTCAAGAAAATCGCGGTCGTAGGCAGCGAAAGGTCCTCACGACAATCGATCGAAGCGATCGTTAAAGCCGAGACCGAACGGTCTGGAGTGTGGCGTGCGGACCTGCCTGATCTGAAGGCGAAGATCGAAAAGCTGCCATTTGTGAAGACCGTGTCCGTAACGCGCGTGCTTCCCGGGGGCCTTCGCGTGCAGGTAGTGGAACGGCAGCCGCAGGCGATCGCTTTACGTGCCGGCCGGGAGTATCTGGTCGACGCAGAAGGTGAGATCCTCGCCGAGGCAGATCACCGCGAAGAAAACCTCCCCTTTGCCATGATCGGTTGGGACGACGCTAAAACCGAGCGGGCGTGGAAAGACAATCTGGAACGCGTGAAAACGTATCAGAAAATGGTTGCGGAATGGCGCGTCGCAAACATTCTGTCCCGCGTGGAGACGATAAATCTGACAGACCTCCGCGAGCCGCGCGCGATCATCGCTGATTCCGGTAAGTCGGTTTCCATCGCCGTGGGCCGTGAGAACTTTGGCGAGAATCTGATGCGGGGTATCAAGGCAATTGTCGGGAAGGGCGACATGTTCGAAGGCGTTAATCTTGTAGGAAACAACATGATCCTCGCACCGCGCAAGCAGAACTGACCTATGAATCGTGAAATACATGCAGTCGGCCTTGATGTCGGCACAAGCAAGGTCCGATGCGTCATCGGCGAATCGGAACGCGACAAATTAAAGATCGTCGGCGTCGGTGAGGTCGATTCGCGCGGGCTGAGGCGGGGCATTGTCACCGGTGCCGAATCGGTTTCCGATGCGATCAAAAAAGCCGTCGGTGATCTCGGGCGAGCACTTTCGAGGCGAAAACAAGAACGGCGTTGTCGCCGTTGCGGGCATCGGCCGCGAGATCACAAATGAAGACATTGATCGCGCGGTGGAATCGGCAAGCGCGATGCAATTGCCATCTGGTTGGGAGATATTCAGCAGGCTGCCCCAGGAATTCATAATTGATGGGCAGGATGGGATCACCGAGCCCATGGGCATGAGCGGTTCCCGGCTCGAATCGCTCGTTCACGTCGTGACAGGCCCGAGCGCGGGGCGTCAAAACCTTGAGAAAGCAGTTACGCGAGCAGGCCTCGAGGTTGAAAGCATGATGCTTGAACCGCTGGCCGCTGCAGAAAGCACGTTGACCGACGATGACAAAGAATACGGCTGCGCGTTGGTCAACATCGGATCCGAGATCACAGCCCTGATGATCTTCGGGCGCGGAGCCGTTCAGCACACGGCGGTATTTCCGTTTGGCGGACTCCATTTTACGAAAGACCTCGCGGTCGGCCTTCGCGTTTCTATTCAGGATGCGAACAAGATAAAGCAGGACTTTGGCTGTGTCGCTGGTTTTCTGCTCGAGGAAGAGGAACGCCAGGATGTGATCGAGATCGTTCCCGTCGGACGCAGCGAGACGCGCGGTCTTTCGAGGGAAATTCTGTGCGACATCATGCAGCCGCGCGCGATCGAGCTCTTACAGCACATTGCTCAGGAAACCGTGCGGACTAAATTGCAGATACCAAGTGGCGTCGTGCTTACCGGCGGCGGTTCGATGGTCCGCGGAATGGTCGAGATCGCCGAGCAGGTGTTCGACGCTCCGACGCGGCACGGAATTCCGGAGGATTCTTATTTCAGCGGACTTGCGATGCAGGTCCGGTCGCCTGCATGGGCTACTGCATGCGGGCTCGCGCTCTCCTCGATGCGCGAACAAATTCGCGAACAAAATGCCGGCGGACGTTCGGCAACAAAACGGGTGGCGGAATGGTTTGGAAATATTCGCGGAAAATTTAAATAAATGTCGCATGTCGGTTGAATTTTGCCACAAATCGTTGTATGCTCATTCGCCGACAGCACAATATCTTGTTATTTACCTTTTTCCGAGCTTTCACCTAAACCTGAATTGATACAAGGCCATTCCTCGCTTGAAGGAACAAAGAAATGATGGAAAGTTTTCAAACTAGCAGCACAAGTCCGAATCCTATAAAGATCTTCCTCGACGAGCCTCCGATAACGGGAGCGAAGATAAAGGTGATCGGAGTCGGCGGCGGCGGCGGAAACGCCGTGAACCGGATGATCGACGCGGGCATCAAAGGCGTTGAGTTCATCGTGGCCAACACTGATCTGCAGGCGCTCAACGCTTCAAAAGCGCCTATCAAGATACAACTCGGCAGCAAATCGACGCGCGGACTTGGTGCAGGATCGAATCCAAGCGTGGGACGAGAGGCCGCGCTTGAGGACCACGAGAAACTGCTTGACGTGCTCGAAGGCTCGGACATGGTCTTTGTCACGGCCGGCCTTGGCGGCGGCACGGGAACCGGTGCCGCTCCCGTGGTCGCGTCGCTCGCTATCGAACTGGGCGCGTTAACGGTTGCGATCGTTACGAAACCTTTCACCGTCGAAGGCAAAAAGAGAATGGCTCAGGCCGAGCAAGGGCTTTCCGAGCTTCGCGGCTGCGTGGATACGATCATCACGATCCCCAATTCGAAACTTCGCGAGGTCGAAGAGAACATCACTTTGCTGGAGGCCTTTCGCCGGGCCGACGAGATCCTTCTCCAGGCAGTGCAGGGCATTACTGACCTCATCACGACGCCCGGTGTGATCAACTTGGATTTCGCCGATGTAACGACCGTGATGAAGGGCCGCGGAGTCGCATTGATGGGTATCGGGATGGGCGAAGGCCCCGACGCGGCATCCAAAGCGATGCGCGAAGCGCTTGATTATAAGTTGCTTGAGGAAAACTCGATCACTGGAGCGAAGGCAGCGTTGATCAATGTCACGGGCGGCTCAAACATGCCGCTTGCTCAGATCGAAGACGCGATCGGCATGATCGAAAGCGAGTCGGACGACAATGCCGACATTATTTGGGGCAACGTCATTCGCGACGATTTTGGCGACCGGATCATGGTCACGGTTATCGCGACGGGATTTGACACACATGCGCAATTGATGCGGCCGAATCCCAGGGCGATCGAAAATCACGCTGCGGCGAATGGCCCTTCGCAACCGACGTTTGCCCCCATTCCGGCGCCGGCCGAGCGCGAGGACCTGAACGTCCCGACATTTATTCGCCGACAGGCGGATTAGCTATTCGAGTACTGCAAAAAAGCCAATTCGCGTTCCATCGTTTAAGATTGAATTTGCGGGTTGGCTTTTTCTTTTGCAATGAATAACGGATCGAACGAAAAACGGTTGACGGTGATCGGCATTACCATGGGCGATGCGGCGGGTATCGGGCCCGAAGTGATCGTAAAAGCGCTTTCGGCTGGTTCGATGCAAGAAAAACTTCGTCCTGTCGTTATTGGCGATGCTTGTGTTCTGGAAAATACGAAAAGGTCGCTTCGGACCGATCTCGAGCTTGTAGATTATTCAGCGACGAATTCGCCGGTGGAAAACACCGTTGAGTTTATCGATCTTGAAAATATTCCCGAAGGAATTGTAAGCGGGGCGGTTTCGGCAACTACGGGAAAAGCCGCTGGTCAGTACATCGAAAAAGCGGTCGAGCTGTGGAAAAGTAAGGATATCGATGCGATCTGTACGGCTCCGATAAACAAGGAATCGCTGGCAACGGGAGGATACGAGTTTCCCGGCCATACCGAATTTCTTGCTCATCTGACGTCCACAAGCGATTTTGCAATGAGCTTTTTCGCCGAAAAGCTGAGGGTGGTTTTGCTTTCGACGCATTTATCGCTCTCCGATGCTATCGAAAGAGTTCGAAAACCCGCTATTGTGGACCTGATCCAATTTGCCGACCGGGAGCTATCGAAACTGCTGAAGCGAACTGTCAGTATCGCTGTTGCGGGGCTTAATCCTCACGCCTCCGAGGCCGGTAAATTTGGAAGCGAAGAAATGGAAGAGATCGAGCCCGCAATAAATGAATGTATCGGACAGGGCATTCAGGTTTCGGGCCCCTACTCGCCGGACACAATATTCTTGCGCGGTTTCAAGGGCGAGTTTGACGCGGTGATCGCGCTTTATCACGACCAGGCGACGATACCGGTCAAGGCGCTTTCATTCGGCTCGGGCGTAAATGTTACATTGGGACTTCCGTTCATACGGACCTCCGTCGATCACGGGACGGCTTTCGATATCGCGGGAAAAGGCGTTGCAGACGAATCAAGCATGAAGGCCGCTATATTGTTGGCTGCAGAATTGGCACAAATTAGTTGATGAGATCCGGTAAGAAATACGTACTGGTCGCAGACGACGATCCGTCGATCCTTCGCTTCGTGACCGCCGTGGTCGAAGGCGAAGGCCTGGAAGCGGCCACCGCTCGCGACGGCAAAGAAGCGTACAAGATCCTGCGATCCGGCAAGAGTGTTGTTTGTGCGATCGTAGATGTGCGAATGCCGTACATTGAGGGAACCGAACTTGTGAAATACATGCAGGCCGATCAAAACTTTGCGGCGATCCCGGTCATCATGATCACCGGCGATCATGATACGAAGGCGGCGGCGTCGGCGCACTCGTCCGGTGCGATGGCGTTTTTGCCGAAACCGTTCACAAACCACCAATTGAGACTGCTGCTGAAAACTTTTGTAGACCGCGACCGATCGCAAAGTGCGTGATGTATTTTCTTGACCACGTATGTTTACAAATGATAGCGTTCAGACGTAAATTTTATAGACGGCGATTATTTTAGGAGCGACGAACGTGGAACGACCCAAACTTCTATTGGCAGACGATTCTCTCACGATCCAGCGGGTCATTAACCTGACGTTTGCCGACGAAGGGATCGATGTAATCGTTGTCGGCGACGGAGATGCCGCACTGCGGGAGATCGCTGCTTCGAAGCCGGACATTGTTCTTGCAGACGTCCACATGCCCGGTCCGAGCGGCTATGAGATCTGCTCATTGCTGCGCGGTATCGACGAAACCGCGAATACGCCGGTGATACTTTTAGTAGGTTCGTTCGAGCAGTTTGATCCTGAAGAGGCGGAACGTGTCGGAGCGGACGCATTCGTCACCAAACCATTTCAGTCGATCCGTCAACTAGTTGACCAGGTCAAAGAGCTCCTGAATCGATCTGAACAGCCGGAGGAGATACCGACCCAGGAAAATGTCACACCGGTTGTACCGGAGCACAACGTCGCGGATATAGAAGACTTGTACCAGCAGAGTTTTGCCGAGACGGTCGAGATGCCGCCAGAAATGGCTGCACAAGTGGCTGCCGCTGCTTATTCCGACCGTCTCGATGACGAGATGATCGAAACCAGCTACACGGCCGATCAGCCGAACGAACATGTGGATCAGAGCTTTGCGGAATCTGGCACCGACGACTACCAGGAAGTATCGGTCGAGGAAACCGAGGAATTCGTGGAACCAATGATCGAGCCGCAGGCGGTTTCGGAAATTGATAATTCGATATCGTACGATGAGACACTTCAAATGGATGTATCGCCGATGGCGGTCCAACAACCACCGGAGATTGAAACCGTTCACACCGCGCCGACCGAAGAACTTCGCCGCGATCCATTTGCGACGACTACGGATGCCTTTGATCTCGATGAGATCGATCTGCTGGACATTACGCCATCCAACGCTACGCACGAATATAATTTCGCAACTCCGGCGGAAACAGTCTCACAAGGCAGCAATAAACAAGTCGTCAGCCTTTCGCCGGAGCTGCTGGATCTAATTGTGAAAAAGGTCGTCGAAAAACTTTCCGAAAAGTATTGATCCCGAGCGAAAAGAAATTGCGGCGGCCGGTTCTCAGATGAAAACCGGCCGCTTTTGATTTAGAATTACCGTTTTACCTATATGGAGATACCGAAGGCCTACGATCCGAAAGAGGCCGAAAAAAGCCATTACGAATATTGGGAGTCCAACGGATTCTTTACGCCCGAGATCAATAAAGATCCAGACGCTGTGAAGTTTTCGATCGTCATACCGCCGCCGAACGTTACCGGCTCGCTTCATATGGGCCATGCGCTGCAGCACACGTTGATGGACGTACTAACGCGTTGGAAGCGGATGCAAGGGTATCGGACATTGTGGCTGCCGGGAACCGACCATGCCGGCATTTCGGTGCAGCGGAAGATCGTCGAACAGCTAAAGAAAGAAGGCAAAAAGCCGCTCGATGTAGGCCGCGAGGAATTTATTCGCCGAGCGTGGACGTGGAAGGAAGAATACGGCGACACAATCACCGAGCAGATGCGGCGAGAAGGAGCCTCGGTCGACTGGACCCGACATCGGTTCACGATGGATGAAAGTTTATCTAAAGCCGTGCGAAACGTTTTCTGCACACTTTACGAAGAAGGCTGGATCTATAAAGGCCTCAGGATAGTGAACTGGTGCCCGAAGGACAAGACCGTGCTATCAGACCTGGAGGTTAAGGAAGAAACGAAAAAGGACGGCAAACTTTACTACCTGAAATATCCGGTCATCGGCGCTGACCGCACCTTAACGGTCGCGACAACGCGCCCGGAAACAATGCTTGGCGACACAGCGGTCGCCGTTAATCCAAAGGACGAAAGGTACAAAGATCTTATCGGCAA
>QHXS01000227.1 GCA_003223975.1 Acidobacteriota bacterium
TAGATTTCCCGGAACGAAACTCGAGACGTCCGCTGCCTCCAACGGCCCGCCTGCGTCCCATACTAACGGACCCGGCGAAGGCAATTGCACGGCCTGTCACGTCACATTTCCGTTGAACAGCGGCAGCGGCCAACTGATCATTAGCGGAGTTCCGAAAAACTACACTCCCGGGCAGCAGATACCGGTTACAGTGACGCTTAACCATGAAGGAGCGGTCCGATACGGCTTTCAAATGACCGCCGTTGACAAGAACGGAGACCGAACCGGCGGCTACATTTTGCCGGCAGCAAGCCCGCAGCCGTTACAGGTCATTTCCGGGATTGTTGACGGACATGATCGCCGTTACATCGAGCACACGATCGACGGTATTACACCGACTCAATTCAACACAAAATCGTGGAATTTTACTTTTACCGCACCCGCGAGGCGGGCAGGCAAATTAAGTTTCTACGCAGCAGGAAATGGAGCCGATAGTGACGGAACCGCCGACGGAGATTACATCTATACAACATCAGCCGCGACGCTTTCCGGAAGCGCGATATCAAATTACGACAACGACACTCGCAGCGACATCGCTGTTTACCGGCCAACGACGGGTACATGGTATGCATTAACAAGCACTGGCGACTTTCGGGTATTCGGCTGGGGGCTTCCGGGCGACATCATTGTTCCCGGTGATTACGATGGCGACGGCAAGACCGATGACGCCGTTTGGCGGCCGTCAAACTCTACCTGGTACTTTCATACAAGTTCCGACAGTTTCTCATCGTTTCCGTTTGGCCTTGCAGGCGACGTGCCGGTCCCGGCCGATTATGACGGCGATCTAAAAACCGACGTCGCGGTCTGGCGGCCGTCTAATGCGACGTGGTACATGATCCGAAGCTCAGACCAGGCGTTTGTTGCGATCCCGTTCGGCTTGAACGGCGACCGGCCCGTTCCTGCGGATTACGATGGTGATGCAAAGGCGGAACTCGCTGTCTTTCGGCCGTCGAACGCGACCTGGTACATGATCACATCGACAGACAATACATTTCATGTGACGAATTTCGGACTTGTTGGCGATGAAGCAGTTCAGGGTGACTACGACGGAGATGGGCGTTGGGACTTCGCGGTTTACCGCCCTTCGAATTCCACATGGTATGTGCTTACCGCTGCACAATCATTCATAGTGACTCCGTTTGGATTGAATGGCGACAAGCCGGCGCCGGCGGATTTTGACGGCGACGGCATAACGGACATAACGGTCTTTCGAAACGGGACCTGGTACTACCTCGGAACCGACGGCAACACTTTCAACGTGGTAAATTTTGGGCTTCCGGGAGACATTCCGGTTCCGCGCGGATACATTCCTCAATAAAAAGAAACCCGCCATTTCTGACGGGTTTCATAACGAAGGAATCATTTTCTAAATGCCTACGGCCTTTTTTCGGTCGCGGGGCTCGGCTGATTCGGCTGACTTGGCGCGAATGCCGGGTTCAATGATGGATTAAGTGGCGGGTTCGATGCCGGGTTCAACTGTTCGTTGGAATTCGACATCGGATTTCCCATCGGGACCGGCTGCATGATCGAAGCATTCACACGGGTTCCTGACGAGCCGGGTGCAACTGCATAATCCGGCCGATAGATCCTCGGCGTGATGAAGAACAGGATCTCGTTCGTGTCGCGTCGAATACCTTTTCGTTTGAAAAGATTTCCGAAGATCGGCATTCGCGAGAGACCAGGCGTGCGGTCCTGACTTTCGCGTTCGTCGTCGAAGAGGACTCCGCCGACAACCGTCGTACCACCGTCAGGAACAACTACCTGTGTTTCCATCACCTGATTGTTGATCGCGGGGGCTATGCCGCCGACGATCGTCGCCGTCGATGCATTTTCGGAAAGAACATCCAAAACGATCGTACCGACATCTGTGATCTGCGGGGTTACTTCAAGCCTCAACGGAACGTCAACGTATGACGTCGTTGCAATGGCCGCTCCCCCGGCCTGGGCTCCGGGCTGGATCGTTGTGATAGGAATCTTCGTACCGCTCTCGATCCTAGCTTTGCGGTTGTTCAAGGTCGTTACGCGGGGCGTTGCGATGATCTTTGCCTGGCCTTTTTGTTCACCCATCGTAATAAGCATGTTGATCTGCGCCGTTCCGAAAATGCCGGTCGTCATGCCGATCGCTGTATTTACAAGGTTTGCTCCGAGGCCGCTCGCCGTCGCACCCGGTGCTGCCACGGGGTTAACTTGAGTGGATTGCGGCAAGGTTGAAAAGGCAATTCCGCTGCCACCCGGTCCTGTTACCGCTGCAGCGATCTGGACGCCAACATCACGGCTGAAGCTGCGGGTCGCGACCACGATGCGTGTTTCGATCTCGACCTGGGGTTCAGGCTGATCGAGTATCGCAACTAGCTGTTTGATTGCACCGAGGTTCTCCTGAACGTCAGTTATGATGAGTGAATTGCTTCGACCGTCGATCTCGATGGAACCGCGTCGCGAAAGACGCCGTTTGATGATCGGAAGCAGGCCTTCGCCGCCGGTGGAAGCACCGCCGGATCCGCCCGATCCCGAGCTAAAGGTAGAAGCTTCTGAACCCGAACCGCCGACCGTCGTTCCAGTCGTGGTGCCGCCCCGAGCGATCGTGCCCGAAGCGCGGGCGTAATTCAACCGGATAAATTCTGTGTATAGCGGCGAGCTATCGAGTTTGTTATCCATCTGAAGACGGATGACCTCGCCCTCGGTCGCCAATATCTTGGCATCGGCAACGCGAAGTATCGTACCGTTTACCTGGATACCGAGATCCTGTGAACGCATGACGGAATCAAGGGCGACGTTCCAGGGAACCTGGTTTACATTCACAGTAATGGGTACGGCCTTGACCGACTTGTCGATCACAAAGTTGATGCCGTACTGTTCGGTGACGTAGTTAAGGATGTCGCGGATGTCCGCATTTACGACGTTCAGGCTGATCGGTTCGCCGACGAAGCCCGCGTCACCGTATTTCCTTCCTTCCTGTCTTGGGTCAACTACTTGCGCCGCAGCTGCGATGCAAAGAGTTGCCATTATTGTGAACGCGATAATTGCCTTTAGGGCTCTATCGGTTATTGGTTGACGAAAATTCATGTTTCCTCCGTTGGGGGTTTCACCGGGCCGCTTGCGTTACCGAAATGGCCCATACTGAAGTCGATCCGAATTACATTATTTCCCTTTTTTCGCGACCCGGACGGGCTTTGAGGTGGGTTTGGCTGAAGACTTGGCTTTCGCGTCATCTTTAGGTACTTGTTTGTTCATTTCTTCCAGAGGCGAAACGATCGCTACTGGCTTTACAGGTTGTCCGTCAGGGCCTAATTCCGGTAGTTTGGGCGTGCCTTTATTATTGGCCGTTTCCGAGTCGACCGGAGCCGTTCCCTGGATCTGTTCGCGCTCCGTGTATTTCCGAAGTGCCATGTTCTCGACCGAAGAGTTAAATTTGCCGTTGCTCATCTTCGTTACCTTTCTGAAGACAAGGCGATTCTCTTCGACCGCAACCAGTTGGCCGTCAAAAAACTTTTCGCCGGGGTAGATGGTGTACGAGAGCTTGATGGGCGTCGCTTCCACCATTGCGGCATAACCGCGCGGTGTCTTGAAGATCCCGGTCACAGCCATTTCCGAAAGGCTGAGCACGCTCGTAACTTTCGGCAGCGGCTGTCCGGCCGCAACAGCCGACTCGCGGACCTTTTTGTAATAGTCGATCCGGCTTTCGATCGGCGGAATTCCGAGATTGATCACGGCTCCGGGACCGATCGGTTTGCCGTTTGCACCTATTGTGCCCTTCGGCTGAGCCCAACCCGGTTTCGCAAACGGGTCGCGGGTCTGGCCGCTCACCGTTGAACCGAGACCGAGAATTAGCGCGGTCGCAAAGACGGCGACGCTTACGGTCAGATATTTTGAGGTTTTCGATATGTTGGTCATGGCTTTTCTCTCGTATCTCTGAAATGCCGGGTGGCAAGAAACTTATTTAGCTGGGGATGGTGCCGGCTGAGCGGGTGCGGGTTGTCCGGGCTTGCCTGGAGCCGGCGCGGCGGGTTTAGCATTCAAAACGTCCGGATCGGCGTAATATGCCGTCAACAAAAACTGTGCGTGCAGCGTTTTCTCGCCGGTCTGTTTATCAAGCTGATTGATCTTGAAATCGCTGATCGAAACAATTCGCGGCAGCTTCGCCATTTTTTCGAAGAAGGCGCGGACGTTGGTAAAGTTGCTGTCAACCTCAACTTCGACCGGTTTCGCCATGATCGAATCGCGCGAGCTGTCGTCTCTCGGCGAAAACCGCATGACGATAAGGCGCGAATCCTTCGCGTTATCCTGCAGGCCCTGAAGAACGTTCGTGATCTCACGCTGTTCGGGCAGAAGGACCTTTAGCTCTTCGTATTCCGAGGCCTTGCTCGCATAAAGAGCGCGAAACTCGTTGATCCGCTGTGTCGCGATCCGGGCTGCTTCGTTCTTTGCACGAAGCTGAGTGACCTCATCGCTAAGCTTGGCCACCTCTTCACGTGTCACGCTCGTTACGAAATACCAAACCGTACCGTAAAGCAGCCCGGCAATAGCAACCAACAAGATCAGCTGGAAGTGCCATTTCATGTTTTTCAATCTTTCTATCATGGTCGTGTCCTTTTGGGTTTGCTGTTAAGGATCTTTCTCGTTAGTTTTTGACGGATTGCGGTGCGGCTGGCGCCGGTGCTCCCGTTGCTGAAGCGTTGGTCGGCATTGCATTGTTGCCTGATGCCGCTTTCGACGGTGTATACGCCGTCTTTACAGTGAAATTGATCACGTTCAACTTTGCCTGTTCACCCGTCTTTGTGGCGACGGCCTGCTGATTCGCGACTTCCTGACGGACGGTCTCGATATTGAGGTTCGAGAACAATCCATTCGAAAACTCCAGGCTGCGGCCAAACTGCGTTACCGCAGCTTCGTCAGGAGAGTTACCTTTGATGGTCATCTGCTCGCCGGCCTGTTCGACAGACTGCAGGTAAAGACCGGGAACCATCGCAATGCGTTCGCGAAGAGCCTCGAGGACCGCGCTTGGCCCGGCCTGTTCAGCTCGCAGCTTCTTGATCGCTTCGATCCGCATATCGATGCTCTTGATCTTGTCTTCGAGCTCTTTCTGTTCTTTCATCATGGCGTCAAGCTCTTGGGCGATCTGCTTTTGCTCTTCGAGCTGCTTTTCCATGTCGGCTTTTGCCATCTGGCTGCTGATCACGTCCCAGCCGACAACGGCGAGGAGCAGGAAAACGACCGAAAGAGACATCAGTACGAGGCGGGTCGCAGGGCTCGAGACCTTGCGGTCGACGGCACCTATCGCTCCGACCTGACGCTCTGTAACTGAATTCAATAAATTGATCTTGATCATGGTTTGTTACACTCCCCTCATTGCCAATCCGACGGCAACCGCCATTTCGGGCATGATGTCATTCAGGTAACCACGGTCGAACTTTCGTTCGTCGACGCTCACGTTTCGGAAGGGGTCAAGCACTTCGACCGGAAGCTCCAGCCGCGATGAAAGATCGGTTGCAAGGCCGTGCAGTTTGGAACCGCCGCCCGAGATAAGGATCTTTTGCACCATCGTCTGGTTGTCTTCGGTGGTTGCTCTATAAAAGTCGAAGGTCTTTTGGATCTCAAGGGCGACGATCTCCGTCACATTGCTCATAAGCGGCTCGATCGCTTTTTCCTCAACGCCGTCGGCTGCAGTTACAACGCCGCGTTTCACCGCCTCAGCCTGTTGATAGCTAAGACCAAGGCTTCGCTGCAAGGCGTCGGTAAACTGGCTGCCGCCGACCGTGATATCACGCGAGAACAAAGAGCGATTGCCCTTGACGATGTTTACGTTCATCGTCGAGGCGCCGATGTTCAGCAGCGTAACGACCTGGTCTTCGTGCGGCTGATAATTCATTTCGTAACAGTTCTGCAACGCAAAGGTGTCGACGTCGATGATCTCCGGCTGCTTGCCGGCGAGCTGGATCGCCTGTCGAACGTTGTCGATGCGTTCGCGTTTGCACGCAGCGATCAACACCTGAGTCGAATCAGATGTTCGGCCGGTGATCTGATAGTCGAGGCTGACGTCAGCTAGGTCGTAGGGAACATGTTCCTCAGCGTGCCAGTCGATCGATTCTTCAAGCTCTTCATCGCTCATCGGTGGAAGAGTGATGTTCTTGATAATGACCGAGTGGCCGCTCACGCCTGTGACGACGCGTTCGGCTTTGATGCCATGGTTTTGGCAAACTTTTTGAATGACGTCTGAAACGGTATTCAACTCCATGATCTGGCCGTCGACGATCGTTTCATCCGGCAAATTTTCGAACCCGAGCCCGGCAAGGCTGTACCTTCCGTTCTTTCCTTCCAGTTCGACCATCTTTACCGAGCTTGAGCCGATGTCTAAACCGGCAACGCTTTTTTTCTTACCGAACATTTTTTCGGGCTCCTTTTTGGGCTGTTGATCCGGCAGGGCCGGGCAAACTCATACTTCGAAACGCTTTGGACACAGGGGACTTTGAGGCTTTTTTTGCCACCTAAGAGACTGCGAGGATAAGTGGATTATCTTTCGTGATCGGATGGGTCAACTAACTGCGTGCCGCCCGTGTCCGTGTCGTTTCGGTCAGGCTGAACTACAACCAGGGTCTAATTTTGAGTTTTTCGAGTGAACAGTTTCGCATCGGGTGGCGAAGGAAACGGCCTCAAGCGAGGCGTTACTTAATTAAATTAACGGATTGCACAACATCTGTCAACACTTTTTTGTCATGTTGAACACAGTAGAGCGTAATTCGGTCATATTGACCACTTGCGCCCGAATAAGCACGACCGTCAGGAAGGCCTAAATTGAAAAGCGAGAAAGGAAATTGTCTTGGATTCCGACCTAAAACTTGTCTAGTTAGCCGTCCCTGACGGCCCGCTCGCGATTTCGATCTTTGCGATCGATTCTAGGTGCACCTCATCCGGACCATCAGCAAGGCGAAGCGAACGTGCCGTGATCCAAAAGGTCGCGAGCGGCGTATCCTGCGAAACGCCGGCACCTCCGTAAACCTGCATCGCGCGATCGATTATTTTCAACGCCATCTGTGGAACGACCGCTTTGATAATCGCGATCTCTTTCCGCGCCGCTTTGTTTCCCAGCGTGTCCATCATCCAGGCGGTCTTCAAAACCAGTAACCTCGCTTGGTCGATCGCGCATCGAGCCTCGGCGACCCATTGTCGGACGACGCCTTGTTCGGCGATGGTTTTCCCAAACGCCGTGCGCACCTTGGCGCGGTCGATCATCATTTCCAAAGAACGTTCCGCAACACCGATGAGCCGCATACAATGATGTACTCGTCCCGGACCGAGGCGCCCTTGTGCGATCTCAAATCCGCGCCCTTCGCCTAGAAGTAAATTCGACTTAGGGACGCGAACATTATCGAACGTGATCTCGGCATGACCGTTCGGAGCGTCGTCAAAACCCATCACGTTAAGCATTCGCTCTACGTTTACACCGGGCGCGTCTATCGGCACAAGGATCATCGATTGCTGTAAATGTTTCGGCGCCGTTTCGTCCGTCTTGCCCATAAAGATCGACAGCTTGCAGCGCGCATCGCCGCCGCCCGTGGACCACCACTTTTTGCCGTTAATGACGTAATCGTCGCCGTCAGCTTTTATCGAAGCGCGAATATTCGTCGCGTCGCTCGACGCGGCATCAGGCTCGGTCATCGAAAAACAAGAACGGATCTCGCCCGCAAGCAGCGGCTTGAGCCACTTCTCTTTCTGGTCGTCTGTGCCATAAAGGTGAAGCACCTCCATATTTCCCGAATCCGGCGCGGAGCAATTGAAAACCTCGCTCGCCCATGTAACGCGGCCCATGGTTTCCGCTAGCGGCGCATATTCCACATTTGAAAGGCCGGATTTATCCGGCAGAAACAGGTTCCACAAACCCGCAGCCCGAGCTTTTGCCTTCAAGTCTTCGATCAACTTTGATGGCTGCCAGCGATCGCCCAAATCAATCTCGTTCAAATAAGCCTGCTCATTCCGATAGACATATTCGTCCATGAACGTCGCAAGGCGTTTTTGCAGTTCAACCGATTTTGCTGAATAATCGAAATCCATATTTTTCGGGCAATTTTTGCCAAAGATTAACACAGATGGATACGGATAAGAATCGGATCCGATGAGGGAAACTACGGCAGTTCGCAATGGTGAAGAGATCGCTGCCGATAAGCTGTCGGAATATTTGCGAGGTCGTTTGTCCGTACGCGGCGATCTCTATATTGAGCAGTTCCCGGCCGGCAGCTCTAATCTGACCTATTTGATAACGGTTGGCAACGAAGAACTCGTACTTCGGCGGCCGCCGTTTGGCAACACGGTCAAATCGGCGCACGACATGGGCCGAGAGTTTAACGTGCTGACGAAGCTCTCGGCAGTTTATGCGCCGGCGCCGAAGCCGCTGTTGTTCTGTGGCGATGAATCGATAATCGGCTCGGAATTTTACCTGATGGAACGCCGCCACGGCCTGATCGTCCGCGGAAAATTTCCCGAGACATTGTTTTCGGGCTGGGGTCCTGTAACATCCCAGGAAGCTTTTTTGGCCATCGCGCGCAACTTTATCTCCAACCTCGCCGATCTTCACACGCTTGACTACGCCGCAGCCGGCCTGGAAAGTCTCGGGCATTCCGAAGGCTACAACCGCCGGCAGGTCGAGGGCTGGACGAAACGCTACTTCGCTGCAAAGACGGACGAACATAAAGAGCTCGAATCTGCAATTCACTGGCTGAACGAAAATATCCCTTCCGAGTTTGGCACGTCTTTGATCCACAACGATTATAAGTTCGATAATGTGATGCTCGATCCCAATGACCTTACAAAGATCACTGCAGTGCTGGACTGGGAAATGGTGACGGTGGGTGATCCGTTGATGGATCTTGGGACAACTCTCGGCTATTGGATGTCGGCCGACGCAGGTGAGGATATGCTGAACATGCCCTTCAACCCTCGTGTCCTGATGGAAAACATTTCTCGCCGAGAACTTGTCGAAATGTACGCCGAAGCTTTTGGACGCGAACTTCCCGACATGCTTTTCTACTACGCGTTTGGGATATTCAAGATCGCCGTCATCTGCCAACAGATCTACGCGAGGTTTGTGAAAGGCTTTACCAAAGACGAACGGTTCGCACACTTCGATAAGTTCGTCGCCGCCCTCGGGCGCATCGCGGCAAACGCGCAGGAGAAAGGCATGATTTAGTTCGCGCTCATCCAGACGTTACGGAGCTTGAGCTGACGCGGCGTCGGGGCCGAGATCTCAGAGATCTTGACCGTAGGGACGTCGTAGCCCGCGATTGGCACCTCGACCGTTTTCTTGACACCGTTATGAACGATCTCGAGCCGGCCGACATCGCCGATCTTGAGCTTTCGCAGCCACGCCCTCAGATCTGGCCATGACGAGACCGGCGTACCATCAACTGACAACAGGCGGTCGCCCGTGTGAAGCCCGGCCTTGCCCCATGTACTCTGGGGATTTGTGATCCTGATCTTAAAACCGTCCGCAACGTCGTTTTGAAGGGGGCCGATCCGCAGGTCGACGGACGGCTTGCCGTCGCTGCCGAGTGCCGCCGAGCGTGTGACCTCGGAACGCATGCCTAGGAGGCCCAGATACTTGTCGAAATCGATCTGCCCGGCACCGTAGATATGATCTTTGAAAAATGTGTGTATATCGCAACTCGGACACACCTGAAGCGCGGCCTGCTCGATGTCGTGGTTCGTGATACCGCGCCGATAGTCAAACCGGTCCGACAACAGCGTCATAACATCGGTCACGTCCCGTTGGCCGTCGGAATGATCGCGGATCGCCAGGTCGAGTATCGTCGAGAGGAGCTCGCCTTGCAGATGCGTGCTGCCGCCGTAATCGCCAAGGCCGCCCGGATCGGTATCGCCGCGACTCATTTGTTCGGCCGAAAGCGTGATATATCCGGGCGATGAAAAATATCTCGTCATCGCCGTCTCCAGATGCGTTATGCGCGACGGTTCGGATCCTGGCAGTCCTGCGCGACGCAGAAGATAATCCGCGAACATGATGGTCGCGCCTTCGTTCCACCAGAGGACACCGGTCGGCCGCGCAAAAGTGGTCTGCAGGCCCACGCGTTCGACGGGCCGCACGTCCATCAGGTTCCACGCGTGAAAATACTCATGAGCGACCTCCTCAAAGAGCCCGTCCATACCGCGTGAAAAAGTGTGGCCGATATTGACGGAGGTAAGATGCTCGAGCGCGGCTTCGCCGCCATTCTGAAAAAGAAAAACATAGCGGTGATAAGGTGGTGCTCCAAACGTTCGGATCGCCTCGGCGGCAATTTTTTTTAATCCGTCCACAAGCGGTGCGCTATCGAACGTAGGCGCATCGGCGGGCGACCAGACCACGATCTTGTGCGGCACGCGTCCGGCCGTGAAATTCCATTCCTGAAATTTGCCGACCATCACCGGGGCGTCGAGCATGAGCTCGGCCGAGCCAGCAAAGATGCGGACGTCGCGGTTCGACTCAAGTCCCGACGCCGCCTTCCAATCTGCGGGCATGTCGAGCGTCAACTGCGACGGGGCCGATGAGTTCCCGACGACGTACATGAGCGAATGAAGGTCACCGACCATGCCGCCGGTGGATGTGAGAAATGGTTTCCATGCATCGCGGTTTTCATTGACCTGCGGTGGCAGGTGCAGCCGGTATCGGACGACAACAATTCCGCTGACACCGTCGATCTTCCAGACGGTGTCTTGAGTCTTTGAAATATTGAGCTGCTTGCCGGCCGACTCGGCGGTAAAATTTTCGATGTAACGCCAGTATCTGTCGTCGTATTCGGGATGCGCCGCCATTGCAACTCTGACAGTTGGAGTTGCAGAGCGAAAACGCATCTCCACGTCAAAGCCCGAGAGGTCCGCGCTCTTTATGTGGATGGTGTACGAAACGGTGGGGACCGCGGCGGCAACGGCAAGGACCGAAAGAAAGAGAATGACCAAAACTACAAAGGTGCTTCTCATAAATTGTTCCGGTCTGTGATCCGGGCTATTTGCCGGCTGTCCTTTGACGCCAGCTTTGCGGCTGGCCGCCGGCGTCGACGCGTTTCATCGTGATCGCACCGGGTGACGGGCAAACTAGAGCGCAGAGATTGCAGCCGACGCATTCTTCCTCGAGAACGTACGGATAGCGTTTTCCGTCAACCTCTTCGAAACGAAAGCTTTGGTGGGCGCCGTCTTCGCAGGCAATGTAGCAAAGATTGCAGCGAATGCAGTGTTCTTTATTGACGTGAGCTTTGACGTCGTAGTTGAGATCGAGATTTCCCCAATCTGTCACGCGATTCACTGACTGGCCGATAATGTTGTTGACGCTCGCGAAACCCTTTTCGTCTAAATAATTATTTAGGCCGTCGATCATGTCCTCGACAATACGGTAGCCGTAGTGCATTACCGCCGTGCAGACCTGAATGCTCGCCGCACCGAGCAGCATGAATTCCACTGCATCGCGCCATGTGTTGATTCCTCCGATGCCGGAGATCGGGATCGTAAATTCCTGATCGCGCGCAAGCTCAGAGACCATATTGAGCGCTATCGGCTTTACGGCAGTGCCGCAATATCCTCCGTGGGATGCCATGCCGTTCACGTTTGGATAAGGGATCATCGTATCGACATCGACGCCCATTACTGAATTGATCGTGTTGATCAATGAGACTGCGTCGGCGCCGCCTTTCTGAGCCGCATGACCGGGCGGAACGATATGCGTGACGTTTGGCGTGAGTTTAACGATAACCGGAAGGGTAGAAACCTCTTTGACCCATTCGGTGACCATGCATGTGTATTCCGGAACCTGGCCCATCGCGGCGCCCATTCCGCGTTCGCTCATACCGTGGGGGCAGCCGAAATTAAGCTCGAAACCATCACAGCCTGTATCCTGAGAACGCTTTGTGATCTCTTGCCAAGCCTCTTTCTTGGACTCGACCATCAGCGAGACAATGACCGCGTGTTTCGGATATTTTTTCTTGCACTCCGCAACTTCTTTGAGGTTGACCTCGAGCGGCCGGTCGGTGATCAGCTCTATGTTATTCAGCCCGATCATCCGCAAAGCGCCTTGATCAAGACCCGCAAGCCGCGAAGACACATTCGTGATCGGCTCGCCAAGCGTTTTCCAAACTGCTCCGCCCCAACTTGCGTCGAACGCGCGTTCTACCATCGAGCCCATATTCGTCGGCGGCGCGCTCGCCAGCCAGAAAGGATTAGGAGATTTGATACCGGCGAAATTAATACTTAGGTCAGCCATAATAGTTTCGTTCGAAAGCCTATCAAACGGGCTTCCTGTGTTTTTCGATCTCGGCGAGATTTGCGTCAAATTGCTTGAT
>QHXS01000228.1 GCA_003223975.1 Acidobacteriota bacterium
CGGTAACCATCGAAAAATCGTGTTGTCGGCTAATCGCTAGTTTCGATGGTTTAGATGGCGAATCGATAGCGATTTGATGGCGCAAGATAACCATTAGATGGCGAATCGATCAAATATCCCAGCACTTGTGTATTTATGCTCAAATCTCTATCCATTCGAAACCTATATTTAATATTCGCTTACTATTCGAGCAATTATACGCTGCCCAAGATCAATTCGCTAGCTACTTTGACGTTAGCTACTCAGTCCCATGGAGTCTGCAGGTCTAACCACGACGGCCCCGAATTGTAAGCACAACAAAGAGAGGATTACGATGGATTGTGTATTGGGAGCAAGTCGATCTTTTATTATGAGGCTCGAGAGTTTTGTGGTCTGTCTGCTTATTTCTTCCACTCATTACGTGTCTACTTTCTAGCCCTCTAAGATTAACCCTTCCTGAGATACCGGAAACCAGAGCTGTTAACTCGATCTCAATACGTGGAATGAATGATCTCCAGAGCCCCGCCCGTATCCTCCTCGTAAAGCCTTCCTAGATCTGACAGAACATTGTCTCTAGTCCCACAACTGGTCAGTGCCAAACGACTGGCCGGCGCCACACGACTGGTCAGTAGCCGTAGCACAATCTTCACCCCAAGCCACATTATCATCGAGTGACATTTCATCATGGTCATGACTACGATCGTCCATTTCTTTGCTTGGGCCTCCTTGTGTGCGATCCTGGATGTATTGATGTCGCATAAAAGGGTGCCCACTAGGAATCGTTCTAGAGATGCAACGCTTGGTGGCTTTGGCCATGTCAAATACCCACATTAGATCTGACTCGCGACGCGATTTCTTGATATGTAACGATGCTGTATTACCATATATGATATTCGCATGCTTGGCTCAAGTCATCATTACTAGCATCCGTCCAGGTTCATCGACAAATCCAAGTTCGTGCGTAACTACAGTATCCACATGCATGACCGCGCGCTCTTCTCCTCCATAGAATCCGCAGTCCCTATCAGGAGCTGATCCCATCCACCAAGAGGGTCATTTAGATTCATCTGGTGGGCTGCATATCGGTATACCAGGACTTGGGCCATGTAAGGCATGACGATTCCCTGGTCCTTGGGATGAACACCTTTCTCAGCGAAGCTTGCGATAACATTCATGATGAGAGCCGCGTGTTCTAGGTTATATCTGGACTTTGTGATAGGATCCAGAAGTGCTCTCGAACGTTCGATATCAAAGTACATCGCAGGGGATCGTGCAACTTTGTCATCATAGAAGAGATTGTCAACCACATCCATTACCGTATTGGTGTAGTGGAATATTTCATCGGATTCCGCGTCGGGACCATTTACAGCCTTTGCATGATAGAAATGATGGACTGGAATGTCCATGATCTCAGCTCAAGCTCGCCGCTGGATATATACGGTCGCAGACGGCCAACCAGGATCCAAGAAGTAGCTCATGGTAGATATGGTGAGCTCTGGGAGGAATCCTGAAAGGGGTGTCGGTCCCGGGACCACGGGTCTCAGTTGCTTCGTGTCTCCTACCATAACCACCTCATCCGGTTCGTAATGGGCAATAGGTATAATAAAGTCCGTGATCGTAGATCGATTCCATTCATCGCAGATAAGTAGGGATGGCGTGTAGTTCTGAGTATATAGTCCTGAAGCAGAATTGTTGGCGGTAGGGATGAGTATTGAAGTGTGCTGAACTACATGTGCCCGAAGCTCTTTCATCTCAGTGTCCAGGGTGGTGCGGTCGACTTCATCCATATAATCACCCTCTTCGACAAACTTCTGGAATAAGACCCGGAACGAACTCCAGCGAACTGGATCGGTGATCGCATTGGTGCTATTGACCATACCTGCAGTGGCCAGGATGGTCCAGGCTAAAGATTGCTTGATGCGTTGGAATCGAGGATCCCGAATTAGCCTTTCACCAGTTGACAGATATCCCGAAAGATGTTTTGCCACTCGAAGCCCTGCCGCGGCTTTTCCCATGAGAATATCTCGGTCCAGTCGGTCGACATCGATGCTACCATCAGCTCGGAAACAGCCATCTGATACAACTACTTCGTCATCAAATTCATGCACTATTGGGCCCAAGATGGCGTTCATGGCTATGTTTTCAGTAGACTCAATGGATTCTCCAGTTTGCTGTGGTGCTAGAGATTTTGGTAATCTCTTCTTCTTGAGTTCAAGCAGCCTGATCTTCTCCTGTAGTTCCAGTTCAGCATCTTTGGCCTTTTTCTTTTGGATGGTGATCTGATGTTTCCTATCATGGTCTTGTTCAGCAGGTGTCTTCTTCTCATCAGCCTCCTTGCGGGCTCGATTGAGCTCCTCTTTGGCATATGCCATAACGTACTCGCGTTCTGTAGGAACGTTGTGCACACGAACTATGAGCAGGCCTCGCGTCTCTGGGTATTCTTGAAACCGCTCGCCGATCTTACGGGCTATCACATCGCAAGGTTCGTTCGAAGGTGTTACCACAAGGGTCTTCTTGGTCGGATCCGCTCGAAGCATGGCAGTGCAGATCTCGGCTATGAAGAAGGTCTTACCCACTCCAGCCCGGCCTTGGATAATGGCCATGGCTATATTGTTAAGGACTGGAACTTTTGTCAGGTATTGAACAACTTGATGATGATCAGGCGCTGTGAGGTGATCGAGGTATTCCTTTGCTTTGCCAAGTAGATCGACATGTCTCTCTGGCATCTGGGTCTTGTTGCAGAACCTAACCTGCCAGTCTTTCAGTTTTGGCCGGTCAATCCACTCATGCTTTGTGCCCGCAGCAGGGTTCTCGTCGAGTTTCTTGCCTCGTTGCAGGATGCTCATGGCGTATACTTGTCTTCGGTAGGTCTGGTCAGAGCTCTCAAGGCGACAGCGAACTTTGATGGAGTGGATGCTATCTAGTTCGCGACGAATAAGTTCGTCCGTAGCAACCTGACCATTCCCGGCCACGAGATGCCCTGTAACATAATCCCGAGGGATTTTCTTCTCTGCATCTGTTGCATCCTCTGGAAATGGCTGGCGAGGACGGCGTACCAAACAAGCCACTTCACCCAATTTCATCCATGGCAGGGCATCAACGATATGGCATCTCCACTCAATATTGCTAGCCACCTCTCCCTGCTTCATCTTGAACGATATCCAGATGATGTCATGGGTCTTGAGACGTTTTTCTACCTCAGAATCAATGTAGAGCACTCCGAGATATTTCTGGTATCCACCCCCTGGGACTGTAAGGAATTTAATCAAGGCCGCAGTGTCATTGAATCTCTGTACTTCTAGCTTCTCGTATTCCATTGCCTGTATCGAGGCATAACCCTTGCGTGTAGAGAAGTCCGCGAAATCCCGATGTGAGTAAGTCTTCAATGTAGTGATTTGAGGACGATCCACAAGTGGTAACTGTTGTCCGATCTGAAGGGAAGGAGATCGATTCTCGTTGTCTGTGTTGATGACTGCTGGGGTTGAGTAGAATCGCTTGATGACTTGTCCGTGCTGTCTCTCGTTTTCCATTGCTTTCCATAGGTCTGCCATCGATGAGGCGAAGGACTTCTCTTCCTCTCGAATGTAGACCTTGATTGGACCATTATTGGAGTATAGCCACCGGAGTCTGTTGATCGCCTGTTGGATGTGAGGTTTGTCGCCCAGGTCTTCATCAGTCTCAGGATCGATGTACTTCGCGAACACAGTGTTGTTGAAGAGGCCTTCATGGATCGAGTTTGCAACTTGGTAGTCTATTTTGAGTTGTGTGACACCATATTTCCTGGCTTCAATTCCGTATGACAGTACTGTGCTGTTGAACAAGTGGGTCTTGCGTACTGCATCTGAAATGCTGACTAAAAGCTCCTCATTAAGGAGTTCAACCTTGTAAGTTTGGATTGAGTCAGAGTAGAGCTTGGAGTAGATCGAATACTTATTCTCAGCGCAGCCCATAGAGGCTGGCGCTGCCACTGTCAGTTTGGTTTCCAGGTAGGGTCCCAGAGCCTCGTGACGACAAGTGATCCTGAGAGTGATATCAGGCTGAGTGTATTTCTTGCCACCATGGACTGATCCGATAGTGTGCCCTGGGGATGCTTCGATCACTGCTCGGTATGAGAAGGGTTTCTGGCTGTCCATGGCTGGTTGAGTAGACCGATCTGAGCTGATCCCGAGGCGACGATTTGGGCGACGATCTGAGGCAAAGTGAAGTGAACTGAATATTGAAAGAGAGTACAGATATAGTGTTTTCGATAAAGAATGAAGGAAAGAGTGATGTCTATAGCTCTGCTATAGATGTCGTGTTGATGGTCACCCAGATTTGTAGTGTTGTGGTGTCCAGACGAATGAGTGGATGTGTTGATGTTTTTTATCAGGAGCAGAGTCGTGTGGCAATGGGTTGTTATAGTTAGCAGTTCCGCGCTAAGCCAAAGAGGACACTTGCCAATCAGGTGAATAACCCCTCTAAAGGATCAGGGTGGGCAAATAATGATTCTTCAGAGCTCTACAGCGATCTGCCGGAGCGGGGTCATCACTGAACTAACAGTGGCCTGCTATAGTGGGAATTTCTGCTAACTGCATTGAGGCTGAAGCTGATAATCGTGATATTTGTTTTATTGTGTTTTAGCAGCAGCTTGTGATGCAAAAGCTCCTCTTGTCCCTGGAAGAGCGTTCGAGTCGCAACAGCCGCGATCGAACGCGTCGTTTATGTAATGTGAATTTGCTACTCTCATCCCCTTCTGAGTATCGAAGCCAACCTGGCTTTAAGTGAATGTAGATTCGTTGGGTTGATTGCGGAGATTGTTCCAGGTATCGTAATAGTGGAGATCATCTCGAGTGAATCAGTTCAAGTTCGGCAGCTGTGCCTCTTGACTCACTTTCCCATAATACTTGTTTATCGGTACTGTTTTGCAATCCTATCAGCATCTCGAGTACCATTGGCTATGAAGTCGGGATCAAATATTGTGTTGTATTGATCCCAATCCACATAGTTATTTATGTAGTATACTCCCGTATTGCCAGTTGGTACTATGTGAGCACTCCGCAATATCATACTCATATCAAAGAAGCGGCGGTGACCGATGTTGCGGGGGTTCTGGGAGTGCACAACGGGCCAGTCCTCGACCTCTACCATGCCGTGAATATGGTGTACTCGTCCTTTGTCTCTAAGGTGCAATAACTCAATGAAAGCCCCCGTGTACTGGACTGCCGCACCCTTGTCATCACGCCGTGAGTCGTCAATCACTGTGATAATCGCTTGAATCTGACCCACCTGCCTGCCGTCTAGCATATTGTCGCAAGCTTCATTCTCCTGTATCCACACATAGTCCCGGCGCCACTCTTCTCCAAGCTGCCAACATGGCTTACAGCGCACATACTCTGGGGCAAGCATCTCCAGGTCGTTGGAGTTGTTTCCTTTTCATCACCAGCATCGAAGAGATGGATGCAGTGCTACTGGGAAATCTTGTACCCAAGATGGATCAGATTCTTTGCGCACTATTGATGCATTCGTGACAGGGACATTATCCAATCGGTTGCGACTTTCTCTCACAAACACTGCTAATGCATCAACGAAACACTCAACGTCAATCCAGGAGGCCATTTCAGCTGCAGTCCGCCAAAAATGAGTGTTTAAACCACGCAAGTGGAGCTTCTTGCGATGAGTAAGGTCAACTATCCAGCCTATATTTGTAAGGTTCTGCATTCGAGCAGGCACAGACACCTGGGCTCTGAACTCGTTGCTAGCCTGGGTTGTATGTCTGGTCTGCTTATGGAATAGTATA
>QHXS01000096.1:0-357 GCA_003223975.1 Acidobacteriota bacterium
GCATACATGGTTTTGGGCATCTTTACGCCCGCCTTTCGGTATACGTCCGTTATGCGCTCGACTGATCCGTGCGTGAATATCGGGCCGATCGACGGATCAATGCCAGCAAGCACACGTTGTGCTTTCCCAAGCGAATACGCAAAAATTACCGTGGCTTTTCCGCGCTCCTGATTTCGCCGCCACCACGAATTCATTTCATCAAATACCTGTGTCGGATCGGGCCATCGATATATCGGCAGCCCGAAAGTAGCTTCTGTGATGAAGAAAGTACCTCGCAGATGGTCGAACGGCATGCATGTGGGATCTGGCGTAAGTTTGTAATCGTCCGAAACTACCCAAACTTCGTCTTTGTATTCG
>QHXS01000096.1:370-31902 GCA_003223975.1 Acidobacteriota bacterium
GTATTCGAGCCGGACCTGCGACGAACCGAGAATGTGGCCCGCGGGATGAAAGGAAAGTTTCACGCCGTTGATCGTGGACGCTTTCCCGTAATGCTGGGATTCGATCGCTGCCTCCGGATCGAGCCTAACCCGTGCCAACTCCTCGCCTTCCTTTACCACAAGATAACTTCCATTTCCGCGATAAGCATGGTCAGAATGCGCGTGGGTAAGGACTGCACGCTCTACCGGCTTCCAGGGATCGATGTAGAAATCGCCTTGTTCGCAAAACAAGCCGCGAGAAGTCAATTTGATCAAACTGTCGCGCCGCACGGTGCCATTTTAGCGATTTCGCTGCATAAAACCGTTGGCTGAAAGACATACGGCTAGTTTCGCCTGCTGTGTTAAAATCCAATCCGATGAGAGCGATCAATAGCACCCTTATAATTACGCTTTTAACGGGTTTTCACATTGCGCAAGATCCCGCGCAAAAGATCTACGATACTGAGCGAGCATTCGAAAAGACCGTTGCGGAAAAGGGTATTAATTCCGCTTTTATCGAGTATTTAAGTCCGGATGGCTTGATCTTCAATCCAGAGGCTCAAAATGGACGAGAGGCTTGGAAAAATCGTCCGTCTTCCCCTGCTTCGTTGACATGGAACCCGATCTGGATCGAGGTCTCATCCAATGGGGCTCTTGCTTACAGTATCGGAAATGGAATTTACAAGCCGAAAGGTAAGGACGACACCACCCAATACTTCACTCATTATTTATCGATCTGGTCGCGCCAGCCGAACGGTGAATACAAAGCTGTTTTAGACGCAGGGATCAATCATCCCAAACCGTCGACCGTTCCGACCGAGTGGAAATCACCGCCTGCAACCGGTAACGCTAAACTGCTGAACTCGGCGGGCGACCATGCTGTACCGTTCTTTGCTACGGTTGAAGCCGACGGAGCGCTGAAAGCTTACAAAGCGTTTTTAGCCGACGATGCGTTTTTGATGAGAAACGGTAATGTTCCTTACTTTGGAAAGGCGGCAGCCCTTTCTTATTTAGAATCGACAAAACCAGCGATCAAGTTTTCAAAGCGCAAGACGTTTCTCGAGGCCGGCGACCTTGCATGGGTTAGCAGCCTGTATTCGATCGTCGATAGATCGGGCAAGGAAACGGAACGAGGCAACTTCGTACAGGTTTGGAAACTTCGCAACGGCAAATGGCAGATCGCAGCCGATATGTTTTTGCCCGTACCACCCAAGGGTCAGTAGCCGAAAGATGCAAATTTCACCGCCCGTCGCCGTTGCGTTTAGTGAAAAAGTAAAAGGCCTACTTCGTTTAGAGGCTGATGCTATTACGCGCGCGGCTGACAGGTTGGATCCAATTCAAATCGATCGTGCGATCGAGATGGTAATTAACTGCACTGGCAAGATCGTCGTAATGGGCGTAGGCAAATCCGGGATCATCGCTCAAAAGATCGCCCAAACGTTGACCTCAACAGGGACCGTCGCGATCTGCGTCCACCCGTCGGATGCAATGCACGGAAGCCTGGGTGTCATTTCGAACGGCGACGTCGTCATCGCATTGAGCAACTCGGGCGAGACCGACGAGCTAGTTTCGATCTTGCCTGCGTTGGAATTGCGAAAAGCTTCGATGATTTCTATCGTCGGAAATGTCGCGTCAACGCTCGCAGCGAAGGCCGACGTTTTTCTCGAAGCGTCTGTAGATCAGGAAGCATGTCCGCTCAACCTGGCACCGACGGCCTCAACCACCGTGGCACTCGCCATCGGCGACGCGATCGCAATGGCAGTTATGGAATCTCGAGGATTGACCGCGGAAGACTTTGCCGCAAATCACCCGGGCGGTCGACTCGGCAAGCGATTGACAATAAAAGTGAGTGACCTGATGCACCCGAGCCCAAACGTTCGCACATCGGACAATTGGCTCGATGTCGTCAAAGCCATCTCAAAGGCCGCTCTCGGCGCGGTAAACGTGGTCGACAACGAAACTAAACTGATTGGAATCGTAACCGACGGTGATCTGAGAAGAACGATCGAACGAAACGAACCGAGTGGATTCACGATGCTCACAGCTGAAAAAATGATGACGCCGTCTCCGATTACCACTTCTTCCGAAACACTGGCATTCGACGCTCTTCAACTGATGGAGAACCGGTCTTCGCAGATCTCGGTATTGCCGGTTGTTGATGACGAGGGCAAATGCGTTGGGCTGCTTCGGCTGCACGATATCGTGAGGAGCGGGATTTAAAGATGAAAAGTTTTCGCCTACTGCTGGTTGGAATCACATTCGTTGTTTTGACGGTCGCCGCACCTGGTCAAAAATCGGAGATCGCCCTTTCCGTGAATGAGCAGTTTGTCGATGCTGCATTGGATGCAGTACTTTCCAAAGGCGAGCCGCCGGCGATACCGTTAAAGGCGGAAGCTGGTGACGCAAGCTGTCACGAAAGTGTCACGCTCCTGAGAGAGTTAAATGGGGTGCGAAGCGGGGTCCGTTTTCGTGAAGGGAAGATCAATGTTCCTTTGGCATTTCGTGGGAGCTATAAAGCGATGTTCATAGGCTGCGTGGATTTTTCCGGCACCGGCGAGGCGATCGTTGAACCCGAATTCGATTCGCAAAACCAGCGGATCATCGCCAAAACGAGAATTACAAATATTGCACTTAGCGGAATGGCCGGTGTCGGCAGCAGCCTTCTTGCAAAGCTTTTGCAGTCGAACGTCGATGAGAAGATAAACCCGGTCGAGCTGATCAGACTGGAAAAGCTCTCCTTCCTTTTTCCCATCCAAAACACGGGTTCGCTTCGACTAAATGCCGTCGGATTTCGATACGCGGTTCAGAACGGCAGTGTAACCTTTTACATTCCCTACGAATTCATCCGCAATTAAAACAGCACGGTTTCGTAACTAAAAACCACCTTTTGGTGCTATTTTGCTACCAAAACATCAAACATTTCCTCATTTAGCCCTGACCAAAGTCTGGTACGCGCTTTGCAATGTAATCTGCGAGCCATTCTCCCAGGCAAGTAAGTCTTCCATAAAGGGGAAAAGAGATGAAATCGAAAATGATCAACAAAATAGGCTTATCGGTCGCAGCCGCACTTGTTTTAGGCGTCGGGATCAGTGCTAGTGCGCAGCCCGGCCAGCGAAAGAAGGATGACGGCAACGATAAAAAGGTAGAGAAGCAAAAGGATGAAAACCGCGGGCGGGGCAATGATCGGGGCAACCGCGGACAAGCTCAAGCACAGCCGGAACCGCAGCGTCAGGTTCAGCAGCGGCAGAATGACAATTCTGGCGCGATCCAGGCACAACAGCGTCAACAACAGCGTCAACAGCAGCTAGCTGCGGCAGCGGCGGCACGTCAACAACAGGACGCAGCGGCTCGTCAGCAACAGTATGGAGGGTCAGCGGCCCGTACCCCGCAAATGCAGCAGATGCAGCAGACGTATAACGATGCTAAGCGCCGGGCACAGCAGAGTGGAAATCTGCAGCAGCAGCAGGTTCAGCAGGACGTTCAGCGTCGGAGTGTCGACGATCTTCGCTACCGGCAGCGGCAGGCAAATCAGCAGACTCAAGTTCAGCAAAGGACGTGGGATCAGAATCGCAGTGGTAGTTATAGCGGCAACCGCGGTGCCTATCAGGCCTACAATCGCAATCAGCAGCAGCAGCTTCAGCAGCAGCGTTGGCAGCAATACAATTCGCGGCTGCAAAACTGGCAATACTTGCAGCAGCAACGAACACAGTACCTGCAGCAACAGCGTCGAAATCAATATCTACGCTATCAGCAAGCCTATTGGGACCGGATCCGTCAGGATCAACTGCGGCTCCAGCAGGCGCGATACTACGATAACCTGGTAAACAATTATCGGTACTATCGAGACAACCAGGAGTACTACACTAGTTCATACGGTGCGCAGATGCTTCGTAACGCCTTAAACCTAGGTTACGAGCAGGGCTACCGTGCCGGACAAGCTGATCGGGCTGACCGATGGGATTATGACTATCAGGATTCCTACGGTTATCAGGATGGAGCTTACGGATACGACAGCTATTACGTCGATATGGACGAATATAGCTATTACTTCCGACAGGGCTTCCAGCGTGGTTATGACGATGGTTACTATGGACAGAACCAATATGGTACCTACAGCAACGGCAAGTTTGCGTTGATAGGTTCGATAATTGGTGCGATCCTCGACATCGCTCAGTACTAATAACTGCAAAGGCAGTTGAATCAGGCCGCTCGATTTGGGCGGCCTTTTTATTTCAATATAGAAAGATATTCCTTCCAGGGGCCTACATTGAGGTCGTATTTCTTTGCCATCACTCGAGCGACCTGTGAGATGTGATTCAGATCGTGGACGACCCACGTTGCGAGAAGTTGTTCGAGCGTGACCTCACCAAGTTCCGGATGCATTCCTTTTAGTTCGAGCTGTTCCCGGGTTAGCTGCCACGCCGCGAGCTTTTCGAGATTCGTATTTCGAAGATGCGCAAATTCGGTCAATAGGTCGTCGAGTGATCTTTCCTTTAACTGCCCGAATTGCGCCGTTCGATCAAAGGGGACAAATGTCCGGTTTTCGCCTTGAGCCAGGATAATCTCGGCTCGCGGCATCCAATCCGTCTCTTCGCCGTGGATCAGATGGCCGATGATGTCGTAGACGCCCCAACTCTCGGCATCGCCGCTGCTCTCGGTCCAATCGGCCGAAAGCCCGTCGAGCATCCGCTGTAGCGTATAGGGTGTTTGTCGAAGCACTTCCATTGCCTGATTTAGTTCGAATTCCATATACGAATGATAGCAGTTCGATGTCTTACGCCATGGCGGGTAATGACGAGCGCTGGTTGTTTGTTATTTCGCACTTTTCATTTATCATTTCTATTGTTCGCTCTCCGCATTACCAAACATGAAATCATTACTCCTGCTGCTGATTATTCTCGCATTTTGCGGAATAACGGCCTTCGCGCAGCCGAAAACCGTTGATAGTAAAAAGATCATGGTCACCGCGGCGGCGGAGCCACCGGTCATTGAAAAGATAAAGACCGCGAAGGGGATGCTCGTGATATCGAACGAACCGGGGAATTACTTCTCGATCGAGATCAAGGGCAAAAATGTGAGCTCGCTGCCCGGCGCTCCGCTTCGATTTCGGGTGGACGGGAAATATCTCGAGATCACTCTGCACGACAAAGCGCCTTTCTCTAGCAAAACGGACAAGATCCCACTCACCGACCTGGAGGTCCTCGAAGCGCACCGCCAGTGGTATTCGGACCAGATCGAGAAGACCTTCGGCGTGAAATTACGAGTCGAATCTTCTCCTCTAAAGCTTTTCGATGACAGGGACGTCCTCGCCTGGAGCTTTCCGATGCCGTCCGAAGCCGGGTACAAGCATCTGAAGCGGCAAGTTTACCGCTCGTTCGTAAATGGCGATCAGGTCCTGCTACTCAACAGTGCATGGACCGACGAGGTTGCCGAATTGAAGGTGATCAACCAACTCCTCTGGGACACGCTGCGCACACTGAAAGTGTCCGACAAACCGATACGAGTCGAGGCCACTGTAGCCAAACCAAAGTAAAATCTTCCAGCCGACTCCTGCTGCATTTGTCATTTTTGGATTTCGTGTTATAACGGACGCGTTCACGGTTCGGAACAAGTATCCAAAAATATGAAGCATCTTTTTGCCACTGCGACGATAGCGTTCGCAATTGCCTCGACAGTTTCGGGTCAAACGGGCGTGGAGAATGCCGTGCCGTCCGATGTTTTTGAGATCGGCGCGCGAAAGGTCCGCGTTCCGCCCCCTGATGGGTTCACAAAGATCGGCCTGCGTTTCGGCCATATCCTGTCGGTTCAGGAGGCAGCTGAGCCCGCACAAAACGAAATTTTCGCGTTGCACCTGCCGACCGATAGATTGCCCAAATATGCATCGGATTACGACCGGTCGCCCGATTTCTACACAAAGGTCTCTGTTTCCAGGATCGGAAGGGACGAGGATATAACGCCGGCGGAATTTAATGCTGTGGGTGCCTACGTCGAGAAAGAGTTCGCGAAAATGACCAGCGTGGACAGCCCCGGGATGACTGCGGGCCAGCGATACGTTTCAAAGAACCTGAGCGACCTGCAGGAAAGCAAGGTCAAGGTAAAATTTGATCAGCCGGAAAATCTCGGCGTTTTCGATAGAACTCCTCGTGTACACAGCACGCTCACGTTGCTAAACCTTTCGGTCAATAAGGTTCAGTACAAATTCCTCGCAACCGTTTCGTTCGTTTATGTAAATATGCGTCTCATTTACGTGTACGCGTACAAACGAGATCCGCGGCAAGCCGACATAGAAATGCTCCGCGATTTCACCAAAAAATGGACCGCATCGATCGTCGCCGCAAACGAAGAACTAACTGCAAAAAGTAGGTAATTCATTTCGCTCGTTAATTTTATTTGCAGTCGTCGTGCATTGCACAGTCGCGTACCCGTATCGGAACGCGGTTTTGGGATGTGAAGGTTGATTCGCGTGATAGAATATTTTCGTTATGGCAGACGAAGTACTTGAGAACGAATATCCGGGGATCGGAAGGCTGCATTATTTTTTGGCGCAGGTGGGAATGATCGCGGCGGTCATTTTTGTTGTCACGGTGTTTGGCCCTGAGAGCGGCGTGATGAAGATCATGGCCCTGGTACTGATGGTCGCAAGCGTGATATTTGACGTTATGCGGCTGCGGAATATCGGCGTGAGCCAGTGGTTTTCGTTCCTGCGTTACGTGCCGTTCGGCAAGTCGATTTTGTGGATCGGGCTCACTTCGGCTCAAACCGGGTGGGTAGAGACCCGCCGCCTGGACAGCGCCGGCAAGAGTATCCTGATCGTCCAGCTCGTCCTTTTTGCTTTGATACTGTTCATGGCGTTTCGGATAGGGATGACGGTGTTTGGAATGCCGTTCTAAGTTCAGATTTCAGTATTCAAAGATCAAAGTTCCAGCCCGCTGAAGCGGGCTTTATTATTTTCGGGGGCGCGAACCACGCTCTAAAGGAGGCGCGAAGAGCGGATAGGCGCCCGGATCTGACAAGAAGCAGGCGGGACGCCTGCGCTCGAGTCGAGGTTTTGCTATTATCAAGGGTTATGCCAATGCCTTTGGTTGCAATAATTGGACGGCCGAATGTCGGGAAGTCGACGCTCTTCAACCGTTTGACCGGATCACGCAAGTCGATCGTCGGCGATGAGCCGGGCATTACTCGCGACCGGATTTACGGCGAGGTCGAGTGGCGATCGAAGCGTTTCGAGCTGGTCGATACGGGCGGCATCGTGCCCGACGACGAAGCGATAATTCCTGCGAACATCTTTAAGCAGGCGGGATTCGCGATCGAAAAAGCAGAAGCGATCATCTGGGTCGTCGATGCACGTGCCGGCATCACGCCGCTCGACGAAGAGATAGCGGTGCTGCTCCGGGCCCTTTCGAAACCGATATTTATTGCCGCGAATAAAGCCGAATCGCAAAAGGTCGAGGACGAAGCCGGTGAATTCTACCGATTTGGCTTTGATCTGGCGCCGGTATCATCCGAACACGGGACAGGGATCGGCGAACTGCTCGATCAAATATTCGAAACTCTCGAGATCGAAGACGACGTCGAGGAAGCGCCAGCTTCGAACGAGATCAAGCTGGCGATCATCGGCCGGCCGAATGTCGGGAAATCATCATTACTAAATCAATTGCTCGGCGAAGAACGCGTGATCGTTTCACCGATCGCGGGTACGACGCGTGATTCGATCGACACGAATCTGACCGTCGATGGCCGCGATTTCGTATTGATCGATACGGCCGGAATTCGACGAAAGGGAAAGACGACCGAAATGGCAGAGAAAATGTCGGTCGTGATGGCGAGAAAATCGCTTGAACGCGCCGACGTCGCGGTGCTTATAATCGATGCCGTCGAAGGCGTGACGAACCTGGATGCGAACATCGCCGGTTATGCAGTCGATTCGGGCTGCTCGGTGATCATCGCCGTTAACAAATGGGACGCGCTCGAAGAAAAGGAAACGAACACGATCTATCAGTTCGAAGACAAGCTCCGGCAGGCGATGAAATTTCTCGAGTGGGCGCCTATGGTTACGATATCCGCGCTGTCCGGTCAGCGGGTCCAGAATATTTTGCCGCTGGTGATAAAAGCTTACGATGCGCGAAACGTCCGCGTGCCGACCGCGCAGCTTAATAAATTCTTCGAAGAAAATATCTCGCAGCCTAAGGGCGGTTCGGCGCCCGCGCCTGTGAAAGGCGGTGTTTCGCGTTTGCGAGTGAAGTACATAACGCAGGGCGGTATGCGGCCGCCGCTGTTTGTTCTGTTCACGGCCGGCGGAAGTAAAGGCGGATTACACTTTTCTTATCTGCGATACGTCGAAAATAGGCTTCGCGATGAGTTCGGATTTTATGCTACACCTATACGTATAAAGGAACGGCGAAAAGCCGGTGCTTCAAACTAGATGGATGTCATTCTTTTATTAATAAGATTGTCCCTTTTCGGCATATTCGCGCTTGCCGGCGTCGGAAAACTGTTGGACCGCGCGGGCTCGGAAAAAGCGGTAAAGGAATTTGGCGTGCCCGAAGACCTGGCACAGCCTGTCGCGTACGCTCTGCCTATCGTCGAGATCACGATCGGGCTGTTCCTCTTATTCGCAAGCACATCCTGGCTAGCCGCGACCGCGGGCCTCTTGCTGCTGCTCGTGTTTATTGGCGGTATGATCTACCAAATGGCGCAGGGCAACGCTCCGGATTGCCATTGCTTTGGCCAGATCTACAGCGAACCGGTCGGGAAAACGAGTTTGATTCGAAATATCGGTTTTGCGATACTTTCACTTCTGTTGGTCGCACAAGGCCGTGCGAATCAGGGCCTCGACCTTACTGGTTCACCGAACGATATGCTACAGGCAGTTTTAATTTTAGGGATCCTTGTTCTACTTGCAGTCGCCGTTTTCTACTTAAAGAAGATACTTGACCAGCAGCTTCAGATCGCAAAGCGGATCGAAGTGCTCGAACTCGTCTCGCGTGACGGCTCCGTGGCCGAGCGTGAAGGTGCCGGAAATCCTGCGGAAAGCCTCCCGCTCGGCTCGCTGTTCCCCGATTTCGAACTCGCCGATACGGCCGGCAAGCGCGTGCGATGGGCTGATTACCGGAAAAGAAAGCGGCCGGTCCTTTTTGTATTCGTCAGCCCTGATTGCGGGCCGTGCAATGCGCTCTATCCGGAAATAAAAGAGTGGCGATTAGAGCTGATGGACAAGGTCGTGATCGTCCTCGTTAGCACGGGCAGCATTTCTGCGAATATCGACAAATTTGCCCAGGATACTGGTGTCCTGCTTCAAGAGAAACGCGAGCTCGCAGAGCAAGTCCGCGCGCGTTGGACGCCTACCGCTATCTACGTGAATGCGGACGGTCGGATTGCGAGTCATCCAGCAGCGGGCGACACCGCGATCCGTGAGTTGGTCGAAAAGCTTCGCGCCGAAGACCTGACGAAGGAACACCTTTATTTCGCGAATTCGAACGGCCACGAAACACCGGTCAAGATCGGCGAAAAGCTGCCTGAGTTCTCGATCCCGGACCTCAACGGAGAACCCGTAACGCGCGAGACGTTCACGGGCAAGGATTCGCTGGTACTTTTCTTCAGTATGACTTGTCCGCATTGCGTGAAGATGATCAACGAGATCAAGGAATGGAACATCAATAAAGGCACCCACGAACCTAACCTTGTCGTGTTTTCAGAAGGCGACCCCGAAGAACATAAAGCTCTTGATCTTGAAGCTCCGATCTTGCTCGACGACGGGTACAAGCTCTCAGGCGAGATAGGAATGATGGGCACGCCATCGGGAATTTTGGTAAACAGCAAGGGCGAGATAGTCACGGAAACCGGCGTTGGCGCGTCGAACATCTGGGCACTGATCGGTAAGAAACGGCCTTCATAGATCTCGATGAACGGGCCGATCGAATTCAAGATCAACTCCACGGACGGAAACGCCCGGTGCGGGACATTAAGAACAAGGCGTTCGACCATCGAAACGCCTGTTTTTATGCCTGTTGGAACGCAGGCCGCCGTTAAGGGCATTCGTTTCGAATGGCTCGAAGACGAGCTCGACGCTCGAATAATTCTTGGAAACACTTATCACCTTTTTCTTCGCCCCGGCCATGAGTTGATCCGCCGTTTTGGCGGCCTTCACAAGTTCTCAACCTGGGATCGGTCGATCCTTACAGATTCCGGCGGCTTTCAGGTTTTCTCGCTTACCGACCTTCGAAAACTTTCGGAAGAAGGTGTCGAATTTCGCTCGCATCTCGATGGAAGCAAGCAATTCCTTTCGCCCGAGATCTCGATGGAGGTTCAGGCGGCTCTTGATTCGGAGATCGTAATGGCGTTCGACGAATGTCCGCCGGGTGATGCGGGTTTTGAAAAGACGAAGGAGAGTCTCGATCTGACAATTCGTTGGGCGAAGCGGTCCAAGAAGAAGTTCGACGAATTGCAGAAAAGAGAGAACCACCCCGTCGGCGAAACGCCGCCACCCCTCCTTCGTAAGGAGGGGAACGATATTTTGTCCGGCCAACAAGCGCTTTTTGGAATTATTCAAGGTGCCGGGCATCACGATCTGCGAACTGAAAGCCTGGAGCGAACAGTCGGGATCGGTTTTGACGGGTACGCGATCGGCGGCCTCAGTGTCGGTGAAGAAAAGGACGTGATGTATGGCGTGCTTGAACACATCGCACCGAAAATGCCGGTCGAAGCTCCGAGATATTTAATGGGCGTTGGAACTCCCGAGGACCTGATAGAGGCGGTCTCGCATGGCATCGATATGTTCGACTGCGTTATGCCGACTCGCAACGGTCGAACGGGAGGAGTGTTTACATCGCAAGGAAAGATCAACATACGAAACGCGCGTTTCGCGGAAGATGAGGGCCCGCTCGATCCGGAATGCGAATGCTCGGTTTGTAAACGATATTCGCGGGCCTATTTGCGTCATCTTTATCAGGCAGGTGAAATGACGGCGGCGACGATGCTTTCCCATCACAACGTTGCTTATTACCTCAACCTGATGAAACGAACCAGACAGGCAATATCAAATGGTGAGTTTAAATCCTTCAGGAACGAGACGCTTTTGAATCTGACCGAAAATGAGGCAGTCGATGTTTGAAAAATGAAGTGCCAGTGTATATGATTGACCTTTTGTTTTCGGTATTGGTGGACAATTAATGTATATTGCACTTTTGTTTTTTCAGGACGCCGGCGGTGGAAGCAGTTTGATCTGGACGCTGCTGCCGTTCGTTTTTATCTTTGGGATATTTTATTTCCTCGTGATAATGCCGCAGAAGAAGCAGAAGCAGCAGCTTCAGGAATTGATCACGCAACTCAAGATAAACGACGAGGTTGTTACGAATGGCGGCATCATTGGGAAGATAAAGGAAGTGAAAGACACGAGCTTCATCATCCAAAGCGCGGAGAAGTCGTTTCTCGAAGTCGGAAAAAGCGCCGTTGTCGGTAAACGGCCGGAATAAAGTTTTGTTCCTCACGCGGTCCTAATACCCGAGTTACGAGGAACACGAAATAAGCAATGATAAGTAAAACGTTGTGGGTGCGGACGATAATCATCGTTGCGATCACCCTTGTTGGCACATATCTGGTTTTCGGCCCGCGACATTCGCCGACGACCTACGACTTTACGTGGGAAGGGATAAAAGCAAATCTCGCCAACAATATAAATCTGGGTCTCGATCTCAGGGGCGGCTCGCACCTTGTAATGCGAGTGAAGACCGATGACTACCTTAAGACCTTAACGGAAAACAACACTCAGGCCGCACAAAGCGCCGCACAGGATGCGAAACTGCCTGTGACGGGTAGTTCCACCATTGCCGCGAACGGTGTTTATTCGATAAACCTGGAGTTGTCCGACCCTTCACAGGCGCAAGCTGTTGTCGATGAAGTGAAGAAGAAGGTCGATCTCGTCAATTGGACGCAAAGCACATCTGGCAATACGGTGTCGTGGTCGCTGCCTTCGAATGTACAGACGGTTTTGAAAAACCAGGCCGTCGAACAGGCACTTAAGATAATTGAAAGCCGCATTAATTCGTTCGGTGTAAAAGAACCGACGCTGCAGCGTCACGGGGCTGATCGATTAGGACAGATCCTTCTCCAAATGCCGGGCGTTGACGATCCGGAACGCGTAAAGAAACTGATCGGCGCGGAATCGAACCTGGCGATGATGAAGATCGTCAGTCCGGCGAACCCGGCGCCGGTTCAGACATATCCCTCCGAAGACGCGGCTAAACAGTCGCTTGGCGGCACTGTTCCCCCGAACCGACGCATTTTGCCGTATGCAGAGCGTGATTCGGACCCGGCGAACACGACAACGAATCAGCAGGACAAACCAAAGCAATTTGTCGTGGTCGAGTATCCAGCCGTAGTGGATGGCAGCGAGTTGCGCGATGCATCTGCAAGCCAGGGTCGGGCGGGCGGCAGCGATTTCGAGATCAATTTTTCTTTCAAACCGTCCGGAGCGCAGAAGTTTGGCGAGTGGACAGGAAAGAACATCAACAATTACATGGCCGTCGTGCTGAACGGTGAGGTAAAATCTGCGGCCTTTATCAAATCGCAGATCTTTGACAGCGGCCAGATAACGGGCCGGTTCACGAAGCAAACTGCCGACGACCTTGCCCTAACGCTTCGTTCGGGTGCATTGCCGGCGAAGATCGAATATCAGGAAGAGCGGACGGTCGGCCCGAGTTTGGGTGCGGACTCGATCCGATCCGGTGTCGAAGCATCGCTTGGCGGCTTGGCACTCGTCGTTCTGTTTATGCTCTTTTACTATCGCGGCTCAGGTATTAATGCAGTCGTCGCACTGATACTGAATATGATCCTGACCATGGCGGCGCTGATTTTGATCAAATCAACATTGACACTTCCGGGCATTGCGGGCCTTATCCTTGGCATTGGTATGGCGGTCGACTCAAATGTGCTTATTTTCGAACGCATTCGAGAGGAGTTAAGGCTCGGCATCAACGTGCCCGAATCGATCTCGATCGGATTCGACCGCGCGTTCGTCACGATCATCGACACCCATGTCACGACTATTATTTCGTCGTTGATCCTTTATATGACCGGCTCGGGGCCGATACGCGGTTTTGCCGTTACTCTTATTCTAGGCCTTTTGATCAACCTGTTCACCGCGGTATTTGTTTCGAGAACGATCTTTAACTGGGAGTTAAGCCTGAGGCCGAACCTGCAGAAGCTGAGCATCTAATGCCTGCTACTTTGATTTTTAGCGATGTTTAATTTATTTCAGAACATTCATATCGATTGGCTCGGGAAGCGTAAGGCATTCATTGCTTTTTCGATATTTATCATGGTCGCGGGCTTGATCTCTGCGATCTCAAGAGAACTGACGCCAGGCGGCACTAACGCTTTCAACCTCGGCGTCGATTTCAAGGGCGGAACAGTTGTCACAACCAAATTCCGGCAGCGGCCGACCGACAACGAAATACGCGACGCGCTGAACGCTGCGGGTATTACGGATCCCGTTATCCAGGCAACGACCAATAAACCCGACGAGGTGCTCATTAAAATACCTCTGCTCGAATCGACCGCAGGCCAGGACGAGCAGCAGCAGCAGCAGCAGGTACAGGCTGGGCGACAGTCAGTTAAGACCGCGTTGGACACATTCGGTAAAGAGGCCGAGGGCGAATTAACGCTCGATACGGCTCCTGACGCGGCCTATAAGATCGTTGGGACAGATTCAGTCGGTGCGATCGCCGGATCGCAACTCCGCAACCAGGCTGTTACTGCTACGCTTCTTGGCCTCGTTGGTATCTTGCTGTTCATCGCATTTCGGTACGATTGGACGTATGCGGCCGGTGCTGTGCTCGCCGTCTTTCACGACGTGCTAATGGTGCTTTCGTTCTTTTCGATTCTGCAGTGGGAAGTGAACCTCACGGTTATCGCGGCGATATTGACGATCGTCGGGTTTTCGGTAAATGACTCGATCGTTATCTTCGACCGCATCCGGGAGAACATGGCGACGAACCGCATCGATTCGATCTTCACGATAACCAACGAATCGATAAACCAAACGTTGTCGCGAACGGTCATAACCGCGGGCCTCGTGATCTTATCGGTATTATCGCTGGTGCTTTTTGGCGGGGAAGTTTTGCGCAGCTTTTCGCTCGCCCTGCTCGTTGGCCTCACGCTCGGCTGTTACTCGACTGTTGCGATCGCAAGCCCGATCGCGATCTGGTGGCAGAGCAAGCTCGGGCGTGCCGAAATGAAGGACGTGGTCACGAAAGACGCAGGGAAGCAGAAGCTGGCAACGGCGGCGCGCAGTTCGGTGACGCGAAGGCCGGTTACAAGGTAGTTTCAAGCTGGATTTGGATTTGCCAAAAACGTTGACAAATAGGTTAAAACTTCCACGGCTAATCTTGACATTCAAAAGGTTAGAACATAGACTTCATAACGTTGCTGGTCAATTAGATATTTTGTATCTGCTTTCTCTTGTTTCTGTTCCGTGCGGAAACAGGTAATGTGGGGCGTTTTGTCCGATTGCCGGCCCGCCCTACCTGCCTCGCATTTAACAGACAGTTGTAATGAAAGCAATTGTTGTTGAACCGTGTTTGCTCCGTATCTGCAAACGAAGAACAACGACAACTTAGGGTTAACCGCGATACATCTAAGATTTTGGAAGTTTTCGTAGCCCTTGACTTAAGTTTGGCACCGTAAGAAAGGGAGGAAATTGACATGTTAGATCAATTAGTCGAATCCAAAAGCCATGCTTCCGAAGACACTCGGCGAAGCAGCTTTCTTTTGACTACTTTCGTCATTCTTTCGACGATATTGGTAAGTGCATATTTGTACAGCCTTTTCGCCAAGGACTACGGAATGGGTGGCAGCGACCTTTCGCTTGAAACGCTTGTCGCGCCGCCGGTTATAGAAGAAGCCCCGGAACCGGAACCGGAGAAGCAGCCGGAAAAACAGAAAGATCCGAATGTTGACGTCCGCAAGGAGATCCTTGCAACCATGGACGAAACACCGCCGAAGGTGCCGGACAAGGTCAGTACCGAGAAGAACTTGATCCCGCCGCGTGACCCGAATAAATACACCGTCAAAGGCGATACCAACTTTAGTGCCGCGAACAACCCTGGCGCGGACTATAAAGGACCTGTAAATGTGAGCGGTACGGGCAGCGACGCTGGAAATAAGGGCGGCGGAGGCGACGACGATGTTGTCGCATCGGAACCGCCACCGCCAAAGAAGGAAGTGCCAAAGCAGATCTCAGGCGGCGTGTTGAATGGTAAGGCGATCAGCCTTCCGAAACCGCCGTATCCGGCCGCAGCGAAGGCTGTTCGTGCTGCAGGCTCGGTAAGCGTCCAGGTGCTCATCGATGAGAACGGTAGCGTCGTTTCGGCTTCCGCCGTCAGCGGCCACCCGCTGCTGCGGGCCGCCGCCGTAGCCGCGGCAAGAGGCGCCCGCTTCAGCCCGACAAAACTTTCCGGACAACCGGTTAAGGTTTCGGGTGTCATAACGTATAATTTCGTCGCTCCGTAAACGGCGGCGGCAAGACGCTGGAGGCTCGAAACTCGTGAGTTGCGAGCCTCCAAAAAGTTTATCTTCGCAATTTTAAAACGAATTTTCGGATTTCTTTTGGAGGAAAAATCATGACTTTTTTCGCAAGCCTGTTAGGGACTGACGTTCTGGGCTCATTACTACTGTTGGCCGAGGGCCAGCAAAAGATCTCGTTCGGTATTTACGATATCGCACGAAGCTTGACCATCCCGGGCTGGATCGTTATCAGCATCCTACTTATTCAGGCTGTATACCTGATCGCTGTCGGCATCGAGCGATGGCTCACCTACAACAAGGCGAAACAGCAATCGCGTCAGTATGCACCTAAGGTTGCCCAGGCTCTTAAGAACAGCAACATCGACGAAGCGATCAACATCAGTGATCGGCACAAAGATTCGCACCTTGCGATGGTCGTTTCTTCGGGATTGAAGGAATTTGCCGCACACCAGGGCAACACCGACATCTCCGCAGACGAAATGGAAGCTTCCAAGCGTGCACTCGATCGTGCTATTGCGGTTAAGACCGCCGAATTGAAACGCGGCCTCGCCGGATTGGCGACGGTCGGTTCGACGGCACCGTTTGTCGGCTTGTTCGGAACGGTCGTAGGTATCATCGGCGCGTTCGTCGCTCTTGCACAGGCTGAAAATGCCGGTATCGGTGCGGTCGGTGCTGCTATCGCAGAAGCTCTTGTAGCTACCGCGTTTGGTATCGCAGTGGCAGTGCCCGCAGTGTGGATGTTCAACTACTTCACGAACAAAGTGACGAGCTTTGGTGTCGAAATGGAAAACTCGGCGTCGGAATTGGTTGATTACTTTATCAAGCAGCGGACCAAGGCCCTGCGAGGCTAATTTCCGGCTTTACTTGTAGAACGGGCCACTCGGCGTGTTCTGACGGCTGGTCAGTAAATCCGTCGTACATTTAAGGAGAATAGTTGCCATGGGCGCAAAGATCGGGGGAACCGACGAATATAACTCGGAAATTAACGTAACACCGATGGTGGACGTGATGCTCGTGTTGCTGATCATCTTCATGATCGTGACGCCGTTGCTCCAACAAGGTGTTTCCGTGAATATTCCGAGAGACATGAATACTCCGGAAGAAGATGGCGAGATCACGAAGGACACGTCAGTCGTGATCTCGATCCCGAACAACACCGATTTCTATATCGGGAAAGATCCGAAACCGCTTGCCGAGCTTGGTGAAAAGATCAAGTCGATGATGAAAGACAAAGAGCCTGCTAAGAGGATCGTCTACATCAAGAGCGGCGTCGAAGTAGATTACGGCACGGTTGTTCAGGCTATCGACACGATCCGCAAGCAGGAGATCGACAAGATCGGGCTTGTAGCGGATAAAAAGAAGACAGGTGGGCAGCCGCAATAGGCGCACGCCGCGAAATCTTTAAAGGAAGTAGAAGATAATGGGAATGTCAGGAACGGGCAACTCGTCGAACGAGGCAACCCCGCATATTAACGTAACGCCGCTTATCGACGTTTTGCTTGTGCTACTGATCATCTTTATGGTCATCACGCCGGTCAAGCCGAGTAAGTTCGAGGCTAAGGTTCCCGCAGAGCCGAAGGACCAGCAGCAAGTCGAAGTGAAGCCCAATCCGTTGACACTGGTTGTTTCGATCAACCGGAACAATAGAGCGTTGAGCTTGAACAACGAACCTGCCGGTACTGTTGACGAGCCGGATGCATTGATCAATAACCTGAAGAGCATTTTTCAGCAACGCGAAGCGAACGACGTCCGACGCGAAGGAACGAACGAGATCGAAAAGACGATCTTTATCAAATCGCCTACGTCGATCAAGTATGGTGATGTCGCCCGGGTGATCGACGCGGTCAAGATGGCCGGAGCTCAACCTGTCGGGTTGCAGATCGACGATCTGACCGATTAGTCGAAGCGAACCGCGTGCTTTTTACGCGAAAAGAGATTATTAATTTCGAATGGAGTGAAGAAATGAGGTCTTCTCGTTTTGCGGTGCTAGTTGTTTTTGTATGCGCCGTTCTATTTACAACAAACTGCTCGTTCTACAGCCGCATTATGGCTCGTAAGAACCTTGTGGACGGTTCCATTGCATATAAAGACCGAAAGTTCGCGGATGCCGAGCAGCTTTTTCGAAAGGCCGCCGCCCGCGATCCTGAAGGGGCAACGCTTGAAGGAAGAACTGCTCAGTTATTTTTGGCGCGGACACTTCATTCGATGTATATCGGAAACCGTGAGAATAAAGGGTTGGCCCAGCAGGCGGTCGACGAATATAAGAAAGCCGTCCCGCAGGTCAGTCACGAATATGCAGAGGCAAAAGCAGCATATGACGCGAACAAGACCGGAAGTGCCGAGCAAAAGCGTTTTTATTCCGCACTTTCAAGCGTAAACAGCACTGTCAGTGCTATACCGAGCCTGCTTGAGAGCTTGGGTGATAAGGAAAAGGCCATTCAATTCCAAAAGGAAACCGCGGCTAATACTCAATTGCCGGAGACCGCTCGTGCCCGCGCGCTGGTTTCGATGGGCTTAGAATACAACACATGCGCGAACGACATCACCGACACTGAAAAAACGAAGAAGACCGTCAAAAAGGACGGCAAGGACGTTTTTCAGTTCGTTAAGCCGGAGAATCCCGAGGACCTGACGAAGCTTAAAGAATGCGTTGCAAAAGGTCAGGAATTTTTCAATCCGACGCTTGCTCTGGAGCCTGAACTTGTAAAGAATGCTCCTTCTGCAAACGTCAAGACAATGAATGACGACGAGCTGAAGATCTTCGAAGAGACGATCTCGCCTTTTGATTCGGCACGCTCGTATCGTGCAAGTATCGCTGTCCAGGCGTCGCGTCTCGCTGAGATGGAAGGCAGTCCGGATTACGCCACCCTGAAAGCCGACGCCGACGCGAAACGGGCATCTGCCGATGAGATCAAGAAGGTCGTCAAGGCCCTTGACGCAGAGAAGGAAGCGCGACTTGCCGCAGAACAGGAAGCTGCAAACGCCAATAAGGCGAATGCAAATGCGAATGCAAATGCGAATGCTGCTGCTCCGAAATAATTCGGAGCAACGGCCAACTGGTTTCTGGTGCCCGGTTCAATTTGACCGGGCACCATTTTTCTTATTTGCCGGCAAGTTTTTCTTGACCGGAAAAACGTGGATTTTATCGGGCCAATTTCGTTAGAATTCACTAGAAGCAATTTGGCCTGATGATAAGAATCGAAGATGTCATCGGAGTTGTCGAAAAAAATCGTCCCGGCGCGGATATCGACCTGATCCGGCGGGCCTACCTTTTCTCTGCCCTTCATCATAAAGGCCAAAAACGTGCTTCCGGCGAGCCCTATCTTGTTCACCCGATCGAAGTAGCAAATATCCTGGCCGAGATGCGTCTCGATGAGGTAAGCGTTTCGACCGGCTTGCTCCACGACGTCGTAGAGGACACCCTTGTCGATCTGGACACGATCCGTTCGTATTTTGGCGACGAGATCACCACGCTCGTCGACGGTCTCACAAAGATCGCTCAGATCAGCAACCTTTCCCGCGAAAAACAACAAGCCGAAAACGTCAGAAAAATGGTGCTGGCAATGGTCACCGACGTCCGCGTCGTTCTGATCAAACTTGCCGACCGGCTTCACAACATGCGGACGATGCAGTACCTCAAACCCGAGAAGCGCGCCCGCATTTCGCAGGAAACTCTTGATATTTACGCACCCATCGCGCATCGACTCGGAATGGGTAAGATGCGAAGCGAGCTCGAGGACCTTTCGTTCCAGAACTTATTTCCTGACGAATACAAGAAACTCGCAAAGGAAGTCGATGCCAGGCGTCCCGAGCTCGAAGCGATACTTGAAAAGATCCGCACGACGATCACGGCCAGATTGCACGAGAATGAGGTGCCCTTTGTCGCGATCGAGGGACGCGTTAAGCGGCTTTACTCTCTTTGGAAAAAACTTCGAAAGCAGCGGATCATGATCGAACAGGTTTACGACTTGATCGCCACGCGCATTATCACTCCGAACGATAAGACGTACTGCTACCTTACCCTCGGCGTCGTACATGATATCTGGACGCCTGTTCCCGAGCGTTTCAAAGACTGGATAGCCATTCCCCGTGACAATCTCTACCGCTCGCTGCACACGTCAGTGATCGGCGACGGCGGGCAGCCATTCGAGGTGCAAATAAGAACGCAGGAAATGCACCAGATCGCCGAAGAAGGCGTCGCCGCTCATTGGAAATACAAAGAGAGCAAACTCGGAACACGTGAAGATGATGAGAGCCTCGATGAATTGCGGAAGACGGTCGAAAAACTGCTGCTGCCGCTGGTCGAAGACACTCAGGCCAACGACGATTCCGAGGATTTTATCGAATCGCTCAAGCTCGACCTTTTCCCGAAAGACGTTTATGCATTCACTCCGATGGGAAAGGTCATACAGCTTCCGCGCGGGTCTACGCCGATCGATTTCGCATATGCGATCCATTCCGAAGTGGGCGACGCGTGCACCGGTGCGAAGATCAACGGACGGATGGTGCCGATCAAGACCGAACTGCAGAACGGCGATGTGGTCGAGATAATGACGACCTCCAACTCAAAGCCTTCACGCGATTGGCTAAATTATGTTGTAACGTCGAAAGCTAAGAACCGGATCCGGCATTTCATCAGCGAACAGCAGCGAGCCGATTCCATCGATCTCGGCCGTAAGCTGCTGGAAAAGGAATCAAGCCGGTTCAACGTGGCGCCGAAAAAGCTTCTAAACAATGACGGTGAGATGAGACGCATTGCGAACGAATACGGCCTCGGGCGGCCCGAAGATCTGCTCGCTTCGATAGGCTATGGCAAGACGCTGCCACGCAACGTGATCTCGAAACATCTCGGTGCCGAAAAATTCGCCGAGCTCGACCCGGAAAATCGAAAAGAAACGCGCATTTCTACCGGCGTAAAGGCGGTTAAGAAGCTGATCGGCCTGGGTGAGGACGCCATTGTCGTAAAGGGTGTCGACAATCTCTTGACGACCCGTGCAAGGTGCTGCAACCCTATCCGCGGCGAAGATATTATCGGATATATCTCGCTTGGCAAGGGAATCGTCGTTCACAACAAACGCTGCAAAAACGTCTCGCAGTTGATGGTGAACCGCGATCGAATAGTTGAGGTCGATTGGGCGAAGAGCGAAAAAGAAGAGGTCCAATCAGTACGATTGTTAGTCACGACCGAGAATCGCAACGGAATGCTCGCCGGTATTACTAATGCGATTGCCGATATCAAGACCGGTATCCGTGACGCAAGCGCGAATATTTCGCGTGACGATCGCGGCCTTATAGAAGTAACGGTGGAGGTCTTCGACAAAAAGCACCTCGACCGCGTCGTATCGGCTGTCGAACATGTTGCCGGCGTGATGTCGGTTGAAAGAGTCAATGCCTAAATACCTTGTTCATTTGCGCCGCGATGCTGTACGATATCAATTACTTGCTGAAACCGGCTTTCCCATAAAATGAAACTGTAACCTTCGAGGTTCATTAAACCGTTCATAAGGTTAGGTCCGGCTCTATTCGGACTGATATTTCGTCGCGACAGGCAAATCATTGCCAACGCCTAAATTTATCAACAGGAGATAGTCGAAAATGAAACGAATTGCTTTGGTCTTGTTCGGGACTTTATTCGTGGGATTTGCCGTTTGGCTTATTCCGGGCGTTGTCGTCGAGGGCTTGGCACAAAAGGACAAGTTCGTCCACTCCGATTCGAAAATTCCGAATCGGTACATCGTTGTGCTTGAGGATTGGGCTGCCGGCGGCCGCGGGCCGAATTCAAACGCCAGTGCGGTTGCCCAGGAACTTGGCGTCGCTTATAGGGGCCGAGTGGACCACGTGTTCAAGCACGCGCTCAATGGGTTCTCTATCGAGATGTCCGAAGAACAGGCAGCGGAACTTAGCCACGACCCGCGCGTTAACTACATCGAGGAAGACGGCGTGATGTACGCGAGTGCGACCCAGACCAATGCAACCTGGGGTCTGGACCGGGTCGATCAGCGAGATCTTCCGTTGGATCAAACCTACAACTACGATGCAACGGGCGCTGGCGTTACGGCCTATATCATCGACACGGGCATCCGAACGACGCACAGCGAATTCGGAGGCCGGGCCTCGATAGGTTTCGATGCTTTGGGCGGCGATGGACAGGATTGTAATGGCCATGGAACGCACGTTTCCGGTACAGTGGGCGGAACGACGTACGGCCTTGCAAAGAGCGTTTCGCTCATAGCGGTTCGCGTGCTGAACTGTCAGGGATCGGGCACGACGAGCGGCGTCGTTGCCGGCATTGACTGGGTCACGGGAAATCATGTGCAAAACGCGCCGGCCGTGGCGAACATGAGCTTGGGCGGGAGCGCGTCGACGACGCTGGATGCGGCGGTCAACAGGGCCATCAGCGACGGTGTCACGTTTGCGGTCGCCGCTGGAAACAGCAGTGCCAACGCTTGCGACTATTCGCCCTCCCGCGTTCCAGCGGCCCTGACCGTTGGCTCGACCACAATCACCGATGCAAGATCGTCATTCTCAAATATTGGCACTTGCGTTGATCTGTTCGCACCCGGAAGTTCGATCACCTCGTCCTGGAACACAAACGACACGGCGACGAACACGATCAGCGGCACCTCAATGGCGTCACCGCACGTGGCCGGGGTGGTCGCGTTGTTCCTTCAGAACAATCCGACGGCAACGCCCTCACAAGTAGCCGCCGCGATCACCGGCAACGCGACGAGCGGCATTGTAACGAATCCCGGCTCCGGCTCGCCGAATTTGCTTTTGTATTCGATCTTTGGCGGAGCCAGCCCAACACCGACGCCTGATCCCGGTGGAATTACACTTTCGGCTGTTGGCCGCAAGGTACAGGGCATAAAGATAACTGACCTCACCTGGTTCGGAGCTTCATCGCCCACCGTTCAAATCTACAGAAACAACAGTTTCCTTGTAACTGCGAATAACAACAACGGATATACCGACAACACAGGCCAGCGTGGCGGCGGTTCCAACACGTACCGGGTCTGTAACCAGAGCGGTTCACCGTGCTCGAATACTGTGACCGTGACCTATTAGCGGACCGTACGATCCTATTTATCCTATCGGGCGGGGAAATCTCAAGATTCCCTGCCCTTGTTTTGTAATCGCAGAGTTATCTGCTAATATTTCCCTTTTGCTTTAGGGCATTATTCGCGACAAAGATGAACGAGGTTGTCTCAACTGAAAAAGCCCCGGGAGCGATCGGCCCATATTCGCAAGCAGTCAAAGCGAACGGGATGATATTTTGCTCTGGGCAGATACCGATCGATCCGGCGACTGGAAATTTCGTCTCGGACGACATTTCGGAGCAGACCGATCAGGTATTCAAGAATTTATTGGCGGTACTCGAAGCGGGCGGAAGCGGTTTCGATAAAGTCGTGAAGACGACAGTTTTTCTTGCGGATATGAATGATTTCGCTGCGATGAACGAGGTTTATTCAAAGTATTTTGTCGAGAATAAGCCGGCTCGGGCGACCGTTCAGGCGGCCAGATTGCCGCGTGATGCGAGGGTCGAGATCGATTGTATCGCACTGGCGTAGAACAGGCTGTTAGTCTGTTCCGCGTCAACAGGTTAACAGCCTGTTGCACAAAATAAGAATGCCAAACGCTGAAAATTCAGCATTTGGCAACCAAAAGAGGCGGGCGTAACTCAAAGAAAATTACGCAGCTTTGACAATTTTACCCGATTTTATACAGCGGGTGCAGACCTTCTGACGGCCGTTACCGCCGCCCGGAAGTTGAACACGAACGGGCTGCAGATTTGGATTGAAACGCCGACGGGTCTTATTGTTGGCGTGCGAAACGTTATTGCCGAATTGCGGACCTTTGCCGCATACATCACATCGTTGAGCCATAATATTGCACCTCTTATTGAAGAGGAAAACTATTAGAGTTTCAAAACTCAAAACGAATTTTATAACAAATTGCGTTGTGCTTAGTCAAGTAAGCAGCGGAACGCTAAATGCTAAAGGAGCAACATCCAGAGTGCGAAGATCAACTAAACTTATTCTTTTTTCGGCGGCCGTATTCACATTTGCGGCAGGATTAGCAGGCTGCGGGCCGTCCGGCGGTCCGGACTCGGGCTCGGACCCGAACGAAACAGCGGCGACCGTTAACGGCAAACCCATCAAAATGGAAGAGGTCGAAAGGGCCATAAAGCAGCAGGCCCAGGGGCAGGAAACCCATCTTTCACCGCTTGAACTGGCAGCCGCTCGGCTTCAGGTCCTGCAAAGCCTCGTCGAGCAGGAAGTAATGTTCCAAAAGGCGGAAAAAGAAGGCGCGATGCCTACCGACGAGGAAGTCACCGGCGAGTACAACAAACGCAAAACCGGCAGCGGCTTATCTCAGGAGCAGTGGGACGCGAAGATGAAAGAGATCGGCGAAACCGAAGCGTCGGCGCGGCTCACGATCAAGAAAGGCCTTGCCATCCAGAAGCTTCAGGAAAAGATCACCGGAAAGATCGACGCTCCAAAAGACGCCGAGATCACCCAGTTTTACAACAACAATCCTGAGGCGTTCAAAAACAAACGTGGTGCGCAGCTTTCTGCAATTGTCATTGACCCGCGGGATAACGGACAGGGCGACACGACCAGGAATGAACTCGAAGCTCAGACAAAGGCAAAAGAGGTAGGCAGCCGGGTGATGCAGCCTGGAACTGATTTTGCAACCGTCGCTCGTGAATCGAGTGAGGACCCGGATTCTAAAATGAAAGGCGGTGATTGGAGATATTTCACGGAAGAAGAAATGAAGCAGGCGTTTCCGCCGGGCGTCTCGGACTACATCATGACAAAGATGCAGAACGGCCAGGTGTTCCCGCAGCTCGTTCCATTTGAAAGCCGCTACCTGATCATCAAGCTGACCCGCAAACAGGAGACCGACGAGGACCGCACACTTGAAACTCCGGGTGTTCGACAGGAGATCACCGACTTTCTCAGCAACTCGCGCAAGCAGCTTCTTGCTGCGTCTTATCAGGCGATCGCGATGAACGAAGCGAAGATCGAGAATTTCCTTGCCAAGAAAGTGGTGACGAATCCGAACGAGCTCAGCGGAGCACGGCCGGCAGTTTCGCCGACGACTGCGGCGTCGAATTCGAATGTCAATTCTTCACCAAATGTTTCGAATGCGGCGAATACGGCGAATGCCGTTAAGCCGACAAATAGCACTGCCAATACATCGAACTCGGGCTTGATAACGCCAAACCCGGGTACGAACAAGCCCGCGGCGATGACGCCGAAACCGGCGGCCGCGGCAAATAAGACGGGAAATTCGAACAAGTAAAGCGTCGGTGACAATTGTTTGGGAGACTGTCCGTTCGATCCGCGGAAAAGCTTCGTTATCCGTTAAGGATCGAGAACGGTCGGAGTTATTTTCGGGCAAATGAAAACGTTGATTTCTTCAATAGTATTTGTATTCGCACTGTTTGCATTGTCGTGCGGAGGCGAACCTGCGAATAACTCGGCTAATAGGCCCACTAATGTGAACGCTCAGCCCACTAATATGAACGCGGCAAATACCGATGTAATCAGGCCGAACGCCCTCGGGAACAAGCCGGTGCCGTCAACGCCAAGGCCGGCGGTCCCTGCGAATCTACCGACGAACTCGAATAAATAAACTTAAGTTTACTAAAATAAAACCATCGGCCGGATGTCTGACATTTCGAACCGGTGGTTTTTTGCGCAATGTTATTCAGACTTTCAAACGTTAAAAAATCCTACGGAGGCGATGAGATACTTCGCGGCGTTTCCTTTCAGGTCAATCCGGGCGAAAAGGTCGGGCTTGTAGGCCGAAACGGTGCAGGGAAGACCACTGTTTTTCGTATCGTGACCGGCAGCGAATCTGCCGACAGCGGAGATGTCGTTTCGATGAACGGGCTCAAACTTGGCCTGCTCGACCAGCACGTCGATTTCGGCTCCGGAGAAACGGTACACACCGCAGCTCTTTCAGCTTTCAAAGCGATCCACGATATCGAAGCCGAGATGCGTCTGCTCGAAAAACAAATGGAGACTGACCACTCCGAAGAGACACTCCATCGTTATGCCGATCTTCAGATCGCGTTCGAACAAGCCGATGGATTCACTTACTCAGCGCACGCCGAATCGATCCTGCTTGGCCTGGGCTTCGAAAAAGAGGATTGGACGCTCGATACGGCGATCCTTTCCGGCGGTCAAAAGAACCGCCTCGGAATGGCGCGGCTTTTACTATCAAACGCCGATGTGCTTCTGCTCGACGAACCTACCAACCACCTGGATGTTCACGCCGTCGAGTGGCTTGAAGAATTTCTTTTCGGTTACGACAAGGCCTACGTGGTGATCAGCCACGACCGTTATTTTCTCGATCGTACGACCAACCGCATCATCGAGATCGAGAACGGCAAGGCGGTCAATTACAAGGGCAACTATTCGAAATTTGTTATCGAACGTGAACTCCGCCGCGAGCAGCAGCAGCGTGAGTTCGAAAACCAGCAGTCGCTGATCAACAAGACACAGGCGTTCATTCGCAAAAATCTCGAAGGTCAAAAGACAAAACAGGCAAAATCGCGCCGCAACATGCTTGAGCGGCTTGAGCGCGTCGAGGCAGTAGCGAGCGAAAAATCAGGCGGTAACTTTGGACTAAAAAGGGTCGAACGCACCGGCGGCAACGTTCTAAATGTTGAGGACCTTGCCGTGGGCTACGGCGAGAAGGCCCTGGCATCGAAAATAAATATTTCGCTTCTTCGCGGTGAAACGCTCGGCATAATAGGTGCGAACGGTACCGGTAAAACGACGCTGCTGAAAACGCTGCTCGGTGAGATCCGCGAGCTTGGCGGCGTGATCAACTGGGGAACGAAGGTCGACATCGGATACTATTCGCAGAACCTGCATGATCTGGAACCGCGAAATGAAGTGGTAATGGAACTGCGGCGTGTCGCTCCGATGGCCGACAACGGCGAGCTGCGTTCGTTCCTTGCGCGGTTCCTTTTCTTCGGCGAAGACGTTTTCAAATCGGTCGGCGATCTTTCCGGTGGCGAAAAGGGAAGGCTTTCCCTCGCGAAACTGATCTATTCGCGCAAGAATGTTTTGATCCTTGACGAGCCGACAAACCATCTCGACATTCCGGCGCGCGAAGCGCTCGAAGATGCCCTCGCCGAATACGACGGTACGATCATTACCGTTAGCCATGACCGATTCTTTCTCGACAAGATCGCGACGCAGATCCTTGCGTTCGAAGACGACGGCGCGGTAGATGCATATCCGGGTAATTACACGGAGTATCATGACTGGAAGGCAAGAGCAGTGGAAAGAGTGGAAAGTGGAAAGCCGAAAATCGGAAAGCCCAGATCGCGATTCAGGCCGAGAAAACTGCGGCGGAGAAATTACCCGCTCTAAGCAAGAATCAGCGTTCGCAGACCGAAAATCGAATAAAAAAGCTCGAGAGCGAGATCGCGGACCTTGAGAAACAACTTGTGAGACTCGGAACTGAAATGTCCGATCCAAAGATCGCCGGCGACTTCGACAAACTCAATTCAGTCACGCTGCGGCACGCCGAAACTGATTCAAAGATAAAGTCGCTCTACGCCGAGTGGGACACACTGACATCGCAGATAGAGCAGTAATGCGATTTGTGAGATCGATCTAAGATTCCAATCTATAATTCGGAGCCTCTTTTGTGATGATCACGTCGTGCACATGCGATTCACGAAGTCCTGCAGACGTAATGCGGACGAATCGCGCGTTTTGCTGAAGCTCTCGTATGTTACGGCAGCCGGTATAGCCCATTCCGGCACGCAGCCCGCCTACGAGCTGAGTGACCATTTCGGCAACCGAACCTTTATAAGCGACGCGGCCCTCGATACCTTCCGGAACGAACTTCGATTCGGCCTTGGTCAGTTCCTGAGCGTATCTATCGCTCGAACCTTTTTTCATCGCGCCGATCGAACCCATTCCGCGATATGTCTTGAAGCTTCGGCCCTGGAAAAGAATGACTTCGCCCGGCGCTTCTTCCGTTCCCGCAAAAAGCGAGCCGACCATTATGCAATCGGCGCCAGCGGCTATTGCCTTTGAAACGTCGCCCGAGAACTTGATGCCGCCATCTGCAATAACTGGCACTCCTGAGCCTTCAGCAGCGTTTACGGCCTCATGTATGGCCATTATCTGAGGCACTCCCGCGCCGGTGACTACACGTGTCGTACAGATCGATCCGGGGCCGATGCCGATCTTGACAGCATCGACACCAGCCGAGATCAGTTCTTTTGTGCCCTCGGCAGTTGCAACATTACCGGCAATAAGCTGCACTTCCGGGAATTTGGATTTGATCTTTTTTATCGCGTCGATAACGCGAACGCTATGCCCGTGCGCGGTATCGATCACGATCGCATCAGCGCGGGATCTGACCAACGCTTCGCACCGCTCGAAAAAATCGCCGGTTGCGCCGATAGCGGCTGCGCACCGCAATCGCCCGAAGTCGTCCTTGGCCGCGTGCGGAAACTTGATCGCCTTCTGAATGTCTTTGACCGTGATCAGACCCTTAAGGTGTCCGTCGTCATCCACTACCAATAACTTTTCGATACGATGCTTCTGAAGCTTTATTTTCGCTTCGTCAAGCGTGGTACCGACCGGAACGGTAACGAGCGGCTGAGGCGTCATCACTTCGGAAACCGGAATATCAAACCGTGTTTCGAAACGCAGATCGCGATTTGTGATGATGCCCACCAACAAGCCATTTTCGTCGGTTACAGGAACGCCGCTTATTTTGTAGCGTTCCATGATATTCAGAGCTTCGGAAACCAGAGCCCGATGATCGATCGTTACGGGGTCGACTATCATTCCCGATTCGCTGCGTTTTACCTTATCGACCTCTTCGGCTTGTTCGGCGATCGTGAAATTCTTGTGGATCACTCCGATGCCGCCTTGTTGTGCCAACGCGATGGCCAGCGAGGCCTCGGTAACCGTATCCATCGCCGACGAACACAGCGGAATATTTAGCTCGATACCGCGCGAAAATCGCGTCCGCGTGTCTACTTCTGCCGGAAGGACATCGGAAAAGGCAGGCACGAGGAGGACGTCGTCGAATGTCAGTCCCTCGACTATTTCATTGATCTTCATATTCTAATTAAAAAAAAACCCGGCCGAAGCGTTCCGTCATTTATGAATACAAAAATGCCCGCGCGAGATCGGCGGGCGGGTTTTCTTTATTTTGAAAGCGTTAACCAAACAATATATTACAACGCTTAGTCGCGGTTCGCCTAATTCGGCGACGGCTTGGCCGTTGGCCTGGGCGCAATGATAGTCGGCTGCATCGTCGGGGGCGGTTTATTTGCGGGCGGCCTGTTTACCGGAGGAGCAACACTTGGCCGCGGTGTCGCGGCCGGACGGGTCGGAGTTGCGGTCGGGAAAGGCGTATTGCTGGCCAAATTTGCAGGGACATTTAAATTTGAATTTGCCGGCACGGCGGCATTTTGAAACACGATACGTCCCTCGTTCCAGATCGTCGACAGATTATCCTTATTAATTTCGAATTCTATGATGTTTCGCCGCGGATTTTCGGGCATTTCCGGCAGGATTATCGATTTTCCGTTGATTAGCAACCGTGCTGATTGCGAACGTGAACGCGCGTAGCCAAACTTGATCGATTCTTTTGGCTCGAAGGTCGCAGAGCCGCCGGCCGCGATCAATTGGGTCGTCGATTTGCCATCCACAGCAGCTGTCAGCGAGATCTCGTCACCTGCGGCACGAAATTCGAACTTAGAAGTTGTGATTGTCGGAGCATTTCCAACCGGAACGGAAGGGTTCGCCGAGTTTGCGTTCGCAATATTCGTAACGGCGTTGTTTACGTTCGGATTCGAATTCGCAGTATTGGTGTCTCGATTTTGTATGTAATTGAGAACAAACAAAATGCCGCCGGTCATCAGGGCGAGAATGATGCCCGCGAAGATCAGGGTCGGAGCCATTGACGAAGAAGAGTTGTCGTCCGTAAGAACCTCGGGACGATAGACCTTCAGCGGCGGTTCCGAAATGGCTTCGCTTTCAGCTGCGATCCGTGCATAGTCTGAAAGTGCTTCCTGCTCGTCGACGCCAATGAACTTTGCGTATGATTTTAAAAAACCTTTGTTGAAGATGCCGCCGGGAAGCGGCTTGTAATTGTCGTTTTCGATCGATTCGATGTAGAGCGCCGAGATCCTCGTTTGCTCGGCGACCTCGCTGATGGAAATACCACGCTCCTCTCGCGCGTGCCGCAATTTTTCACCCAGTGTTTGAGACATTATGAATCGATCGCGGCCAACGCAGTTTTCGAAGCACCGTTTTCAAGATTGAACTTGAAATATAGCGTTGATAAGCAAATAATGTCAATTGATCGCCAATTGAACAGTAAGTCTCGATATGCTTGATTAATGCCTCCCGTGCGTGATACGTTTAGGCTTCGAAATTGGGCGATCTTCGTGTTGAAAACCAGTTAAAAAAGTGAGGAATCCGGAATGAGTTTAGAAGCTCTCGGTATGGTCGAAACCAAAGGCTTTGTCGGCGCAGTAGAAAGCGCAGACGCCATGGTAAAGGCTGCAAACGTTCAGCTTATAGGTAAGGAATATATCGGAGCTGGATACGTGACCATTTTCGTTCGCGGCGATGTTGGGGCTGTTAAAGCGGCGACCGATGCCGGGGCCGCAGCTGCCCGGCGAGTCGGCGAGCTGATCAGCGTGCATGTAATTCCACGCCCGCATAGCGAGGTTGAACGGGTCATTCCGAAAGGCGGGAATACCGGGTACAGCCCGGACGAAAAAGCATTACAGGGCGGCGGAAAACAGTTAGGTTCGGGCGCGGCCGGCTCCGCTACCGGAACGTCGATGCAGGGAAATAAGTCGAAAACCCGATAGCCTTTTTGTTCTTGCTCGCCCGCAATAATTTGTTATGTCGGACAAGGATCTGGCTGCACAGCAGGAAGCTCGAGACGCGGTAGAGGCCGCGTTTCGTGCTTTCCAACAGGTTGCGGCGTTTGATCAAACTAAGATTGACTCCATATGTGAAGCGATGGCCTCGGCCGCACTTGCGGATGCCGAGCGCCTTGGAAGGCTCGCCAATGAGGAAACTGGCTTCGGAAAAGCCGAGGACAAGAAAGAGAAGAATCGCTTTGCAGCGGAAGATGTCTGGAAGCATTTCCGGTCAATGAAAACCGTCGGCGTGATCAAAGAGACGGAAAGTATCGTCGAGGTAGCGAGTCCACGGGGCGTGGTTGCTGCGATCATTCCATCCACCAATCCGACTTCGACGGCGATCTTCAAGATCATAATCGCGATCAAGTCGCGAAACTCGATCGTATTGTCCCCTCATCCATCCGCAGCGAAATGCATCGCCGAGACTACACGCATAATGCGGGACGCGGGTGTTGCAAAAGGCCTTCCCGTGGAGGCGATCCATTGCCTGGGCCATTCAACAATCGAGGGTACCGAAGCATTAATGCAGCACAAGCGAACTGCTGTGATCCTAGCTACTGGCGGGATCGGATTGGTTCGCGCTGCGTATTCGTCGGGCAAGCCTGCGTTTGGTGTTGGACCGGGCAACGTGCCTTCTTTCATCGAAAGAACAGCGAATGTCGAAAAAGCTGTCGCCGATATTTTAACGGGCACGTGTTTCGATAACGGAACAATATGCGCATCTGAACAGTCAGTTGTCGTCGACGCACCGATCGCGGCTGAAGTACGGGAACAATTTACGCGGCAAGGCGCACATTTCCTTTCGCCTGACGAAGCGGAAAAAGTAGCCGCCGTCCTTTTGACACCGCAACGCACACTCAATGCCGGAATTGTTGGCAAGTCGGCGGAATATATCGCAAATCTCGCCGGTGTAGCAATCCCGACGGGGACGCGATGCTTGCTGGCAGATTGTGCTGGTGTTGGTCGCGATTTTCCGTGGTCGATCGAAAAACTTTCGCCTACTCTGGCGTTCTTTATTGTCGACGGCGTTAAGCAGGGTGCCGATCGTTGTGAAGAGATC
>QHXS01000097.1 GCA_003223975.1 Acidobacteriota bacterium
TCTAACCATCTGAGCTACCCAGCCGTGAACAATTGATTATAATTTAGCGATTGCGAAAATCAAACGACTTCCCGAGTTCATTCGATGTCGTCTACGCAGATATAACTTTGCTTTGATGGAATTTCTTCATATTGAACAGGTCCTATTGATAGTTTTGTTGGGCGCGTTGGTCGCTCTTGCGGCTCGACGTCTTAGGATTCCCTACACGGTTGGGCTGGTCATCGCGGGCCTACTCGCATCATTTCTGCCCGTTTCATTTGGATTCAGCCTAAGCAAGGAGCTTCTATTTAATATATTGCTCCCGCCGCTAATATTCGAGGCCGCGCTTTACATTCAATGGAAGGAGCTCAGGCGCGATCTGCCTTTAATCTTCACGTATGCAACCGTCGGCGTTTTATTATCCGCGGCCGTAACGGCAGTTTTTATGCATTATGTGGCGGGCTGGGGGTGGGAGGCGTCAGCTTTGTTCGCCGTTCTGATCGCAGCCACGGACCCGGTTTCCGTGATCGCGACATTCAAAGAAGCCAAGGTAGAAGGCAGGCTTAGACTATTAGTGGAGGCGGAAAGCCTTTTCAACGACGGTACTGCCGCTGTGGCATTTGCTCTTGTATTGGCGTATGCGAACGGGCAAACGCTCACTTTTTCGGGATCGGCATGGATGCTGGCCGGCTCGGTTTTCGGAGGTATTATTTGCGGGCTTTTGGTCGGCGGGTTTGCGTATTTTGTAATTGGCCAGACCAGCGATCACCTTGTTGAATTATCGATGACGACCGTCGCGGCATTCGGTTCGTTTTGGCTTGCGGAGCATTTTCACATGTCGGGAATCCTTGCAACAACCGCTGCCGGGCTTCTGATGGGAAACTTCACCGCGCTCGGCACAATGACGGAAAAGGGCGAGCAATCCGTCGGACATTTCTGGGACTTTGCCGCCTTTGTGGTCAATGCCGTGATATTTATCATCCTCGGCGTAAACGCGGCCTATCAGAATTTTGCGCTGTTTCTGTGGCCGATCCTGGTTGCGATCTTTGCCGTTCTCGCAGGACGGGCGATCGCAGTTTATCCATGCTCTGCTGCTTTTCGTGCCTCGCGTCTTTATGTAAGTGCAAATCATCAGCACGTTTTGTTTTGGGGCGGGCTGCGCGGAGCTCTTGCACTCGCACTGGCCCTTGGCATTCCGGCGTCGTTACCGTATAGCCAAGAGATTCAAACTGTCACGTTCGGCGTAGTGGCGTTTTCAGTATTTGTCCAGGGGCTGACCATTCCTTCTCTGCTACGCCGGTTGGGCGAGATGCCGGAAAACAGAACAGGCATAACGAAAAACGCCGAAGATCCTCCGTCAAAACTATCCGAAAACGTAACGGACGAGGAATTTTCTCGTATCAGGTGACGTTTTTTCTGCATCAGACGAAATATAGATGCGGCTCTTCCTAAACATCGTATTCGCTTTGTCGATCGCGTCGATCCCGGCGGTCGCGCAGCGGGGGGCCGTTATTAGAACGGAACCAAACGCCTCAGTTTGGTTAAATGGTGTTTTGTACGGTAAGACAGATGCCTCAGGCACTCTCGAGATCAAAAATCCTCCATCCGGCGTGCAAAAGATCAGGGTCCGAGCGGACGGTTTTAAGGAAACCGCAAAGCCACTCATCGCGGGCGTGAACCAGTTCACGTTGGCAAAAACGACCGACGAAGCCGAACTCGCATTTCAAGAGGCGGAAAGGCTTTCGACCGTTGATAGGTCGAAGGCCGCCGAGGCCTATCGCCGTGCGATCAAACTAAAACCCGCGTATATCGATGCCCATATCGGCCTCGCGCGGACACTTAGCGACGCCGGGGATGTCGACGGTGCCGATAAAGCGATCAAGGCCGCAACGAAGATCGCGCCGCGCAATGCTGAAGCATCAGCGGTTGAGGGACGCATCCAGAAGGCGATCGGACAGAATGCAAAAGCGATCGCCGCGTTCAAGCGCGCTATTACATTCAGTGGCGGTTTTCAGCCTGAGGCTTACACCGGTCTCGGCATTCTCTACCAGGAAAGGGCGGAAGAGGCGGCAGGCGAAGGCGACATCACAGGCGAGTCCAAAAACTATGATGAGGCAGCACGCAATTTCGCGGTTGCCGTGAAACAGCTCGGCACCGGCATCGATGCTCCAACGATCTATCAATTGCTCGGCCTGGTCTACGAACGGCAGAAAAAGTTTAAAGAGGCGATCGCGCTATATGAAACGTTTCTCCGCCTTTTCCCTGACAACGCAGAGGCCGAAGCGGTCCGTTCGTTCATCGTCCAAATACAGAAGCAGATGGCCGAACATGATTGAACACCTGGACTCCGTCGCTTTTATTGAACGCTGGCGAATATGCTAGAGTTCGTTCCGAAGTCTATGGCAAAGTCCAGTTCAGGATCCAAACCGCGCGCTCCGGGAAACCGTACATTGAATGTTGGTGCGGCCGAGCGCGCCGTTTACCGAAAGCAATTAATTCGGCGCATTGAAGCTGGTACATTGCCTGAAAACGCATTGATAAACGGCGACGCTTTCGATGTCCTTTCCGGTCTGCCGAAGACTTCGTTCGACCTGCTTTTTGCCGATCCGCCATATAACCTAAATAAGAAGTTCGGCAAGGAGAACTTTCGACGGTCGGAAAACGACGCGTACGAACTTTGGCTTGATTCTTGGCTTTCGATTTGCGCACCGTTGGTGAAAAAGACGGCCAGCATATATATCTGCGGTGATTGGCGTTCATCTGCGGCGATCCAGCGCGCCGGTTCGAAGTACTTCAAGCTTCAAAACCGCATCACATGGGAACGTGAGAAAGGACGCGGCGCGAAACGAAATTGGAAGAACGCCGCCGAAGACATCTGGTTTTTTACCGTGTCCGACAAATTCACTTTCAATCTTGCCAATGTAAAACAACGGCGTCGAGTGATCGCCCCGTACCGTGAAAACGGAACGCCAAAGGATTGGATGGAAAGCAAAGATGGTAATTTTCGCGACACGCATCCCTCGAACATTTGGACCGATATTTCCGTCCCGTTTTGGTCCATGGCTGAAAACACGGATCATCCGACGCAAAAACCCGAGAAACTTTTGGCGAAGATAATTCTCGCGAGCACGAATTCTGGCGAAATGGTCCTTGATCCGTTCGCAGGCAGCGGAACGACGGCCGTAGTCGCGAAAAAATTAGATCGTAAATTTGTTGCGATCGAATCGGACGAAGATCATTGCGTAATTGCAGCAAAACGGCTTGCGGCCGCCGAAGATGAAACATCGATCCAGGGTTTTGCCGACGGTGTGTTTTGGGAACGCAATTCGAAATTCACACCCAGCCGCAAAGTTCGTTAAAATGATCAGGAATGAAGATCGCGACCTGGAATGTAAATTCGATAAATGTTCGTATGCCGCAGCTTCTCGGCTGGCTCGACCGGACCGGGGTCGATGTCGTATGTTTTCAGGAGACGAAAACTGTAGACGAAAATTTCCCCCTGGATGATCTTAAGAATGCCGGTTATGAAGTAGAGTTCATGGGTCAAAAGTCTTACAACGGTGTCGCCATCATTTCGAAATTCCCGATCGAAGAAGTTCAAAAGAACTACCTTGACGACGATGACGAAGCCCCGAAGCGATTGATCGCGGGAACGATCAGCGGCGTCCGGATCGTAAACACGTATATCCCAAACGGGAGCGAGCTCTGGACTGATAAGTTTCACTTTAAGCTCGACTGGCTGCAAAGATTGCGCCGTTTTTTTGATGATACTTGCGATATAAATAAGGACGTACTACTTTGCGGCGACTTTAATGTTGCGCCGGACGAGCTGGATGTCTGGAATGTTCCTGCGTGGGAAGGAAAGATCCATTTTTCCAAGCCGGAGCGTGCGGCGATACATCATGTAAAGCAATGGGGATTTGTCGATGTATTTCGCAAGCTAAATCCCGAAGCCAAAGAGTATTCATGGTGGAACTATCGCGAAGGCGCGTGGCAGCGAAATCAGGGCCTGCGGATCGACCATATCTGGACCTCCCGCTCACTCGCCGATAAATGTACCGGATGTTGGATCGATAAATCGCCTCGCGGGCTCGAGCGTCCCTCAGACCATGCTCCGGTCGTGGCAGAATTCGTCCTTTAATCTTGCCATGAATCGGAAAATAGGGTTTGCACGAAATTGAAGATCGCAACGTGGAACGTAAACGGAATTAACTCACGGCTCGCTCAGGTTCTCGAGTGGTGCGAGAGCGAAAGGCCGGATGTTTTGTGTTTGCAGGAATCGAAATGCGTTGATGCGAAGTTTCCTCATTCAAAGCTGCGAGCCATCGGTTATCCGCATATCGAATTTCACGGCGAAAAAGCATATAACGGCGTCGCGATAATATCTAAACATCCGATCGAAGATCTGCAAAGGAATTTTCCGGACGATGATGGGGATGCTCCGCGACGACTGATCGCCGGAACGATCGACGGCGTTCGCGTCGTAAATGTCTACGTGCCGCACGGCACCAAGTTCGGTAGTGACAAATTCATGTTCAAGCTCGACTGGATCGCTCGCTTGCGAAAATATTTCGATACGAATTTCGAGCTCGCCGATAGGCTACTGCTTGTCGGTGACCTAAACGTCGCTCCGCATGAAACGGATGTCTGGAATCCCCGCTACTGGCAGGACAGAATGCATTTCACCAAACCGGAACGCGAGGCCATCCATAACTTAAAGCGTTGGGGCTTCGTCGACCTTTTTCGGCAGATCAACGACGAAGAGAAAGCATATTCGTGGTGGAGCCACTTTCATCACGACTTCGAAAAAGATCGCGGTTTGCGCATTGATCACATTTGGGCATCGCCGGCCCTGGCCGATAACTGCACGGATTGCTGGATAGATAAAGGACCGCGTGGGCTGGAACATCCGTCGGACCACGCTCCGGTCGTCGCCGAATTCAAGTTGTGACCGCTAGCCCTACAATTTTTGCCGTGATAGAACCTCTCGACTCAGCTTCTTTAATTTGTCAAGATTTGTAAATCCGCACCGTTTATTGCTATTTGTTGTTGCATCGCGACCTTAATGAGTGTTATTCAGTATCTCGCAACGTTTAAGAAATTGAATAAAGCAGCAAATATTTAGAGCTGACGTTCGCCCTGTCGGAAATCATTCTTTACAAACATTCGGAGGAATTCTGGAAATGAACAGATTCATTTCATGTCTCGCACTGTTCGGTTTATTTGTCTACGCGGCGACTTTCGCGTCTCAAGCACAAGATCCTACCCCTGAACCGCCGGCCGGCGGGCAAAGACCACCGGGCGGTGGAGCTTCGCAAGACCCGCAGCCATACGAAAAGGTGATCACCAAAGATGCCAAGACCAAAGCGGGCATTTTTAAAGTTCATCAGGTCAAAGACAAATTCTTTTATGAGATCCCAAAGAGCGAGATGGGCAAAGAATTTCTCTGGGTATCGCAGATCCAACGGACAACAAATGGCGTAGGCTACGGCGGACAGGCATTAGGCAGCCGCGTGGTCCGTTGGGAACTCGGTGAGAACAATCGTGTCTTCCTAAAGTTGATCAATTACAGCGTCGTGGCGGACCCAAAACTGCCGATCGCACAGGCCGTCGCGGATGCGAACAACAGTACGATCCTGATGTCGTTTCCAGTAGCCGCATGGGGACCGAATAACGAGACCGCGGTGATCGACGTCGGCCGATTATTCACTACGGACATTACAGAATTCAGTGCTCGCCAGCGTCTTGGAGCTACGGCCATTGACGCGACCAGGTCGTTCGTTGAACGTATCAGTCCCTTTCCGACCAATATCGAAGTCGAGACCAACCATACTTATACTCGCAGCCCAGCTCCGGCGGGGGCCGGCGGTGGAGGCGGGCCGCAACCAGGCGGCGGGTTTGGCCAAGGGCAAATGAATCCGGGGAGCGCGACCGTGACCTTGCATTACAGTATGGTGAAGCTGCCGGAAAATCCGATGATGCCTCGTCTGTTCGACGAAAGAGTCGGCTATTTCACGACAAGCACCATGGATTACGGCCGTGACGAGCAGCGAGCCACGCAGCGGACGTTCATCGCCCGTTGGCGGCTGGAGAAAAAGGACCCGAACGCCGAGTTATCAGAGCCGGTCAAACCGATCGTTTATTATCTTGACGCGGCCACGCCCGTAAAATGGCGCCCGTATATGATCAGGGGCATCGAAAGCTGGCAGAAGGCATTTGAAGCCGCCGGTTTTAAGAATGCGATCATCGGGAAGATCGCGCCGACCAAAGCTGAGGATCCCGACTTCAGCCCTGAAGACGCCCGATATGCCGTCGTCCGTTGGCTTCCTTCGACAACAGAAAATGCATCGGGTCCGCACATTAGCGACCCGAGAACGGGCGAAATTCTCGACTCGGACATCCAGTTCTATCACAACGTGATGAACCTCGCGAAGGCCTGGTATTTCGTCCAGGTCGGACATCTCGATCCGCGTGTGCAGAAGTTTCCGATTCCCGATGAGGTGATGGGCCGCCTGCTCGAATATGTGCTCGCACATGAGGTCGGGCATACTCTGGGCTTTCAGCATAATATGAAGGCCAGTTCTATGTACCCGCAGGATAAAGTCCGGGACAAGAACTTTGTTCATACGATGGGCCACACGCCGACGCTCATGGACTATTCGCGATTCAATTATGTCGCGCAGCCCGAAGATGGCATCGCGGTTGAAGACCTTGTTCCCGGAATCGGCCCGTACGACGTTTGGGCGACGATGTGGGGTTATAAGCCGATACCCGGAGCGAAGACTCCTGACGCCGAAAAGGCGACACTCGACGAATGGGCAAGACAACAGGACGATAAACCCTATCTAAGGTTTTCGACCGACGGCTCGGCCGGAAGCGATCCAGGTGAAGAAACCGAGGCTGTCGGCGACGCCGATGCGATCGTATCAAGCGGCCTCGGATTGAAGAACCTGAAACGCACCTCGAAGCTTTTAGTCGGTGCAGCGACAGGTGAAAAGGGGTCCAATTACGACGACCTTGCGGAGATCTACGGCCGCATGCTTGGCCAATGGACGCTTGAGATGAACCATGTCGGCAACATCGTGGGCGGGTTTAATTCACAAGAAAAGCACGTGGGACAATCGGGGCCGCGGTTCACGCCTGTGGCAAAAGCACATCAGATGGACGCAGTCAGGTTCCTGAACGAAAATGCCTTTGCAACGCCGATGTGGGCGGTCGATAAGGATATTCTTCGGAAGATCGAACCTATCGGGGCACTTAACCGGGTGCGAAATGCGCAGAACAGCGTGCTTAACAACCTGCTTTCGAGCGCGAGATTCGCACGGCTTGTTGAGCAAAGTGCATTGGATGGAGACGCAGCTTACCAGCCAGCTGATTTTCTTGCAGACGTAAGGAGCGGCGTATGGACTGAGCTTGGTGCGGCAAAGGTGACGATCGATCCGTATCGACGCAACCTGCAGCGTGCGTATCTCGACATCGCGAATAACAAACTAAATGCTGCTCCGCAGGCTGCACCACAAGGTCTGCCTGCTGGATTCGGTGCGTTGTTCATCACGAGCGGCGACGAGCGTGCATTTTACCGTGCGGAACTTCGTGCGATAAGCGCTTCGGCAGGGGCTGCGCTGGCAAAAACGACCGACCGCGCAACTCGTGTCCACCTGGAATCCGTGCGTGACCAGGTCACAAAGATCCTGAATCCGGACCCTGCCGCGCGCGCAGCGGCGAGCTCGTACAACGAAGAAGCGATGAGATTCCTTGAGCTTTACCTGAATCCAACATCGTGCTGGCCAGACTACATTATCAAGCCGTAATGTTAGGTCAATCATAAGCTAGAAGGGCCGTTCGCGGCCCTTTTCTATTTTGATTAATTTGCCTGTGCGGAGTCCTGTTTACCTTTTAGTCTTACGGTCCAATCTGCAAGAGCTTGCAGCATCTTACGTAAATATTCTTTTGTATTCTCATCGATAAGCGTTCCGTTGGAGTCGAACTTATCAGCGCAATGCCCGATCATGACCTCGGGCTTATTCAGCGGAAACATATTCAGAAATACCATCACCTGTCGAAGATGATACTGCATCCGGGCGGTCCCCACCGCTCCCGGCGACGCTCCCATGATCGCGGCGGGTTTGCCATCCCATGCGCTGTCGCCATAGGGCCGCGACGCCCAATCGATCGCGTTCTTCAAAACACCCGGGATCGAATAATTGTATTCCGGTGACGAGATCAGGATCGCATCCGCCTCGCGGATCTTTTGCTTAAACTCGATAACCTTCGCCGGTGGACTCTGATCCAGATCCTGATTGAATCCCGGAAAGCCGTCGATGTCATAGATGTCGATCTCCGCACCTTCAGGGACCAGCTCAAGTGCCGCACGCAAGGCGGCCTGATTGTACGAACCTTTTCGCAGGCTGCCTGCGATACCTAGAATTTTGATCATGTCTGCCATTTCGTCTTCCTTCTTTCAATCAATTTATCCGTTGATAATTTTTTTCTTGCGATAGAGGGAGCACATCGTTAATATCTTTGCACCCGCTTATTGTACGTTTTCACAGCTGAGAATGCTGGTCAGTCCATATTTGAACATAAAGGAGTCCTTGTCATGCCGCCCATCTTTATAAACACCACCGAGTTAAGCAAAGCCGACATTGATGCGAAAAAAAAGATCTTCACTGCTTCTAAAGCTGGAGCAGCTTCTAAGGAGGTTGAAGACCTCATGAAAAAGACCGTCGTCGACGCGCTCGTCAACAATGCGAAATTCACCACCAACAAGTACAAAGATGCCAAAGGATATACGCTAAAGATGGAGATCACCGAGGTCACGGTCGACAGTGCTGGAAATACCGCATGCAAAATGTCCACGACAATCGAGCGGTACCCCGACGGCAACGTAGCCAGCGTCGGGGGAAACAGCAATGCAAAGTTAGGTCCACCCGCCGATAAACAAGCGATCTTGGAGTGCGCCAAAGCCATGGTTAAGGGCGCGCTCGAAAAAAGTATGCCGATAATGATCGAGGACCTGGCGAAATATCGTTAATTCTCGCGTCGATATAGCGGATACCAGCCTGACATCGGCCGACTCATTTTGAATAGGAAGGAGAGTTCATAAATGCCGCCTATTTTTATCAATACCGACAACAGCAACAAAAAGAAACGGATCTATATCGGCGACAAAGCCGGAGGATCGAGCGCCGACGTTGAAGCAAAGATACAGGCTCAGATAATAAAGATCATTGCTCCGACGTCTGAATTCACAACAAACAAGGTAGATGAACCGAAGGGCTATACGCTGTTTTGTGAAGTCACGGAATTCAGCAAGGCAGGGGGTGATACGAGCATCAAGATCGTGATCGAAATAATCAGGTTCCCGGTACAGTTCACGAAAAAGCACGGATTGAAGGGCGAAAAAGTAATGACGAGCGGAGAACTTTCGGGCACGGCGTCGGCTTCAGGAAAAACCGGCCTCGCAGACGCGATAGAAGCGATCATGCAAAAGATCGTTCCAAAAACTTACGCGACAATGATAGCGGACATGGCCCGGCGTTGACCTGCGTTCACCCGATCCGAACGGTTGTCATGGATATCGATCCGCCGTCGAATCCTCCGACCGGGAAACTTACTACATCGTCGTCTCGAACTAAACCAAGAATGTAGATCAAAGGGAGGTAATGGTCCGGCGTCGGAGCTGAAAGCATTGCGTCTTTGCCGAGCGATCCATAGTTCACCAGGGGCATATGGTCGCCTGCAGTGATCAATTCACGTGCCGTTTTTTCAAACCGGAGTGCCCAATCAAAGGGTTGGACATCATGTTTGCCCCAGGCATACGCGTGGAGGTTATGAATAAGATTGCCGCTTCCGATGATCAAAATATCTTCGTCACGCAGAGGTGCGAGCTTTTTCGCCAGTTTGTAATGCCACTCGGGAGGTCTAGTTTCATCGATCGATAACTGCACGACAGGAACGTCCGCATCCGGAAATACATGACAAAGCACCGACCAGGTTCCGTGGTCGAGGCCCCAATTGTTCTCGTCCATATGGACATCGCCGCCTAGAAGCTCGTTGACGCGTCCCGCAATTTCCGGTGAACCGACCGCTGGATAGTTGAATTCAAAAAGCTCTTTTGGAAAGCCGCCGAAATCGTGTACGGTTCGTGGACTTTCCATCGCCGTAACAGCAACGGCCGGAATATACCAATGAGCCGAAATCGAGAGTATTGCCTTTGGCCGCCGTATATTGTTTCCGATGCTCGCCCACAACCTTGTCCATTGGTTGTCCGCGAGGGCGTTCATCGGGTTGCCGTGTCCGAAGAATATCGCTGGCATTCGATCGCTCATTTTTTACGCAACTCAGTGATGCGTTTCCAAAGCTGGGGCAAGAGCGCACTAGTTTTAATTAACGAGCCGGACGCGAATTTCGAAGCAAAACCGCGAAAGGTTTTCACGGCGTTCGATGAATACGGCATCCACCAGGCGTTGGGCAGAAGAGCGATGCGATTGACGTGGATATGTTGCGGCTGAACAAGTTCCATCAAACCTTCGCGGCCGTGTGTGCGGCCACGGCCCGAATTCTTAAAGCCGCCCCATGGTGTCTGGCCGATCCCGTGCGTATAAAGAACTTCGTTTACGCAAACCGAACCTGCTTGGATCTGCTCGGCAACGCGTTTTCCTTTTTCATAGTTTCTTGTCCAAACGCTGGCCGTAAGGCCAAACTCCGAATCATTCGCTAATGCGATCGCTTCTTCCTCCGTTTTGAAGGTAGCGATCGGCAGCGTCGGCCCGAATGTTTCTTCCTGCATCGCACGCATGTCATTCGTCGCACCTGATATGACCGTTGGTTCGTAGAACAAGCCATCGAGGTTTTCATTTCGCCTTCCGCCGATCTCGATGATTGCACCGCGATCGCGAAAATCATTTACATGATCCTCGACGATCTTCAACTGTCGCGCAGACGACATCGCACCGATCGACACATCCTCATCATCCCCCGCACCTTGTTTAAGCTCGCGGGTTTTTTCCACGATCTTACGCGTCAATTCTTTCGCAATAGACTCCTGTGCATAAAGCCGTTCGACCGATGAGCACGATTGTCCCGCATTGCAGAAAGCTCCCCAAACAGCGGCACTCGCAGCAAGCTCAAGGTTCGCGTCTTCGAAAACGATCATCGGGTCCTTTCCGCCAAGCTCGAGGACGACCGATGTCATATTTGGCGCAGCGGCAGCCAGGATCCTTTTCCCGGTTGCGACCGATCCAGTGAACATGATCTTGTCGGGAGCCGCGTCGACAAGCGCCGCTCCGGTTTCGCCCCTACCGGTAACGATCTTGACAACGTCTCTTGGGAAGCCTGCTTTTTCGAAGATCTCACCGATCTTCAAGCCGACAAAAGGCGTGAGTTCCGATGGCTTGATCACAACGGTATTTCCTGCCATCAGCGCCATAACGGTTTCGCCAAGCGGGATCGAAAACGGATAGTTCCATGCGGGGATGATGCCGACGACACCGAGAGGGTGATATACGATCTTTGACGAGCGGCCGAGGAGGCTGTACAAACCGATCCCGACCCGTTTCGGCCCCAGCATTTTCTCGGCGTTCTTAGCGACCCACTGCATCAGGTCGAGCACTGGCGCGACCTCCATCGCTATCGCTTCGCCAAACGGTTTGCCCGATTCCGCCGAGATCAAATGCGCGATGTCGTCCATCGCCGCAAGGACTACATCCCGCGCCCGCATTACGAGCCGCTTTCGGTCGTCGAATGACGTTAGCTTCCATTTTGAGAAGGCGTCGCGTCCGCGCTGAACAGCTTCGCAAACTTCGTCGGGCGACGTGATAGATACACGTCCGACCTCTTCTCCGGTTGCAGGATTTACCGAAACTATCTCATCCGACATTTGAATTACGGCGCTCATTGTTTGCCAAAAGCATAACCCATAGAAGGCGTTTCATGAAGTGATTTGCTGCGTTCGGAAATGTATCATTTGTTGCAGGAATCGACGATTACACCTTTTTGCATATGAAACCACAAACCGGCGCGACCGTCTCGATCGACGAAGTCCGTTCGCATTTTCCGGCGCTCGAACGCGTGCACAATGGCCATCCAGTCGCCTATTTCGATGGCCCGGGCGGAACGCAAGTGCCTCGAGTCGTTGTCGATGCGATGTGTGAATATCTTTTTCACCATAACGCCAATACGCACTGGGGCTATCCGACAAGCGATGAGACCGACGCGATGATCGATGAAGCTCGCACCGTCTTTGCGGATTTTTTCAACGCCAAGATGGAGGAGATCGTGTTTGGCCAGAACATGACCTCGCTAACGTTTCATCTGGCTCGAGCGCTCGGCCGTCGATTTGAGCCGGGCGACGAGATCATCGTGACGGAGCTTGATCACCACGGCAACGTGGACACATGGAAGTCGCTGGAGGTGGAGCGAGGTATCGTCATTCGGACCCTGCCGATGAATATCGAGACCGGCCAGCTTGAGGTTGAGCGACTGCCTGAATTATTGAGCAAAAGGACGCGTCTGGTTGCGATCGGGGCTGCCTCAAATGCGCTCGGAACGATCAATGACGTTAAGTATTTTGTCGACGCAGCACGCGATGCCGGCGCATTGACATTTGTTGATGCGGTTCACTATGCGCCGCACAACCTGATCGATGTGCAGGCAATGGGCTGTGATTTTCTGGCATGTTCCGCATACAAATTCTACGGCCCTCACATCGGCATCATGTACGGCCGCCGCGAACTGATTGAAGAACTCGACTTTCCAAAACTGAAGCCTGCGCCCGATGATTCGCCCGAGCGAATGGAAACTGGAACGCAAAGTCACGAATCGATCGTTGGGGCCGCGGCAGCTGTGGATTTCATTGCAGAATTCGGTACGGGTGCGACGCGGCGAGAAAGATTAGGCGACGCTTTTGCAAAATTCGGTGAACATGATGCGATGCTGGTTAAGAGCCTACATAACGGCCTTTCGTCGATCGAGACCGTGAAAGTATTTGGGCCGGGGTTTGACCAGCCGCGAACCTCGCTGGTTTCGTGCACGATCGGTGAACACCGGTCTCGAACGGTCGCGGAATCTATGGTTGCCGACGGACTTTTTCTTTCCAGCGGAGACTTTTATGCGGCAACGGTTGTCGAGCGGCTGGGTGTGGAAAAGCAGGGCCTTTTGCGATCCGGCTGTGCGATCTACACGACGGTGGAAGAGGTCGAAAGATTGGTGGACGGTATCTCGAGATTCGTTGCGAACAACTAGAAAATGTCACGGTCACTTTGTGAGAAAGGTCGAGATTACATCGTACGACGCTTCGAGCGCGTCGTTTAGTTTTGCTCCTTCGGGGCCGCCGCCTTCGGCCATGTCGGCTCGGCCGCCACCTTTTCCGCCGACGATCCCAACTAGCTCTTTGATCACGTTCCCTGCCTTTACTTTTTCGGTCAAATCGCCGGAAACGCGAACGATAATGCTCGCCTTTCCTTCCTCGCTGCGACCGAGAACGACGACGCCGGATTTAAGACGCGCAAGCAAAGTATCTGAAAGCTGCCGCGCGCCATTCGCATCAAGCCCGTCGACGATCTTCGCTAGAACTTTTACGCCACTGACATCGCGCGCCTCGTCACCATTTGAAGACGCACCGCCGATCGAACCGGTCGCGATCTTCAATTTCAGATCATCGATCTCTCGCCGTGTTCGCTTAACTTCTTCCTGAAGTTTTTCGATAGCGTTCGGCAGGTTGTCGCGTTGAGTTTTCAACGCTTCAAGGCTTCGGTCGATAAGCCGTTCGTCTTCGCGAAAGCGTTCGAAGGCATCGAAACCGGTGATCGCTCGAATGCGTCGAACGCCGGAAGCAATCGCTTCATCGGATGTGATCTTAAAGCTGCCGATGTCGCCGGTCGCGCGAACGTGCGTCCCACCGCATAGTTCCTTTGAGAAAGTACCTTGGCCGACGCTAAGCACGCGCACCTCAGAGCCGTACTTCTCTCCGAACATTGCGACGGCTCCCGACCGCATCGCTTCTTCGATCGACATCATATTGGTCGTAACCGGTTCATTCTGCAGGATATACCGGTTCACAAGATCTTCCACTTCTTGCAATTCCCTAGCCGTCATCGGCTGGTAATGCGAGAAATCGAATCGCAGATAATTCGGCGCGACAACCGAACCGGCCTGTTTTACGTGCGATCCCAATACTTCTTTCAGGGCTGCGTGAACAAGATGCGTCGCGGTGTGATTCCGACGGGTAGCGTCGCGCTTTTCGACATCGACTGTCGCGACAACGAGGTCGCCAATCTTGAGCAAACCATTTTCCACCGTTACTTTATGAACGATCAACCCGGGGACCGGCGAATAAGTATCATTTACTTTCGCGGCGAATTCCCCCGAAGCAATTTTGCCGACGTCACCGACCTGACCGCCCGATTCGGCGTAAAATGGCGTCTTGTCCAAAATCACGCTGCCATTATCACCGCTTTTCAGTTCTTCGATCTGTTTGTCACCGTCGAATATCGCAATGATCTTTGCGTCTTCGATCTGCGTCGTCTCATATCCGTGAAACGCGTTCGCACCGGTCTGTTCGAGCAATGCAGCATAAACAGGACTAACGTCCGACTTTCGCTCTGTCTTGCCGATCCCGCTTTGCTGCTGAAGTGCTTGAAGAGCAGCGTCAAACCGCTCGTTATATTCGTCTTCTTCAAAAGCTTTGCCGTTCTCTTCCAAAAACACACGGATCAGATCGCGCGGTGTTCCGAATGTGTCATAAAGCTTTGCGATTTCGCTGAATAAACGGTTTTCATCACTTATTAACGACCGAAGATCGAGTTCGCCAAGTTTCGCGAGGCCAATCGTAACGGTGTTTCCAAACCTCTCTTCCTCGAGCCGCACCATCTTTCCGATGAATTCGCGATGCGTTTCGAGCTCTGGAAACGCCCCGCGCATTTCGTCCACGACCAGGTCGCAAACCTTGTAAAAAAATGCGCCTTTGAGATCAAGATGCTCGCGGCCATGATAGATCGCACGGCGCATTATCTTCCGCAATACGTAATTTCGCCCTTCGTTGCCGGGCACGATACCGTCGGCGATCGCGAACGCGGTCGCACGTGCATGGTCCGCGATCACGCGGCAGGCAAACTGCTGACTATCTTTCAACTCGTCGTAAGAACTCATTCATTTCGATTGTATAACAAAAGTTTTTGAACGCGGATCGGGCAGATGTAGCGGGCCACTTCTTTAGATGGATTGGCCCGCGATAATCGCTTGATCGGTCCGATCCGCGTTCGCAAATTCCTATTGCACCGCGTTGTGTTACAATCACGAAAAAAACAACGGAGGCAATATTATGTACGTTATTCGTAACGTCTTTAAGTGCAAACCTGGAAAAGCGAAGGCTGCGATCGACAAATTCAAAGCGGCCCACGCATTGATGTCCGATATGAACCTCGGCGAGCGCATCCTGGTCGACGAGGTCGCAAGTTTTTGGACCGTCGTCGTCGAAGTTACGGTCGATGACCTCGCCGCATTTGGCCAGGCTATGCAGGACCGGGGGTCGCGCGAAGACGTCCAAAGCGCCATGTCGGGTTATATGGACTTGGTCGACAGCGGCTATCGCGAAGTCTTTCGCGTCGCCTAGCACGTCGATTCAAATATTCACAGGCTCCTTCGTTCCGAATTTCGTTTCGGCAGATATTGCTGCATACTCTTTCGCATGATCCGACCAACTGCATGCTTTCTAGCTGTGTTTTTAATGTCATTTCAAGTCACTGCACAATCAGATAAATTTGCCAGATTTCGCGAGACGTATATCAAGGAGCTGAAAGACGCCGGCGTCGTCGGCAGTAGCTTTGTCTTCACAAAAGACAACAAGGTCGTCTCCGAGATCCACTACGGCACACTTAACGCCGCGACGAGCCAACCGGTAAATGCCGACACTATTTATCATTGGGCGTCGAATACAAAGCCGTTCACCGGCATTGCGATAATGCAGTTGCGCGACCGAGGCCTGTTGAAGCTTGATGATCCGGTGACCAAATACTTGCCCGAGCTTCGAGCAGTACATAACAAATTCGGCTCGATGGACGAAATAACGATCCGGCATTTGATGACGCACTCGGCGGGTTTTCGCGGTTCGACGTGGCCGTGGGACAAGGGCGAAGATTGGGAACCATTTGAGCCGACCGAATATTCGCAGCTCGTAGCGATGTTTCCTTTCACTGAGATCCTGTTCAAGCCGGGGAGCAAATTCAGTTATTCGAATCCTGGAATTATTTTCTTGGGAAAAATAATCGAAAAACTGAGCGCTGACGATTACGAAGTTTACATCGACAAGAACGTCCTGAAACCGCTCGAAATGTACCGAAGTTACTTCGACACGACGCCTTACCACCTGCTCAAGGACCGTTCGCATTCGTATTACGTTGAAAACGGCAAGCGAACGGAAGGCCGTTTCGATGCGAACACCGGGATCACGGTCTCGAATAGCGGCTTGAATTCCCCGATCTCAGATATGGTGAAGTACCTGAATTTCCTCGTCGGCGATCCGAGAAAGCAGGACATTTACGACGGCGTGTTGAAACGCTCTTCACTCGAAGAAATGTGGAAACCGCAATTGCCGACCCCGGTGGATTCGAACGGCAACCGCGGATTTACGACCGATATCGGCCTCATATTTTTCCAAAACCGAGTAGACAGTAGGACATTCATCGGCCACGGCGGCGATCAAAACGGCTTCATCAGCTTTGTCGACCTAGAGCCCGCGACCCGACAAGCCTCGATCGTGGTTTTCAATACAAATGTGATCTATCCGGATGGAACTCCGCCGGAGAAGGATGTCGTGAGCCGGTTGCGGAATGAAGTGCGGACTTTGTTTTGAGGAGTAAGAATAATTTTTGCCCGCGCAATACGCGGGCAATAAATCTTATTCTTTGTCGCCGCTCGATTCAGGTCCCTTCTCGTGCCCGTCGCCGTCTTCTCTGGTCAGCGATGACGCTTCGTAGTAGACGCGCTTGATCGCAGGAAATCCATCGCGGATCGCGAGCTCGATATTGCGAACAGAGTGACGAAGCTGCACGGCCGTGATTCCAGACTTAAATTTAAGTTCAAGAGTTGCCGCCACATCCTCCGGCCCCATATAAATCGTGAGCAGCTTCGTGACGCCCTCAACATGAGGGTCACTCTCAGCAGTCTCGATGATACCGCGCAAGGTTTCGTCATCGGCAGCTTCGCCGATTAGCAAGCTTCTTGATTCGCGACCCAGCAGAAGCGCGACGAAACAAAGTAGAACGCCGATGACGATCGATGCGATCCCGTCAAAATATACAAGCCCAAATTCGTGGCCGAGGACAACGCCGACAAACGCGATGATGAGACCTATGATCGCGGCTGAATCTTCCAATAAAACTGTGAAACTTGTCGGGTCTTTGCTGTTGCGGATCGCCTCGAGCACCGGCTGTCCGCGACGCGTGTCTGCGAAAGCCAGCCAGCCGAAATACCAGCTGATTCCTTCAAAGACCACCGATGCACCCAAAACGACGTAATTCCATACTGCGTTCTCCATGGGCACAGGATGAAGAATGTGGGTTATGCCTTCGTAAATCGACACGCCGCAGCCGACGGCGAAGATGCTGAACGCGACAACTAGCGACCAGAAGTAGAGCTAGCGAGCGTGTCCGAACGGTTGTTCTTCATCAGGAGGTTTTTTACCGTTGCGGATGCCGACCAGCATCAGTCGACAGCCGAGTGGATGCCCTCGGATAGCATTGCCGAGCTGCCCGTGAAAAAAGCGGCGGTAAATTTTGTGGAAGCGATCAGAAGATTTCCGATGATCGCCGCAAAAATCGCAGTCAGCGATTCGGCAGCTCCTTCGCGCTTTACCTTTTTTTTCGCCATTTAGAACGGAGCGATCTTATGACACGCCCTTACCCGAATCCCAACTTCCCTGCAATTTCCTCAACAACACGATCTGCCCGCCGTGATGCGCGCTGTGTGCGTTGATGTTTGCGATCAACATTCGCCAGGTATAAACATTTCGAGGCGGAGCAAGCTCTTCAAAAATAGATTCGTCCGCTTTTCGGATCTCGTCGCGCCATTCGTTCATGATAGAGTCGAACCGCGCGGCTTCTTCTTCCCATGTCGCGGCTTCGCCGTGATCGAACGTCTCAGCGTTATCGTCGGTGCTGTATTTGTAATCGACGCCTTTGAATCGTTGCAGGTAAGCGTTGTTATAAAAGTTGAGATGGTTGATGATCTCCCGGATCGAATTGTCCGCGCCTTCCGGCTTCCATTTCGCCTGATCGGCCGTCACTCCGGCCATCGCGTTCTTGGTTGCGACAAACCATCCGTTCTCATCAAAGCAGGCCGTAAATTGTTCGAGCAAGTTGTCTTTCGTCATTTGATTCCCATTGTGTTAGCTTACGCATTAATATTTCCCGAAATTTAATCCTAGCAAACCACCCTGGAGAAACTCTATGAGACGACTGTCCGCCATAATATTTCTGCTGTTATTCGTTTTTTATCTGGCCGCAAATGCGCAGATCACTGCGATCAAAGCCGGCAAGGTCGTTGACCCGGAAAGCGGCACCGTACTTTCAAATCAGATCATTCTCGTCGAAAAAGGCAGGATCACCTCGATCGCAGCAAATATCACGATACCTGCCAACGCCGCGGTCATCGACCTTTCGAGCAGCGTCGTTTTGCCCGGACTTTTCGACATGCACACGCACCTTTGCATGGACGTTATCGAAGCCAGGGACCATGGAAATTATTACGTTACAACGCTGCTCGATCCGGATTCGTTCCGTTCTATCGAAGGCGTCGTAAATGCGCACACAATGCTTGAATCAGGTTTTACGACGGCAAGAGATGTAGGCAACGAAGGCAATTATGCGTGCGTAAGCGTTCGACGTGCGATCCAGAGAGGAATGGTCCAGGGACCAACGTTATACACCGCAGGACGGATAATTGCACCGTACGGCGGTCAGTTTCACCTGCAGCAGGACAAGCAGAATCTGGCTGAACCGGAATATTTCTTTGCGGACACTCGCGACGAAATGGTCAAGGCGATCCGCCAAAATGCGCATTACGGCGCGACAGTGATAAAGATCGTGGTAGACGATCAGCGATACATCTACTCCGTCGACGACATTAAGTTTATGGTCGATGAAGCCGCTCGTGCCGGACTGAAACTCGCAGCACATTGCTGGACACGTGCCGGCGCACATAACGCCGCGGTTGCGGGCGTCGCGTCGATAGAACACGGGTTCGACATGACAGACGAGGACCTCGCAATTGCAAAGAAAAATGGCGTCGTGTTGGTCGGCACTGAGTATCTTGCACTTGTCGATTCGCCGCAGAGCCATACGCAATGGGTCGACCGGTTGAAGCGTGCATATAAGATCGGGATCACGATGGCATACGGCACAGACGCGACAGCAGAACGTCCCGGTATGACACGCGGTACTGAAGCGATCGCTGGCATTGATCCATGGGTCGAAGCAGGTGTCGCGCCGAAGGATATTCTTCAGGCGATGACGATAAATGCAGCGAGATTATTGGGCGTGGAAAAGGAGCGCGGTACGCTTCGAGCAGGGATGTTTGCCGATATTATCGCAGTGCCTGAAAACCCGTTGGAAAACATAAATACGCTGAAAAAAGTTTCGTTCGTGATGAAGAACGGAGTGGTGATGAAGAAGTGATTTGTTTGACTCGACGTACAAACGAAACCATACTCCCGCTCACGGCTCCAGTCCGCCTCAATAGGAGTTAAAGATGATACGAAGGATCATTCACTTTCTGGCAGTCTGCGCGGCCGGGCTGATCACCGGTGGCCAGTATGTCGTTTCATTTGATTATCGAGGGTCCGGAATGTCTGCTCAGTTTTACACCGAGAAAATGCAGTACGCCATTCATCACATCGGCACGCCGCTTTTCGCGATGCTGATCACGGCCACGCTGCTTGCCTTCGCCGCCGCGATTGCAAACAGGCTCGACCGAAGAACCGCGTTTCTACTTGTGGGTTCGGGTGTTTGTTTTCTCGCGGGTGGGGTGATCACTGCGTTCGGGAACATCCCGCTGCTCGACATGATGGATACGTGGAATGTGAGCTCGCCGCCGGCGGAGTGGCAATCGATCGCGGATCGCTGGTACCTTTTCCATTCGGTTCGACTGGGATTTGACCTTAGTGGTTTATTGCTATCAGTGCTTTCGACGTTTACGGCGCGGAATAGCTTTGCGTAGCTCGTGCGGACAACAACCTTTAGTTTTGTTGCCCTTTCGACAAACTAAACTTTGTCATCGTCCGTCCGTCCGTCCTATCTGGTCGATTCGATCACCAGCCGCGATGGATCTCCCACCGATCGACGATCTCGCCGTTTTCGAGAACGTTGTAATGCGAATGCTGTGCAGCCGTAAGGCAAGAATGGTTGGCAAGGATTCGGACACGGTCGCCGACTTTGAAACGCTCATCCATTTCGCCGGCATCGACCTCGCCGTGCTCCTGCGACAAACCTGTCACACGCATTCCTGTTTCATTTCCTTCGAGGTCGAGAACTCGCCCATAGCCGCAAGTCGGGTCAAGCCCGACGGGACCTCGGTCTTTGGAAAGCGCTATGCCGCCGGCATCGATGACGAGCCGATTTCGCGTCGTGTCTTTGTGAATTACTGCCGCCAGGACGGTCAACGCCGTATCTTCGAACGAACAACTGCCGAGTGTCGCCTGATAGTTATCGAAAAAGATGTAGTTTCCGGGCCGTATTTCGTCGATCCCGTCAAGATGATCGACGACGCTCATCGTTGGAGTTGAGCCAACGCTTGCGGTCGGAACCTCGACGCCATGGCTTCGTAATCGTTCCGCCAATTCGACCATCGAATCACGCTCATGCCTCGCGACTTCGAGGATCTGCTCTTTTGTTTTTACGTCGTAAGAATGCCCGGCGTGCGTGAGGATCCCGGCGAAATTCAAATTCTTTGAATCCGAAATCGTTCGGGGTATTTCAATCGCCTCACGCGTGTTCGGTTCCACTCCTACGCGATGCGTACCGCAGTCGATCTTAAGAAAAACATCGAATTTGATGCCGGCCTTTCCCGCAGCTTGGTCGAGCTCCTTAACAGTATCGGCGTCGTCAGTCAGCAAACGCAGTTTTACGCCGCGAAGCAAGATTTCGATCGCTGCGTCGAACTTTCCACGCTCGATCGGAACCGCATAAGTGATGTCGCTAAATCCGTGCTTCGCAAAAGCACGAGCCTCGGCCAGCGTCGAAACGGTTATCGCCCCGTTATGCCCGGCCGTCTGTATCCGGGCGACCTCTATGCACTTATGCGTCTTGATATGCGGACGCAGGCGAACGTTATTGCGTTTTGTGACGTCGCTCATCCGCGCGGCGTTTTGCCTGACGCGTTCGATATCGAGAACTAAACTTGGGGTCTTTAGCGAGTTAAGAGACATTTAGAGTAATCTCTTCGCTTTCTTTATCACGTTTTCAACGGTAAAACCGTAATCGCGAAACACGTCTTCGGCCGGTGCCGAGGCGCCGAACTTATCGACGCACAGCGTGTCGCCGTGCTCGCCAGTGTATTTTGCCCAACCAAGAGAAACGCCGGCTTCGATGGCGAGGCGTGCTCTTACATTTGAAGGAAGGACCGATTCTTTATACTTAGCCGTCTGCTCATCAAAAAATTGCCAGCATGGCATAGAAACGACGCGGGTCGGCGTTCCGGCCTTTTGCAGCTTTTCGCGAGCCTCCATGGCGAGGCCAACCTCGGAGCCGGTCGCGATCAGAATGAGTTTTGGTTTCGCCGCCTTGCCGTTCTTGGATTCTGCTTCTGCCAAAACATACGCACCTTTGTGCAGGCCATTGGCGCTGGCGAATTTCTTTCGGTCGATCAATGCGACCTTCTGACGCGAAAGCGCGAACGCGGTCGGGGCGCTTTCGCGATGGAGTGCCGCCCGCCAGGCTTCGCGGACCTCGAACGCATCGCACGGGCGAATGAGCGCCAGATTCGGGATCGCTCTTAACGCAGCAAGATGCTCGACCGATTGGTGCGTCGGGCCGTCCTCACCAAGGCCGATCGAATCGTGCGTGAAAACATAAATGACCTGGATGTGCGAAAGCGCGGCGAGGCGGATCGCTGGACGCATGTAATCGGAAAAAGTTTGGAATGTACCGCCAAACGGTATCACGCTGCCGTACAACGCCATGCCGTTCATCGTTGAGCCCATGGCGTGCTCGCGGATGCCGAAATGAATATTGCGATTCGCGTAACGGCCGGCTTCAAAATTCGAAGACGATTTGATGTACGTGTTGTTCGACGGTGTAAGGTCGCCCGAACCGCCGATCAATTGCGGTATCTTGTCCGCGATCGCATTGATAACGTCGCCACTGTAAGCACGCGTGGCCTTGGCCTCAACTCCGTCGAAATCTGGTAATAGCTTTTCCCATCCTTCCGGCAGCTTACCCGTACGCGTTTCACGCAAGGTCTTGGCGAGTTCCGGAAAGGTTTTTGAATATTTTTTTACCGACGCTTCCCATTCCTTTTCGCGCTTCGGTCCGTCTTTCACCGCGGTCCGGAAATGCGTGAGCACCTCTTTCGGAATAAAGAAATCTTTATTCTCGGGCCAGCCGAGGTTGCGTTTTGTTTCTTTAACAGCATCCGGCCCAGGCGCGTCGGAGTGCGCTTTGTTCGTGCCCTGCTTCGGCATGCCAAAACCGATGATCGTCTTGATCCGGATCAATTTCGGCTTGCCCGTGGAATTTCGCGCTGTGGCGATCGCAGATTCGATCGCGGCGAGATCGTTGCCGTCCTCAACCACAGAAACTTCCCAGCCTGCAGCCTCAAAGCGTTTTGTCACATCTTCAGAAAACGCTAACGACGTCGGGCCGTCGATCGTGACCTGATTGTCATCGTAAAGGTAAATGAGATTATCGAGAGCCAGATGACCGGCAAGGGACGAGGACTCGTAACTGACGCCTTCCATCAGATCGCCGTCCGAGCAGATACAGTAGATAAAATGATCGATGATCTTGTGCTTGGGGCGGTTGAAAAGCGCCTGCAGATGCTTTTGTGCGATGCCCATACCGACCCCGTTCGCAAAGCCCTGGCCGAGCGGCCCGGTCGTGATCTCGACGCCAGGCGTCAGAATGTTTTCCGGATGCCCCGGCGTTTTAGAATGCAGCTGCCGGAAATGCTTCAGCTCCTCAAGCGGCAGATCGTACCCGGTCAAATGCAACAGTGAATAAAGCAGCATCGAACCGTGGCCTGCGCTTAGAAGAAACCTGTCGCGGTTGAACCACTTAGGGTTTTTCGGATTGTGCCGCAGAAACTTTGTCCAAAGCACATATGCAGCGGGTGCCATGCCAAGCGGCAAGCCCGGGTGTCCGGAATTCGCCTTCTGCACCGCATCAAGCGAAAGCGTGCGGATCGTGTTTATGCAAAGCGTGTCGATGTCGGTAGTCGGTTTCATTTGCGTCGCTGTGCTCATATTTGTGCAGAAAACAGGGTTTCGTATGCAAAAACGTGCCTATTACCGGCCTTTTTGTAGATCTCGTGGCATTTTGGGTGAAATTCTAACCTGCTTGTCGAGACCGGAAAGCTTTCGATGGACTCTATTTTGCCAAGACTTTCGAGTGCAAGCAAAACTGCACCTCGCAAAGATGCTTCGGGGTCGCTCGAGACAAGCAGATCACGGCCGAGAACATCGGCGATTATCTGCGTCCAGACGGGCGAGGCCTCGATCGCGCCGCCCGAAACCACGATCTCGTCAATTTGTGCGATTTTTTCCAAATGATCTGGGATCTGTGCAAACCGAAACGCCACTCCTTCCATCGCCGCTTGCAAAATATCGATAGAGTCATGCGAGGCGTTAAGGCCGATGATCGAACCGGTCGCGTTTTCGTGATAGCCGGTGCTTCGTTCGCCGAAAAAGAACGGCATCACAGTAAGGCCGTGAGCGTCCGCACCGCGTCCGGAGATTTCCTCGCCGATCTTCTCATCGGAAAGCTCGACGTTCAGGTTTTTCTTCAGCAAGGCATAAAGCCCGCCGCCGTCGCTTAATGCCCCGCCGACGATCACACGCTCTTCATCGACACGATAACACCACAGACCGGGAGGTAATTTCTTCGGCGGCGGCCCTTTGTACGCAACGCGAATAGCACCTGAAGTGCCGACCATCAACGATGCGCGACTTTTTGTAATGCAGACGGAACCGATATTATTTGCAGCGCCGTCGCCGATGGAGGGCAGCCATTTTGCGTCTTTTAGACGCGGCCAACGTTTTGTAAATTGCCGAACGAGCCTGAGGGTGCCGTTTGCTAGTTGCGGAAGCTGCGTTTTTCTTATTTTCAGATGTCGAAGCAGGGCGTTGTCCCAATCAATTTTGCGTTGATCGAATAAACCGGTTGCCGAAGCCATCGAGATGCTTGTTGAGTCACATCCGCAAAGTTGAAGCTGGACAAAATCGCTGAGCGAGAGCCAACGGGCCGTTCGCTCCCAATCCTTTAGCTTTGCATTTCGCAGCCAGAGCAGTTTTGCGGGCCAAAAGCTGGAGTGAAAACGCGCGCCTGTCCGATTGTGCGCCTCGCCTTCGTCGAATTTCGCACAGAGTTTCGCGGTGTATTCGCGGCTTCGCGTATCGGCCCAGGGGAAAACCTCTGTCGTCGGCTTGCCCCGTGCATCAACACCAACCAGGCTATGCCAGAACGCACAAGAAGCAATATGGCTGATCTCACCTTTCAAGGTCGATGACTTCTCAAAAACACCGTCGATCGCAGCGATCACATTTGCGAATACTTTTTCTGCAATGACGGACTCGCCGACGAGCGACTCTTCGACCTTCACAAGCGAACGCGGCTTCATTTTCCCCGCATGATCGAAAAGCGCGGCACGCACGCTCGACGAGCCGACGTCCAAACCCAAAATAAGATCGTTGTTCATTTGCAAAAAAAGCTGTCAGCGACGGGCTAACAGCTATGAGCTATTTTTCGAAAGAAGGGCGTGTTTTCACTTCTCAGTTTTTAGGTCGGTTTGAGTCGCGCCGAACAACGATCTTCTTGAACCACCAACGAAGGCCGACGAATAGAAATCGATAATCTTTGAAAAACTCAGGCCGTTTGCCTTCGAAATAATGGCCGATGAATTGAAGGATCCAACCAACAATAAACAGCCCAAGAGCCCACATCCAAAGTCCGCCCACGAAAAAGCAAAACGGCACCATCAAGATCGAAAGCGCGATCATCGGGATACCGAAGCTATGCATTAGCCTGTTAATTGGATGCTCGTGTCCGTGCGAATATTCCTCGATCCACTCGTCCCAAGATCTTCCGCCCATCATAGATTTGCTCCTGGATGAATTTGCGAGAATTCTACATCACATTCGTTCAGCGGCGAAACGTTTCAACGACAAGGCCCTCGCCGATCTCGCGTTTTTCAACCGAATCAAATCCATCGAGGAAAGCGCTCGGCATGAATACGTCCGCGTCATCTACTTCTACCGGTACTCGCGAAACGATCCATGCATCGATATGTTTGGCGAATTCTGCGTACGTCTTGGCACCGCCGATCACGAACAGGTCGCAACTGAGGTATTTCGCAACGTCCAGTGCCTCTTTTTCGCTTCGAAGAAATATCAGGTTATCGGCCGTATCGATCTGTGCCGAGCGACTCAATACGATATTCAACCGCCCCGGCAAAGGCTTCCCGATCGAGCGATAGGTATTTGATCCCACAACCAACGCCTGCCCCATCGTCGTCCCCTTGAAATGCTTTAGGTCGGCGGAGTAATGCCACGGCAGTTTCCCGTCTTTGCCGATGGCGAGGTTTTTTGCGATGGCGACGATGCCGACGATCATACGATTTTCTCACCTTTATAAACTGCTATCTCCGAACCCTTCGCGAGCAAAACTGAGAATGGCTTTTCGTTGTTCAACAATTCGAATTCAGGCCCGTACGTTTTCCCAAAATCAACATCGATCGTCGAATTGTCGGCCGCGAACAATTCCCATTTCGGATGTTCGACCTTGTATTCGTCAGTTCGGGATTCACCGCGCCTTGTATAGCCCCAGTAATGTTCGACGATAAATTCGCCATGCGAATTCTCCGAAGGAACGCCTTGGCTCGCTCCACGTTCGACGCTCAAAGTGTTGGAAGCACCGCCCCTTTTCCAACTATAGCGAACAAATCCATCGTCGCGAAAATTCGACATTTCCCATCGCTCGTATGGCTCACCGTAAAGAGTTCGAGCGACGGCAGCGATCGCTGCCTTGGGCACGATCTCTTTAACAAACACGACGCCGCGGCGAATTTCATCTTCGGTTTCGCGGCGAACATAAAAACGAAGATTTACTTCTTCGAAATTCACGTGGAACGGCACCAGAAAATCAAGCACGCGCGTATCGAGAAACATGAATCCGACGAGGCTGACAAAGCATTTGCTTTCGTGAAGATCAATCGTTGTCGCACTTGGAACTCTTTCGGCCAGCAAGGCCGGATCGACCTCGTAGTTCGCCATTATCAGGTCCCGCCATTGAGCCGTCAGGAATTTCTTCATTTCAAGATCAGCCGCTTATCGCCGCTGCGAACGGTTACCTTCTCACGGTCGAAATATTCAAGCAATGGTATCGCATACTTTCGCGAGACCCCTGCCAAGTCTTTGAATCCGGCAACGTCGATCGATCTGTCGCCGGAACTCTCGGCCATGGAACGCATATTCGTAGCAAGATCATTGATCGCATTCGATGTGAAATAAAACTCGTCCGTCACCTTTACAACCTCGCCGGAATTGACCAGCAACTGAAAGACACGGCGTGCATGATCGCGGCCTAATTTCGCCGAAGCGGCCAGCACTTCATCGAGTTTTGGCGGTTCCAGCCGCGCTTCCGAATATACACGACGCATCTGTTCCTTTGCGGCGCGTTCGACATCGGTCAACTGGTCCGTTCGGCCCTGCAAGCGGAAAATCTCGCCTTCGACGACGACTAGGTTCTTCGATTCAAGCTGGCCGGTCACGTTATAAAATATCGTCTCTGGAATTCCCGCGAAGGTTGTATTTCGCAGTGCCTCACGAGTGATTCCGGCAGCAAGCGGTTGATATTTGTGAAAGGCCTCAACGGCTTTCAGCACTTTCGCTGCAAGCTCGTCAAGATGATGCTTGCCGATCAGAATATCGCCGATCACAAGCACATCACCGCGCTCGACCAGGCACGTGATTGCCTTTCCCAAAACGCCTGTTTGCCATCCGGTTCGCGCTTGAACTTCGAATCTCGAGATCCCTTTTTCGGCAGCTCGCTTAATAAAATTCAATAAAAGAATTTCCGGGTCACCGATCGATTCGGCCATCTTTCGCAAGTATTGGCTTGTAGGCGCAAGGTCCTTCCGCCGATGACGGGAAGCGAACGGCTCAAGAATTATGCCGCCGGCAACTGTGACCTGGGGAGAATAGCTTCTCACGACGAAACGTTCACCGACGATCGTGACCACCGGTGTTTCAAGACGCAATTGAACAAAACCCGTCTTTCCCGGCTCGATCTCACCTCTTTCGTTTAGGACAACTACACGAGACAAGATCTCAGCGGCGCCGATATGCACGCGAACACGATGCCGCGATCTCAAAGGGCGTTTCGCATCGGGAAGCACTTCGACGCGTGCGTCAACCGATTGCGTCTCCCGTAGAACATGTTTTTCGGCAAGGAACATTCCGCGCTCGATCTCCGAATGATCGACGCCGGCGAGGTTGATCGCGGTACGTTGCCCGCGATGGGCGATTTTCACACTACGCCCGTGTGTTTGCAGGCCGCGAACACGAACCGGCCGCGGGCCAGGAAAAAGATCCAACTCCTGGCCTTCGTTTACCTCGCCCGAGGCAAGTGTTCCGGTAATGACCGCGCCAAAGCCCTTTTTCGTAAAGCTGCGGTCGACCGAAAGGCGAGGGATCATTTCGTCCCGTCGTTGCTGAAGATTTCCAGCCGAATTCGCAAGAGCCCTGTGAAGTGCTTCGGAACCCTCATTCGTCTTCGAGCTAAACGGAATAACCGGCGCGTCTTCGAGAAAAGAGCCTTCGACAAGTTCAGCGGCTTCGATCCTGACCAGATCAAGTATTTCTTCGCTTACGAGATCGCTTTTTGTGAGTACGACGATCCCGGATTCGACATTTAGCAGCCTGCAGATCTCGAAATGTTCCCGTGTTTGCGGCATCACGCCCTCGTCCGCGGCGATAACGAGCATTACCAGATCAATCCCGCTTGCGCCTGCGAGCATATTCTTTACGAACCGCTCGTGCCCGGGGACATCAACAAAGCCAAAATGCACGCCGCCCGTTTCGAGTTCGGCGAAACCGAGGTCGATCGTTATGCCGCGTTTCTTTTCCTCGGGCAGGCGGTCGGTGTCGGTCCCGGTCAACGCGCGTACGAGCGCAGTTTTGCCGTGGTCGATATGCCCAGCCGTGCCGACGATTACATCCATAGTTCGATTTGGATTATCGCACGAAGAGGTAAAGGAACAAGATAAAGAATAAAAAACCATCTGCTTTCGCAGATGGCCCTAAAAAGATCTGGATCGATGCCCCTATCAGCCGATGAACATCTCGTCGTCCATATAAACACGGTCGATCTGTTTCGGCGACGGAGCGAAGAGCACCTCCAGCCCGCGTTTGACGCCGGCCATAATGGCGGCGATCTCGCGAGCGGGTGTTACGATCTTTTGCTGTACAAATTCTGTTGTATCAAGGACCTGATCATGCGTTCGGTCGATCGAACGGCTGACCATGTCGACCTTGTCGCGAGCGACAAGAGCGGTCGAACCAACGAGCGTCTTTAATTCCGCGACCTCTTCCTTAATAAGCTCGGTCGATTCCGCAAGATATTTGGTTGCAGTCGAGAGGTTTTGCGACACCTCAGTGAAATGCACGGACATTTCCTGCCCTTGCTTGCTGATGGCGTCGACCTTGTAGATAAGAGGCGACACCTGTTCCTCGAGCCTATTAACTGTACCCACAACACGGCGAACGATCACAGCGATGGCGATCAATGTTATCGCCATTACGATAAAGCTGACCGCGATCACGATCGAAGCGATCATCATCCAGAATTGCGGGTCGTTCGCGTTCATAGACTAATTAGTTTCATCCTTCACCGGGTACGTCGGACGTCCTTCGGTAATGGATTTGGCTTCCGTTTTGCGTTTCTCGGCGCTATAAGCTTCCTTGCCCGCATCGATCGCGGCCGTAAAAGGATTCGCCGTATTCGCGGCAGCAGTACGTGCTTTCTCTGCGATCTCGCCGGCTTTTTCCTGTGCTGTCTGATAGATCTCGCCAGCTCGTTCTCTGCCTACCTCGTAATATTCACCGGCGCGTTCCTGAAGCTGAGCCGCGGCTTCTTTGCTCTTTTCCAGGCCTTTGCGCGTAACATCCGCGATGTCTTCGCGAAGCTCGACACCGGATTTCGGGGCAAATAGTAGAGCGATCACCGCACCGATCCCGCCGCCGATCAGCAAATAGGTCAATTTCGTCGCCACGCTCGAATCTTCTCTCTCGTACTCACGTCTCATAAATATCGTCTCCCACACATAAAAAAGTGCTAATAACGCCTTAAATTCTTTTGTACTGACAATATTACAGCGATATTGAAATTTGGGCAATGTAATTTTACATCGTGCCGGCGATTTTCAAACGTCCTCAGTCATACGTTGAAACCAAGTTGGGTCAAATGCCAAAAGTGCGAATACAATTCGCATTTGTTATTGTAAAAGATTGTGTTTTAGCGAAGTATGAAGACCGATTCGATAAGAAATTTTTCGATAATTGCCCATATCGACCACGGCAAATCGACGCTCGCCGATCGTATTTTGCAGCTCACCGGGGCCGTTGCAGATCGTGATATGGAGGCCCAGATGCTCGATAATATGGACCTCGAGCGGGAACGCGGCATCACGATCAAGGCTCATGCCGTTCGTCTGGATTACAAGGCAAAAGACGGCAAGCAGTACGTTTTGAATCTGATCGATACGCCGGGACACGTTGATTTTAGTTATGAGGTTTCACGATCGTTATCGGCGTGCGAAGGCGCGTTGCTTGTCGTTGACGCATCGCAGGGCGTCGAGGCACAGACGCTTGCAAATACATATCTGGCGATCGAGAACAACCTTGAACTCGTTCCGGTCTTGAACAAGATCGATCTGCCGTCTGCCGAGCCGGACCGTATCAAGGAACAGATCGAGAACATCATCGGCCTCGACGCAAGCCAAGCGGTGCTGACTTCGGCGAAGACCGGCCTTGGCGTCGAAGAAGTTCTCGAGGCGATCGTTGCAAAAGTTCCGCCGCCGAAAGGCGACCGAAATGCGCCGTTAAAGGCCCTGATCTTCGACAGTTGGTATGACAGCTATCGGGGAGTGATCGTGCTATTTCGTGTGATCGACGGTACAGTGAAAAAAGGAACGAAGATCAAGTTCTTTAACGCGGGCCGTGAGTACCTGGTTGAGACGATCGGTGTAAATCGTCCGCGCCCAACGCCGATCGGTGAACTCGGCCCGGGCGAGGTCGGATTCCTGACGGCTTCGATCAAGACCGTCGCAGACGTGCAGATCGGCGACACGATAACCGACGCGGCGCGGCCCGTTACAGAAGCTCTTCCGGGCTTTCAGGAAGTAAAGCCGATGGTTTTCGCAGGGCTTTACCCGATCGACTCCGCTCAATACGAAGACCTCCGCGACGCGATGGAAAAGCTGCGGCTTAACGACGCGTCCTTTTTCTTCGAGCCCGAAAGCTCGACCGCTCTTGGCTTCGGATTCCGTTGCGGCTTCCTAGGTCTGCTCCATATGGAGATCATCCAGGAGCGATTGGAAAGAGAGTTTAACCTCGAGCTGATCACTACCGCGCCCGGCGTTCGCTATCGCGTGACGACAACCGACGGCCAAGTTGCCGAGATCGACTCTCCGTCGAAAATGCCCGACACCGGCCGCATATTGAAAATAGAGGAGCCTTTTATCGAGGCGACGATCCTGACAAACGATGAATTCCTGGGCGGCATCCTGCCTTTATTGGATGAGAAACGCGGCGTGCAAAAGAAGTTTGAATACGTCACGAAAGACCGCGTAATGCTCGTCTACGAATTGCCGCTGAACGAGATCGTACTCGATTTTTACGACCG
>QHXS01000229.1 GCA_003223975.1 Acidobacteriota bacterium
ACCCAGATGCGCGGAAAATGGATCGACTCGCCGATTGCGGAAAAGGTGATGGCGACGATCCATCCGTCCGCCATTCTAAGAACCGAAGGCGAACTTCGAGAACAGGCATATCAAGACTTCGTCGGCGATCTGCGGCTCGCTGCTAAAGCGATGGAAAACGTCGCAGATGGCTCCGCCACGGAGTCCTAGGCCGTTTCCTAATCGCTTGACACACCAAACAGCGTTTGGCATTCTAGCTGTTCGTATACCTAGCGTACGGCACGTGTAGTCTCTTAGCTCAGTTGGTAGAGCATTACCTTGACAAGGTAGGGGTCAGCAGTTCGAGTCTGCTAGAGACTACCATTTTTGTTTTAAATCCCGCCTATTGTTTTCTAAATCATTTCGAACCATACGGGTGTAAAATACGTTTATCAATGTATTAAACGGCCGCATTGCGCTTTTTCGAGGCGGCAAGGAGCATTTTTATGATCGAAATACTTGATTCACCCAAACATCTCGTTGCAATGCGACTCTCGGGAAAGCTTACTGCGGAAGACGTGGCAGCGGCGTATAAGGCGACCGAAGAGGCGTTAAAAGAAAATGACCGGATCTCATTTTTCGCGGAAGTCGACGAATCGATGAACTTAACCTTTGAAGGTGTGTTCAAAGACATGCTCGAGGGAATCTGGCAGATCGGCAAATTGAAACATTATTCACGTGTCGCACTTGTCACCTCCAAGGGATGGATCGCCGCGATCGCCCGCGTTGAAGGTATCGTGTTTTCGTCTGTCGATGTCCGTGTTTTCGACCCCGCAGAGCATGACAAGGCTTTTGCCTGGGCTTCGGAGAAACCCGAGCCGCTTCCAAAACCTGAAGATCGCGGTCCGGCAATTCACTTGATCCAAACGACGAACGAAAACGTTTTCGCATACGAGGTCGACGGCCCGATAGGCGAAAAGGACATCGAGACAGCCGTAAGAGGGCTGAATGACGCTTTCGAGGGCAAGGAGAAGATAAACGTTCTCGGACGTTTAAAAAACTGGGCTGGCTTTGATCTGGTTGCGGTGCTTAGCGACCAGCTTTTCAAAACCAAATACAAATCGCTTTCGAAGGTGGAAAAGTACGCCGTCGTCGGTGCAAAACCGTGGATGCGTAATTTTCTTGAGCTCATAAATCCGGCGATCGGGCCCACGATCCGTGTATTTGATACTGATGAGGAAAACGCCGCATGGGAGTGGGTAGGAGCTCGGCAGGCGTTGCTGCCTGAATAAGAGCTGCGCGTTCAACTTCCTCTTCAAATATGTCAGGCCATATTCCAGTGCTTGCGATTTCAGGCCCCGTCGGCGTCGGAAAAACTTCAGTACTGATAGAGCTTCATGACGTGCTTTCGAACCTGCAGGTCCCCCACGGATGCGTCGAGCGGGACGCCCTTGGCTATTCGTGGCCTGAAAGTGGACCGTTTAACGAGCGAATGATAGAACGCAACCTTGCGCGTGTCGTATCGAATTTCATCGATGCCGGGGCCGCGTATCTATTGATCGCGGGCGTCATCGAGAATTCTGAACACCTGTCGAGCTATAGCCGTTGTATTCCGAATGCGCATATCCAGATTTGCCGGCTGACGGCCGATCTCGAAATTCGGCGCGAACGCCTTCGTTCGCGAGAAAAGGGGGCGGGACTTAACTGGCATCTTAACCGTACCGTCGAACTTGACGGCATTCTGGATAAGGCAAAGATCGAAGATTTCACTGTCGATAATGGGGACCGACGGCTTCGAGACGTAGCGTTCGAAGTTTTGGATCGAACAGGTTGGCAAATACCTGGATCGGTGGCTTGAGTTTGACTGGGAAATTTTATATTCTTTTAAGGTTTTATGCATACGCGGTGGGCTCAAACGCCTGCCGCTTACATTTTTTCGATAAGATGCTTTCGAAGAACTTTGCTGTTTTGACAACTACTACGACCCGCCTCTAATGGCGGGACATTCGCAGTTTCTTTAGATTCTGCAAGGCAAAGTCGCTCTTATCGGATCTAATCTTAGTAAGTAGTAGGAACTCACGAGTAGATCGTGAATCGTAAATAGTAAATAGATAAGAAGCGACTCAGGTTATTGAGGCGTTTGGATTTCGTGAACGGAGGTCTATTCACGATTTACTATCGGCTATTTACCGCTTATGGCAGAGATAAACGTAAAATTTGGGGAAAACCTGCGCAGCATTCCTGCGCCGGCGACCGTTGCAGACGCGATAAAGGCGTTTGACCGCGACGCGCTCAAAAATGCCCTCGCCGCAAAACTAAACGGCGAGGAAGTCGATCTCAATAAGGAACTGACCGGTAACGGCCAACCGCTAACGATCGAACCGATCACTACGGACACTCGCGACGGCCTCGAAGTTATTCGCCACTCTACCGCTCATTTACTTGCTGCCGCGGTGCTCGATCTGTTTCCGGGAACGAAGCTTGGCGTCGGACCGGCGTTGATGGACGACCCGCGCTATGGGTTCTTTTACGATGTGATAGCGCCTCGGAATTTGACCGAAGAAGATCTGCCTGCCATTGAGAAAAAGATGAAGTCGATGGCGAAGCAGAATCTTCCCTATCGCCGCGAGGATATTGAAAAAGCGAAGATCCTGGAGATATTCGAGCAGCGTGACGAGCCGCTTAAACGTGAATTGATCGACGAAAAAGTTGTAGATACGGCGAGTGTTTATTACATCGACAACTCCCCGTTCATCGATTTTTGCCTTGGGCCGCACGTTCCTCACACTGGCAAATTGAAGGCGTTCAAACTTCTCGCGCTGTCTGGAGCCTACTGGAAAGGCGATTCAGAAAATCAGCAAATGCAGCGGATCTACGGAACGGCATTTGCCACACAGGAAGAACTTGACACGTGGGTCAAACAACGCGAAGAAGCTGAAAAACGCGATCACCGCCGTCTGGGCCGTGAGCTTGATCTTTTTTCGATCTCAGACGATTACGGACAAGGGCTCGTTCTTTGGCATCCGAAGGGCGGGATCATTCGCGGGGAGATGGAGAAGCTGCTTCGCGAAGAACTTGAAAATCGCGGCTACAGTTTTGTTTACACTCCACACATTGCAAAACGCGGGCTTTGGAAGACCAGCGGCCATGAAGAAAACTACGCCGATTCAATGTACGCACCGACGAGCATTGAGGACGAGGAGTATCGCCTAAAGCCGATGAACTGCCCGATGCACATCGGCATTTACAAATCGTCACCCCGTTCATATCGTGATCTGCCTCAGCGGTATTCCGAAGCGGGCACGGTTTATCGCGCCGAGCTTTCGGGAACACTTCACGGGCTGATGCGCGTTCGCGGTTTTACCGTGGATGACGCGCACCTTTTCGTGCGCCCGGACCAGATCGAGGCAGAGATCGCAGACTGTTTGGACCTTGCGATAAAGGTCTTTCAGACTTACGGGTTCGATAAGGTTAAATTCGAGCTTTCGGTGCGCGGGGACGCGGATAATAAGGTTTATCTTGGCTCCGATGAAACGTGGCGGTCTTCCGAGGACCAACTCGCTCGTGCACTCGATGCACGCGGAATTGATTACGAAAGGATAGAGGGCGAGGCGGCATTCTACGGCCCCAAGATCGATATTAAGATCGAGGACGCTATCGGTCGTATTTGGCAGCTTGGCACCATTCAGGTTGACTGGAATTTGCCCGAACGTTTTCAGCTCGAGTATACCGGCGAAGACAATCTGAAACATCGGCCGGTAATGATCCATCGAGCCCTGTTCGGTTCGATCGAGCGATTTTTCGGAGTGTTGATCGAACACTACGCCGGCGCATTTCCGCTCTGGCTTGCTCCGGTTCAGGTTTCGGTGTTGCCAATCACTGACCGGATCAACACCTACGCCGAAAGCGTCGCGAACGATTTGAAAGAAGCGGGGTTCCGTGTCGAGGCGAATTTGAAATCCGACAAGATCGGTGCGAAAATTCGCGAGGCGCAAATGCAGAAGGTTCCCTACATGCTTGTGCTTGGCGACAAGGAGCTCGAGGAAAGCACTGTCGCGGTTCGTGAAAGAAAGGAAGGAGACATCGGCGCGATGTCGCTTGAAAAGTTCAAAGAGTTGATAACGCAGAAGAAATCGTCGCGTTCGCTCTGAGATCGCAAATTAGTCAAGGAGGCAAATATCGCTAGAAGATTTGGTGGAAGGAATTTTAGGCCGCGACAGCGTGAACCGCTGCACCGCACCAACGAACGTATAAGGGTTCCGTCGGTGCGTGTCGTGACCGAAGACGGGGAACTGCTGGGGGTAATGGATACGCGCGATGCGATCCAGGAAGCGCGAAATCGCGGCATCGACCTGGTTGAGATCGCGCCGAAAGCGCAGCCGCCGGTTTGTAAGCTGATCGATTACGGCAAGTTTCTTTACGAACAAAAGAAACGCGCCCACGATGCGAAGAAGAAACAGGTCACTGTTCAGGTAAAGGAGATCAAGTTTCGCCCGGGCACCGACGACCACGATTATAAATATCGGATGGAGCATGCCCGTGAATGGCTCGAAGAAGGCGACAAGGTGCGGGCGGCGATCGCGTTTCGCGGCCGTGAAATGACGCACCGCGAACTTGGAGCAAAGATACTTGCCCGGTTGACGAAGGAGCTTGCGGATATCGCCGAGGTCGAGGTAGCGCCAAAGATGGAAGGCTACCAGATGTTCACGATATTTTTACCGAAGAAAGGCAAAGCCGACGTGAAAAAAGCGCAACAGCACACTTCCGCTGCTCCAGATGAAGAGCCTGAAAAGAAGAAGGAAAAGGCTCCGAAACAAAACACCGAAGCGGAGCCGGCAAAGGAAGAGGACGAGATTTTTTGAAATACGACAGCCTCGTTAGGCTGTGATACCGAGATAGGAGAGCAATCATGCCAAAACTAAAAACACATAAAGGTGCGGCGAAGCGTTTTCGCTCGACGGCGAGCGGCAAATTCAAACGCGGGCACAGCCACGCACGCCATATTTTGACCAAGAAAACTAATAAACGTAAGCGCAATCTTGATATTGACGTTTTAGTCAGCGAAGGCGACCAGAAACGCGTCGAGAAGATGCTGCCGTACGGACGCGATTAATTGAGGATTGATAAGTGAAAATTGAGAATTAAAGACATTTTTTATTGTCCATTTTCAATTCTCAATTTCACGACGAAGGAGTGAGAACATGCCTAGAGCAAAACGTGGTAATAAGCGTTTGGAGAAACGCAAGAAAATATTGTCGCTCGCGAAAGGATATCGCGGGACGAAGTCGAAATTATATAGATCAGCGAAAGAATCGGTCGAGCGCGCGCTAAATTTCGCGTACACCGGCCGCAAGTTGAAGAAACGTGATTTTCGCAAGCTTTGGATCGTCCGCATCAATGCGGCGTGCCGTTTGAACGACATGAAATATTCGCAGTTCATTCACGGTTTGAGCCTTGCCGGGATCGAGTTGGATCGCAAATCGCTGGCAGATCTTGCGGTGAAGCAGCCGGAAACGTTTGCCGCGATCGCCGGCCAGGCAAGAGACGCCCTCGGAAAACAAACACAGGCTGCAGCATAACTTATGCTGTTCATGGTCATCGAGCATTTCAAAGGCCGCGACCCCGAACCCGTGTATAGACGGTTTGCCGAGCGTGGCCGAATGATGTCCGAAGGCCTGAGTTACGTGAATAGTTGGATCGAGGTCGGAATGGACCGATGTTTTCAGGTGATGGAAACTGAAGATCCGATACTGCTGCAAGAATGGATAAAGAACTGGGGCGACCTCGTCGATTTCGAGGTCGTTCCGGTTGTTACGTCTGCCGAAATGGTCGCGTTGTTTTCAGACCCGAGTTGATCTATACGGATTGTTGAGGTCTCGCGTGGAATTGAAGGGCGAATTTTACCAGACAGGCCACGATAGATACGATCATAGCGACATAAAGAATCCAATTAGTCGGACTTTCGTTGTCAAAAGCTAATAACCAAATACTAATACTAAATA
>QHXS01000098.1 GCA_003223975.1 Acidobacteriota bacterium
TCGAGTACCGCGGCGTAGTCTATATCGAACAGAACCGGTGCGATGTCGTGCTCGTCCAGCAGCTGTTCATCACCCGGGCAAAAACCACGAAAGTATAGGATCGGAAGCCGAATACCGGCCTTGCGCAATTCAACTGCCTCTTCGATGGTCGCGACGCCAAACCAATCGGCTCCCTCAGTTTCGAGCCGTTTCGAACATTCGACCGCTCCATGTCCATAAGCGTCAGCCTTTACGACTGCCAAGATCTTCACGTTTTCACCGACGAACCTCCGCATCGAATGAAAGTTAAATGCCAGGTTATCAAGATCGATCTCGGCTCGGGTTTTTCGGTTATCGAGTGGCATCAAAGCTAATGTGTTACACGAGATATCGGCAGTATTCTATGATTATACAGAAGTTATCACCTCAGTTGAATCGCCTTTTTAACTGTTGGGCTCAGACACCTAAAGTGATTTCTACAATGGAATATTGCCGTGTTTCTTTGGCGGGTTTACATCACGCTTACTCTTCAAAAGGGAAAGGGCACGAATCAGCTTCGGGCGCGTAAACCTCGGTTCTATCACTTCATCGATAAACCCACGTTCGGCCGCAATGTAAGGATTAGCAAACTTTTCGGTAAATTCATTGACCAGTCTTTCCCGGTTTTCTTCAGGATTTGTGGTATCAGCGAGCTCCTTTCTGTAAAGTACGCCAACCGCACCTTCAGCGCCCATAACCGCGATCTCCGCCGTGGGAAACGCAAAATTAATATCGGTCCTGATATGTTTCGAAGCCATAACGCAATATGCCCCGCCATATGCCTTTCGCGTAATCACAGTTATTTTAGGCACTGTGGCTTCAGCGAACGCAAAGAGAAGTTTGGCTCCATGACGAATGATTCCCAAATGTTCCTGATTTACTCCCGGCAAGAAGCCGGGCACGTCCTCAAATGTGATCAAGGGAATATTGAAACAGTCACAAAACCGGACGAAGCGAGCCGCTTTTACGGACGCGTCGATATCCAACACGCCAGCAAGGAATGCTGGCTGATTTGCAACGATACCTACCGAATTTCCACCCAAGCGAGCAAAGCCGATCACAATATTAGGGGCAAAATGTTCCTGGATCTCAAAAAAGTAACCGTCATCGGCGATCAAGTGTATTACATCACGAATGTCATATGGCTGATTCGACGATTCGGGAACGATCGAGTTCAGCTTTTCTTCCGCTCTTTCTGAAGGGTCGGTCGTTGCAACGAATGGGGGGTCGTCGAGATTGTTCGAAGGTATAAAGGACAAAAGCTCGCGTGTGATCTGCAGCGCGTGTTCGTCCGAATCCGCTGCGAAATGTGCGACACCCGATTTGGCGTTATGGGTCATGGCGCCGCCCAGTTCGTCTTTGGTCACTTCTTCGTGCGTGACGGTTCTTATCACGTCCGGCCCGGTGATGAACATATACGACGTGTCTTTCACCATCACATTAAAATCGGTTATAGCAGGTGAATATACAGCACCACCGGCACAGGGCCCCAAAATGCAGCTGATCTGGGGAATTACGCCGCTGGCCAACGTGTTCCTAAGGAAGATATCGGCGTATCCGCCAAGGCTTACAACGCCTTCCTGAATGCGGGCTCCGCCCGAATCATTCAGGCCCACAACCGGTGCCCCGGTCTTCATCGCCAGATCCATTACCTTACAGATCTTTTGAGCATGCGTTTCCGAAAGCGATCCCCCAAACACTGTAAAATCTTGAGCGAAGACAAATACTTCACGGCCGTCGATCAGGCCGTGTCCTGTCACGACACCGTCTCCCGGAAATTTCTGTTCTTCCAATCCAAAATCGGTTGAGCGATGCACAACGAACTTGTCGAATTCCTCGAAACTTCCGTCATCCAGAAGAAAATCGATTCGTTCACGAGCGGTCAGTTTGCCGGACGAACGTTGTTTTTCCAACCGCTTTTGTCCGCCACCTTCCTCCGCAAGACGGGAGCGTTCCTTGAGCATCTCAAGCTTGTTTTTATGTCGAGCTTCGGGTTTCATGCAGTTTAGTTTAGCGGGAAAGTGATTGTTTGCAAATGATTAACCGGGACGCTGGTGAAGAGATCGATTCGCGTTTTGGACGGTGTGATGATAAGAATTATCTCACGATGCCGGAACTGCAACGCATTACTAGCCGCGATAATGAACGCCTGAAATTCGCTCGACGCGTCCGCGATGGAAAGGAACCAAGATTCATCCTGATCGAAGGACCGAGATTAGCAGAAGAAGCTCTGTCCTCTGGCATCGGGATCAGATCTGTTTTCGTAACTGATGATTTCATTTCGAACAAAGCCTTCGGAAAGTTGGACACGAATCTCAACGCTCGCGTGGCCGAGGCTTTCGCTGTTTCCGAGAGCAATCTTAGTTCGATCTCGGACGCGAAGACTCCTCAGGGAATAACGCTTATCGGTTATAGACCGAACGACCGAGATCTTGCGGAAGTGTTCGACCATTCAGATCCTGATCTATCGATTTTGATCTTCCTTTCCCAGGTCAACAATCCGTCAAATCTGGGTGCGGTGATTCGAACTGCCGAGGCTTCCGGCGCGCGCGGAGTCATCACGTCGAATAAGTCAGCTGACCCATATTCGCCAAAAGCTATTCGAGCATCAGCGGGATCCGTCTTTCGTATGCCGGTCGTATCTGACGTCGAAACCGCGAATTGTGTCGAAGAAGCACGACGAGCAGGTATGAAGATCGTCGCGATCGATGCAAAGGGAACGCTTCGCCACACGAATGTCGATTGGAAAACTCCGACCATGCTGATATTTGGGTCGGAAGCCTTCGGATTATCTGACGAGTTGATCGAAAAAGTGGACTCGGTGGTACGAATTGATATGGCGTCCCCAGTCGAAAGCCTCAACCTTGCAGTGTCTGCGGGAATTGTTCTATTCGAAGCGCGTCGTCAGGTCCTAAACGCTTAACGGATCGGGGAATTTGCGACAGAATTTGTGTTCGCATTTGTCGAAACTTCCGTGTACTTTTTGAAAGTCTCGATTGCAAGCGGATTATCGACGACTGCCAAAGCCAACGCGATCTCATTCCCCAGCGTTTTTCTTTCGCTCTCATCCACCTGTGGCAATCGCTCTTTCGCCAATTCAAACTGATGTTTTGCCTCGACAGGTTTCCCCGTAAGCATCAAAGATCGGCCAAGCAGGTAGAAATCGGCCGCGTCCGCAGGCGTTCCGCTTCGTTCTGCGTAAGCTGCGGGGTCTTTATCGACCGCTCGACGCGATTCTTCGAAGGAAGTAAGCGGAATATTCTGTGTCTTCATTGTTTCAACCTGGGGCACTTGGACAGGTTGATTCGGTGAGATAAACCCCAAAAAGTACGACCCGGCGACTGCGATTCCGCCACCTAAAATCAGTAAGCCGATGGATAAGAGGATTCGCCGAGATCCGCTTTTTGAAGGGCCTGGCTCATCGTACGTCTCTTGTGCGTCGCTTCCGAACATCGAGAATTCACGTGGGCTTTCGGCGTGATGGGCCGGGACAACCACACTAGACGATGAATAAGAGCTCAAATCTTTTGGCTCTTGTTCGGCGATTGCCGGTTCTTCTTCAGTCAAAAGAAACTGTTCGTCGGTGTCGGCGTCTGGGAGTGGTTCGACAAACTGGGGTTCCGCCTGACCTGATTCCTCGACAGCTGCCGAATCGTCGACAGTTTCAGCCTCGGTCGATGTCTCCGGTTCTTGATATGGCGATTCTTCAGAAGTGACCTCGTGCTCGCCGGTCTCGGTCTCCTCCGGATCATACTGTGTGATCGTATCTTCGATCGAGGTGTCAGGTTTCAGATTTTCAATTCTCTCGCCCGCCGCAGCAGCATAGGCGGTACGCGCCGAAGCCACCGTTTCCTCTTCCATAACGGGCACAGTGGCGTCGAAATCGTCGATAGCTTCGTTTCCTTCGGCAAAAGTGCGCACTATCACCGCCGTAAGGTTATCTTCGGCCCCACGGCTGTAACACACTTCCTTCAGGTGTTCGCAAATGTTTTGCGGTTCTGCGCCGCCCGCGAAGATCGCCTGCAGCTCGTCGTCGTTAATGTGCCTCGTTATCCCATCAGAGCAAAGCAAAAAGGTTGTATTTGGTTCGACCATTAAGGTCTTAACGTCGATCTCTACATCATTTTCGGCACCGATCGCCCGACTAATGATGTTTCGGCTCGGGTGCACCGCCGCCTCCTCGGGCGACATGCGTCCCGCCCGAACCTCTTCTTCGACTACCGAATGATCATTCGTTTCCCGAAACAGTTGGCCTTCAGGACTGAATCGATAGATCCTAGAATCTCCGACATGCGCGATCGTGGCGATGTTCCTCTTTAAGTGAAGTGCAACAATTGTTGTCGCCATTGAAGATAGCTGTGGCAACTCCGAGGCTGTCTGAAAGATCGACTTGTTCGCATGGGTAATCGCAGTTCGTAGCAGGTCTTCTGCGTCGATCGTATCGGCTCGGTTAACGACAGCCTCTGTTAGAAGTTCCATCGCCATCCGCGACGCGAAATCCCCTGCGTTAGCTCCCCCAACGCCGTCCGCAACTGCAAACACGCCGAACTGCGGCAGTTCCGCGAACGAGTCTTCATTTTGCGGCCGCTTGTCGCTCAAACCGCGGTCAGTTACGGAGGCAAAGATCAGTTCTTTTTGCATCGAATGGGCTCCAAAGCCAATAACAAGGATCAAATAAATCCAGCTATTGCATTGCTTAATGGCATCTATCTAAGGTAATGCATTCGAATTGTTTATTTCACGGTCTTTTGCGTTTCGGTGCGAGATAGCCATGAGCATCCCGAGCATTACAAAACTGGTGATCAATGAAAATCCCCCATGGCTTACAAAGGGCAGCGTTATACCTGTCATGGGCAACGCACGCGTGATACCGCCAATATTAACGAGCGCCTGAAAACCAATGAATGCCACCAAGCCTATAGCGCAGAGCTTGCTGAACATATCGCGTGCATCCAGTGCAGTTCGCACGCCCGCTCCTACAAATACAATGAGTGCAAAGGTTATCAACAAACCGCCAAAAAGTCCAAGTTCTTCCGCCAGGGCCGCGAATATGTAATCCGAATCCGCGACCGGAATCAGTTCGGGATAGCCGAGGCCAAGTCCGCGGCCCGTTGTCCCTCCGGACGCCAGGCCAAATGTCGCCTGGGCGGGTTGGAATGCGAGCACATCGAACCACGCATCGGTATTGATCGTTTTCTGAAGATCGGGGTCCTCCGCCAGCATTTCGTCCAGGTTTTGGTTCTTCTTGGCAAGCGTTTCTTTTAGCCGTTTGTAGTAGTCATCGTATTCGTCGCTCCACCATGCAGTTTCAGGTGTCGGGGGATTAAACCCGTCGAGCCAGAGATGAAATCGCTGCTGAATACGGTCGGGCAACACTGCCTTAACTGGTTTCGCCATCGTTGGCAAAAGCGGAATGCTTTCCTGCGTCTTTTCAGGCAGGGCGCCAACGACCAATACTCCGACAGCGACCAGCACGGTTCCGACCAAAACGAATCGTTGCGAAAACCTCCGTACAGCGATCAGATAAAGGGTGGCATAGACCGAACTAAAGACCATCATTTGCCCGAAGTCCTTCAAAAGGAAAAATGGCAAGAATGGCAGTGCAGCCATAAAAACCAGAGGCAGTACATCGCGAGCACGCGGCAATCCCCAATATGTTCGCGCAAGATTTTTGTAAAGGATCGCGAGAACAGCGGCGAATCCGATCAGAAACGGGATCTTCGATGGTTCCCAAGGAGTCATGTTTCCGATCGATTTTCCGGCGCGCGAAGTTATCGCCGCAAGAATTAGCGGCACAAGCGTGAGCAGCACAATAACAAAACCGTTTCGTTGCAGAAGGTCGAGAACGCGGTCTTCGCGGAGTAAAAGAAATGCGACGATCAGGCCGATGATCCCGAGGATCGGATTTATCGTCTTTCCTGATAGAAGCACCGCCCCAAGAGTTTCTTCCGAAGGCCGAGCTTTTTCAGCGTCGAGGTCTACCGGCGAGGGCGGTGTTGCCGGCAAACCCATCATTCGTTTTTTCTCTGCCGAATAATTTTCTTGAATGTAATGAAGCTGCAGTGTCTTTATCTTTTCTTCGCGAGCTTCGGCTTTATCTTTTCGCGAAATATACTCAGGATCGCTGAATAATCGGTATTGGACGGTCAGGCCGATAGAAAACAACAAAACACAGGTCGTGTAAAGCGTCCAGTTGCCGTTGAACTTAACGACTTTCTTCAACACGACCGGCAAGAATGCGAGGAACGCGAGCAGCGATATATTGCGAACGCCGGTTATCCACGACGCTTCATATCCGCGGATCAACCCGCCGTAATAGATGGAGTAATGCGAGATCGCCGTCAGAATGACGATCAAAACCAATATGAAAAAATGTGATGAAGTTCTATTCTTCAAAATCGATTATTTCGTTTTTTTCTTTTTCCCTGGAGCTTTCGGCGGCATCGCTTTCGGTTTGTATTGATCACCGAGAAGCCCGATCTCGCGTGCTTTCAGGATCACGTTTGCTGCTATTGGCGCAGCGGTACGAGCTCCGAATCCGCCGCCTTCGACTACGACAGCGATCGCGACCTGCGGCCGCTCAAGCGGTGCGATCGTAATAAACCAGCTGTCCGTACGTTCATACATAACGGGTGCATCGTACTCGACCCACTCGCCCTTATCGTTCTTTCGTTTTTTCTTTACAGTCCTTAGCTTTCCGGTTTTCTCATCATATAGCGGGGCTTGTTTTTCGGCCGTGCCAGTCTTACCCCCGGTTCGAATCCCGGTTCCGGCGAGCTTCGCAGAAATGACCGTGCCTGTTCCGCCGGGTTCTTCGGTAACTGTCGACATGATGTCGCGGATCTGTGCAGCTTGCTGCGGTGAAAGCACTTGAGCATACGGCTGCGGCGGTAGGTCCGCCTCGATACGCACTTTCATCAACTTTCCTTCGATGTTGCCCGGAATTGAGGCGATCATCGCCATCTGCAGGGGCGTCATTTGTCCGGCATATCCTTGTCCCATTCCTTCCAAGCCAAGGTCGAAAAGCGAAATGCCCTTACCGGTGACAATCATCGACTGCTGCGGTGCAAGCGCGTTTGCGATCGCCGCATTGCTGGTGTTCATCACCAGCGGAAAAAACTTTGGAATCAGTGCATCCTCCGGGTCATCCGCCGTTCCCATGCCTATGAGCTGCGCGGTCTCTCGCAATCGTTCGCGGCCAAGTGCGATCGCCAGTTGAGCAAAATACTGGTTACTCGAAACCTGGTATGCAAACTGGATGTTCTTTTCCTGGCAGCCGCCGTCGCACGATCCCGCAACCGTCCCGTCAGGTCCCAGTTTTTGCGTCGCATCAACGATCGGCCGGGAATTCGGCGAAGGTCTGAAACCCTGCTCATAGCTTGGGAACGTCAGGTTCTGTTTTCCCGAGCGAAAAGCAGAGATCATCGTGAAAGTTTTGAACGTCGAACCGGGAACGTAGAATTCACGCGTTGCGCGATTAAGAAGAGGCTTATCGCGCTTATTTCCTTCCAAAGCGATGAACTCGTCGTTGGTTTGTGCGCTGCTGAGGTCGAAGGAAGGGTTCGAATATATTGCCAGGATGTCACCGGATTGTGGGTTGAGCACGACGATCGCACCTTTTTTGCCTTCGAGCTGTTTTGCGACGAAGATCTGGAGATCGCGGTCGATAGTTATGCGAACGTCCTTCTTTTCCTCGTCTTCTTTATGCTTGATCTTCGTCAGCACTTCCCACGCTTCGGGGAGCGGATCAACGACGCGTTGATAAAGAGTTCGTTCGAGTCCCGGTGTGCCGCGCTCGGTTCCAAGCAAATGAGCCATCTCGCGATCCAACGCAAAAGCACGCACGATATCGCCTTTCTCGTCGAGCTTGTAATAAGCAAGCGCGCTGCCGAGCTGGCCGGTCCGGTCGAACATCCAGCCGCGAAGGTTAGCGGCCGAAGCACGTCGTCCGCGAAGATCTTTGTAAGCGAGGGCTTGAAACTGCTCGTTCACGTCGCCGGCAAAGTACGTCCAGTAAGCCTGAAATCCGAAAACGGTAAACGCGAGCAGAACAAACACGATCTGCCAAACTCGAATACTTCGGTTTGCCAAAGTCTGCGTGAGCTTTTTCTTTACTTCACGCGGAAGGTCGTGTTCGAAAAGAAATTTCGGGCGATTGAAATGGTCGAAGAAGGTGATCAGCAGAAAGCCGATCAAAATACCCACGCCGATGATATAGATAATGCTCAGTCCCGCGGGCGTGCGCTCCAGGACCTGCCCGCCGAACAAAGCCTCGGGTTTATATTTTTCCCAATCGATCTGGAGGAAGAACGCTAACATCTCAGGGTATCTCGATCTCGTCCTCTTTGTTCAATTCGATGCTCGACAGTGTTACGGGCGGCTGCGCCGAGACGCCTTGGTCGCCGTTCTTTGGTATTTCGATCGCAGCGACGGTCGGCGCGGGCTCGTCTTCGGCAGCGGTCTCGACAGCTGCTTCTGTTGCCGGTGCTATCGTTTCAGAGCGCTTTGTGAATTCGAAGTCGCCGACCGTGTAAGATTCCGTCTTTGGGATCTCCTCAACATCTTCTGGAACCGCCGTAGCCGTCACCGGTTTCGGCGGGATCTTTAACGATGCATCGACCAATCCAAATCTCACCTTGTCGCGTTCCGTTACGGCCACGGCCTTCCCATACGCGATACGCGTCCCGTTAACGAATGTTCCGTTGGTCGACCCGGTGTCTGCAAGCAGCAAACTTCCATTGGGGTCGAGCGCGATAGAAGCGTGATACTTCGAAATACTCGGGTCGTCGATCGCGAGGTGATTTTCCTTCGTTCTGCCGACGCTGAGCCGTTCGCCCTGTTTGATCTTCAGCTCTTTCTGAAAGGGATTGCCGCCAAACGAATACTGGACCGTGATGGTTTGCTCGATCGGTGGAATCGCATCAGCGGGGATATCGATCTGTTCCTGTGTATCGCCCGGCACGGCCACGCTGATCCCAGCTTCCTGGTCATCATCGGCGAACTTATCGAAACTGACGAAAAGCTTGACGCCTTGCGTGAAATAGTCCGGCTTGGCTTCGACGTGCAGCGGAGCCTTCGTGTAATAGCGTTTGTCGTTGATGTGGTCGACAGCGGCGATCAGGAATTCGTTCTCGAGAGCTCGCAGTGCTTCCGTAGAATCGGTTGAAAACTTGTCCCACTGCATTTTCAGTTTGACGTTGTGCGGCACGAAAATGCGGCCATCTTCCGTCTGAGCTTCCGAGTTCATCAGGAATTTCATCCGCTCGATCAACTCGCTTGTCGCAAGGGAACTCGAAGGCTTGTACCCGCGCCCAGTGAGCCGATCGAAAATATCCCCGATCTTTGTCAGGACGCCGCGAACAAGCCAGTCAGCCGAAATGCCTTTTTTGGTTGTTTGCGGAGCGTTCTGCATTGGCTAGAAAGATAACGAAATGCGGGACAGATTTGTTGCCATTCTATCGAACAATCAAGCGATTCGAAAGAGCAATAGCCAGGCAAAAGATGAACGGCTCATTTCAGAGCTTCCTGGCTCCGCTCTTTTGGGAGTGAAGTATTTCATGCTTTCCAGCTACCTGTAACATTTAACAGTTTCCACCGAACCGTTACGGGATATACTTTTCACGATTCCGGTACTGTCAAACCCCCCATGCCCGCCGGCATCATCTTTTGCATTGATCGAAGATTTCATCGCACTATGCAATTCATTCGGAGCTCAAGGCTTACGGTTCTGTTCGTTTTCATACTTTTGTGCACGATCCAAGGTTTCTCGCAAAGCGATTCGGCGGTGTTCGAGTTTGACCCCGAATTTGATGTGAATTTCGATCTGAACAGAAACACTCGTTTTCTGTTCTATATTGGTAAAGAGAAAACCGAGCAAACGGCAAGCTACAAAACCAAGATCGGCGGCGGCGCAAGCTTTCGATTAAAGCCGGTGTTCAGCCTTATCGATGACGAGCCAAATTCGGACAAGCGCCACCGAATGGTTTTCGGTTCGTTCTATGAATTTTCGAGATCATCCGACTCGTCTGGCACCATCGCCGAGCACAGGATCGTCGTGGAGGCGACCCCGCGACTTCACTTCGGAAACAGGTTTCTGCTGGCAGATCGAAATCGGATCGAATTTCGCTGGCTCGGCGGGGAATTTCGATTTCGCTATCGGAATAAATTACGGCTGGAAAAGCGTTTCCGGATAGGAAATTTCAGAATTTCCCCTTATGCGCATGCCGAGGCTTACCGCGACTTTCATTTCGACACGTGGAATATAACGAAATTCGGCGGCGGCGCCGAGATTCCGATGTGGAGATGGTCGTCCATCGACATGTTCTACGAGCGCCAGCACTGCACTACATGCTCGGATGCGCATGCAAATATCGTCGGCCTGACCTACAGCCTGTTTCTTTTTCGTCGAAGGTAGCGAACTTATTCTTTGAAGGACATAAGGTATTAAAAATGAAAATCATGCGATCGATCACAAGAGTGACATTAATTTCGGGTGCAATGTTCCTGCTCGCCGCTATCGTTTCGGCGCAGGATATCCGATACAACTACCTGCCGGAAGGCGAGTTCATGAGATACAAGACCTACTCGTGGACCGACGTACCGGGCGTTAAGTATCCGAGCCAGATGATGGATAGCCAGATCAAAGCGTCTATTGACAATCAGCTTGCTGGGAAAGGTTTGCAACGAGTAAGCGAGGGCATCCCGGACCTTTACATCGCCTATCAGATCGCCCTGGACAAACAGACAGAATGGCATTCATATGGCGGCGGTGGTTGGTGGTGGGGTTTAGGTTGGGGTCTGGGCTCGATGACAACCGTACCCCGCACGATAAATGTCGGAACGCTCGTTCTCGACTTTTATGACATCTTTCGAAAAAAGCAGGTCTGGACCGGCACCGCAACAAAACAGCTCAACCCGAGCAAGAACCCTGACAACAACCGAAAGAGACTCGATAAGGCAATGGCGAAGCTATTGAAAAACTATCCCCCGAAGTCGAAGTCTTGATGACGATCAGTGATAAGGGAGGAAGAGGCGGTTTGGGAACAACAAATGTTGGTTTTTACCCGAGGGGCAAATAGCCACGCCGTTTACGGCGGGGGCAGGAAACGCAGTGGTGAGAAGAAGGGCGTTTTAACGTCCTTTCTTGTTTGAAGGACGTGGCTATTTCCCGCGAAACGCGGATACGCCGCTACGAAAGACAATGTCTTTTCCGAACTTTGAATCTATAATGTCGTATTGGAAATAGCGGCTATTTTTGACGCTTTCCCACGTACGATGCGCGAGCTTTCACTCAGCAATTGCCGGCTTGACCGGCGATACAACATTGAAAGGGAACTGGGGCGCGGCAGTTATGCCGAGATCTTCCTTGCCCGCGATACCCTCGCCGCTCCGAATACGCCTCACAGCGAAGTCGTAATTAAAGCCCTAAACGTTTTCCTGCAGGATGACCTCGACGCCGACCTTGAACGCACACTGGTCGAAAATTTCCAGAACGAAGCCGTCGCGCTTGATCGGGTCCGTCATCCGAATATTATTAGCCGCCTCGGCCACGGAACGGCCCGCGACCTAAAGGGCACGATCTTTCACTACCTTGTTCTCGAATACATGGCGGGCGGCGACCTGCAAAAGCTTTGCCGCGAACGCGTAATGACGGTGCAGGATGCGTTGAAATACATCGAGCAGGTTTGTGCCGGCCTCGGCCACGCGCATCGAAACGGGATCATCCATCGCGACATCAAACCGCAAAACCTTTTGCTCACCGAAGACCGGGAGACGGTAAAGATCGCCGATTTCGGTGTCGCGCGCGTCCATCTTTCCGATGCACCGATCACACGTGTCGGCACGAACATATACGCACCGCCCGAACACAGCCCGATGACGATCGGCGAAAGTGTGATGACGGTAACTTCGCTGACGCCGGCGGCGGACATCTATTCATTGGGGAAAACGATCTATACGCTGCTTACGTGCGAAGCGCCGAGATTTTACGCGAATCAGCAGATCACTGATCTGCCTTTGACGTCGCGAGACGAGGAATGGGCCGACGAACTCAAGCGTGTGCTTATACGTGCGACCGCCGCCGAACCCGAAAAACGTCATCAGTCGGTCGAAGAGCTTTGGTCCGACCTCGAAGGCGTTCGACGCATAGCCGCCGATGGTGAGATCGCTACGCAGATACGTGCCAAATTGCATGAGCGTCCGCAGGCCCACGTCGCTCAAGGATACTCGCCTCTTGCACCGCAAAAACCGAAATTCGATACGTCGCGCGATCTTCGTATGCGGCATCCGTTGATCGAAAACCGCGTTCCTAACTATCCCAGAGTCGTTGAGGTCGAAGATTCGCCGTTGCCGATAGAATTCACAGACGAACCTGCCCCGGCACCGATCCAAAGGGAGGTCCTTGTGACGAACGGCCAGCCTGTCATTAAAGAGGTCGTTTATGTGAAACCGAAAAAGCGCCGCAGGTTGTTAAAAGCGATGATCGCACTTCTTATCGTTGTTGGGACCTTCGGCGGCCTCGCGTACGGCGGCTATTATTACGTAACGCATCATCCGCTTTACCAGGAAATAACGAGCATCTTCGGCGACCAGACAGGACACGCCAACACCGACATTAACCTGCGGCCGGATCCAAGCTCCGACAACGACCCGATAGGAGTGGTCACCAAAAATTCCAGGGTACGGATTGTAAAAACGCAGAATAATTGGTATCAAGTTGATGTGATCGAGCAGGGCCGTGATCGCGGTACGCCGCTTACGACCAACCGCGGCTGGCTGAATAAAAAGTACGTCGATCTGGATTAGCTGGAATTCAGAGAAATTCAAAATGGAAAATATCAAGCGGAGAAGTTTTCGGCTATTAACTTTCCATTTTCCACTTTCAATTTTCAGTTGCTTTGCTCTGTGTCTCTGTGCGTCCGTGGTTGGTTCTTATGAGCGTTCTTGAAAAAGTAAGGCGATGGATAGATGGCGAGTCGGCGGAGCTTGTGCTCGAAAATGCCGCTCGTGACGCGCAGGTAAAGCCGCGAAGCCAGGCCGAAGAATTTATCGTCAAGATCGCGCGTGCGGTCGAGGCCGTAATGCAGAAGGAAATGCTCCCGCTTCCGCAGGGAACGACCATAATTCCGTCGGAATACACGATCTTTCTCAACGCGGACGACGATAAAGAATGGCAGGGCGTGAAACGCCGCGGGCTGGAACAAGGCTTGTATCACATACTCGCCGAGCGTGCGAAAGAGATCGCAGGAAAGAAAAAGCTCGAGACGAAATCGTTCGTTATCGAATTACGCATCGACGCCACGTTGGAACGCGGCGATGTTCGCATCCAGCATAGCTGGGAAGATTCGACAAGCAACAAAACCGGTGTGCTTGCGCGGCCGAAGAATCTGCCCGACGTAAAATCACAGCCGCAATCGCAATCGCGACCGCAGCCGCAGTCGGCAAATGCGCGAACGACAAGCCCGAACATAATCCCACCCCCGTCGGATCATCTTCCGCCGATGCCATCGCGAACCGGATTCGAAACCGTTCGACGTGATCCTGGAAAAGTTCCAAGTTCGCTTCCTGATGCCGTTGTGCCGATCGGTGCCGAAGAAGGCGAGCAAATGACGAATGTTCGACCGCGGGTGGCCGAGCTTTATAAGCTCGAGATCTGGCTGAACAACGTTCGGCAAAACGTCGTTCCGATATTCAGTAAAGAGATCGTCATCGGACGCGGTTCGCGTTCGAAACCTGTTGACATCGCTTTATCGGGCGACCCGGAGATAAGCCGCCGGCATATTTCCATTGGCACCGACGGCCAGGGAAATTTCTGGGTCGTAAACGAAGGCCGTAATAATGCAATGATCGGGACGTACGAATTGGCGACCGGCCAGCGCGTCCCCTTAAAACCGGGCGTCGGCCTGGCTGTCTGCAGCTACGTTCTTCGGATCCAGCCGCGTTAAACATTTTCTGAAATACATTTCCTTGCCGCTTCAGATATGTGATATAACATTCATAATCGGAACACGTCCTTATTGGACAACCTCGGGAAAACTCCAAATAACTTGTTGCCCACTGCAGATCGCTTTACGAGATCGTTCGTTTTGCGGCTTTGCTCGATTTCTACCGCCCCCAAAAAATCGCCAATTTGTTGTAGCCAGGCTGATCAGTTCAGCGGGCGGAAAGTACTAAACGCGGGAGGTTAAGCGTTATGGATCATTACAGTTCGAAGATCTGCACAAAATGTTATTCGGTACAGGAGCCGTGGTCGCGATTTTGCGACAACTGCGGCAAGGAATTTGTTTCGACCGGCGAAGTCGACGGGAATATCTCGATCACCACACAATCGTTCATGAAACGGCAGGTTGCTGCGACGCGGCCGCTGTTCTGGCTCTGCATCATTATCGTCGGGATGCTCGCCGTTTTCGGTTTTGCACAGGCGGGCATGTTCCGTTCTTCAATGCCTGACCCCGCCGTTTCTGCTTCGCAAAAGGCCGGTGCGCGCAGTTCGACAGATGACAGCCTAAGAATAAACGAACCAGCAGCGCAAAGCGCATCAACCGATTCGCTTGATCTAAACAACAGCGTGTTCGAAATGCGTGATCAGGCTACGGCAACACGTGCGCCGGCAAAAAGGGCGCTCGTTTCGAAATTGAGCAAACCCACAGGCGACCAGGTTGCGAAAACGGATGCGGCTGCGACTATTCCGGCAACTGAAGCGCAGACAGCTCCGATCAAAACTGAGGTTGCGCCTGTCAAAGCTCCGGAGGCGACGGCATCAGAACCGGACCATGGTGGTTCGGCGGCGAAATCGTACATTCGCGGGCCTATGGGTGGGTGCTATTACCTCAGCTCAAGTGGCAGCAAACGTTACGTCGATCGCGGCTTATGTAACTAAAAGCTGTCGAAAGGGAATTCGCGGTCCTCGATCATTCGTTTTAGTTCGTCGAGGGCTTTGAGTGCGTTCGCGCGTACGTCGTTGGGATAATCAAATTTCGCGGCATTTTCCGCGAAGTCTTTTTCGTCGAGCACGACTACGTTTCCGTCCGGCCACACAATGAGATCGAGATCTAGATCGACGTAGTCAAGCACGCCGTTCTCAAACGTGGGCGGCGTGTTGATATTGCAGTAGAAATTTCGAAAGCGCCCGTCGGGATGTTCGAATCGAAAGACGTTATACCAGCGATCGAGCCAATAATATTCGCGCGAAACGGTCCCTTTTTGAATCAGGCCGAGGTCGGGATGTTCGATGCCTGTGTGAAAGTCGCCGAGAAGAACAAGAAGAGATCCCGATTGTTCGACCAGCTTGCATCGCCAACTCCGCCGAATACTTAAGTCATATTTCCGCGAAATGACGGTAACCGGTTCGCTTTGCATGGCTTATTCGGAAGGGCAGCGAACGACCATCACCGAACAGGGTGCATGGTGCACCACTGCGTCCGAGACCGAACCGAGCAGTAAACGTTCCCATCCGCTGTAACCGTGCGAGCCAACTATGACAAGGTCAGGCTTGATCTCGTCAGCCATCTCGACGATCCGGCTCTCGGGCGAGCCGATCAGTAGCTCGGTCGCGATATCGACCTTCTTCTCGCCGAGTTGGGACCGAAGGCTCTTCTCTGTTTCAGCAAGGATCCGAGTTGCGTTTTCTTTGGCCGCTTTTTCGAACTCGGTCGTGTCAGGTAGATATCCGCCGTAAATATCCATCGCCATCGGCATCGCTAGGTCGACTACGCTGATAACGGTTATGTGATCGCCGTCGTGTATCACCAGCCGCTTGAGCATGTCGACCGCTGCATTGCTCTGTTTCGCCCCATCGGTTGCCAGCAATATCTTCATATCGGCCTCTTCAAGATGTTCCAATGAGTCGATTTTATACCAGAAATCATCCGCCAAGCGTAATTAAAGGTCGGCGCCCATGAGCTTTTGCAGAAGTTGTTTGAAGATCAATGCCTCGGTAGACGACATTCCGAGGACGGTCTGCTCTTCTATCTCCGTCCATTTTTCCTCAACCAAAGCTTTAGCATTTTCCCCTTTATCGGTGAGAAAGATGCGTGTTGAGCGACCGTCGTCTTCGTATCGCTCCCGCGTCACATAATCGCCTTCGAGAAGGCCTCCGAGGATCTTATTGACCGTTGGCGCAGCGAGGTTGAGCTTATCGGCGAGGTCGATCTGACGCTGGCCGTCCTGCTTCCAAAGTTCCATCAAAACAAAGACCTGGCCGCTGTGCAGCCCGACCTGCGTCACCGACTTTTCAAGCAGATTCCGATGGGCGACCGTTAGCTTTGCGAGCAAATAACTGACACTTTCCTCGATCTTCATAAAGCACTTTAACTGCTAAATCATTGATGTTTAATGCAGAAACGAACCCTTCTAATATTCAATGTTTAGCCGCCTAATAATCTAGCATTAGCCAGCTAATATACAAAGCTTAGCCGGGTATTAATTGTTGATTAGTAAGGTTAGAATATTTGATATGGAACGCAAGGAAATCTTGAAGAGTGGACGCGATTCTCTGCTTAAACTACACAAATCCCTTTTGGATCACGAACGAGCCATATATGAGGGAATCAATGGACCGGTAAACGCAGGCCAGTTTCTCAACATACTTTTGGAAAGCGAGGATTTTGCCTGGCTGAGAAAGTTCTCGACACTCATCGTCGAGATAGATGAGATGTTCGATCAGAAGGACGGTGTTACAGATGAGGCCGTTAAGCTTCACATCGAGAAGGTTCGCGACCTGATTTCTATGAAGGATGAGGACGAGGGCTTTAAGGCAAAGTACCAGTCCGCGCTTCAACTGGACCTTGATGCAGCCGCACACCAGGGCACATTGAAAGAGCTTTTGAAAACCTGACCGGAATTAGGAATTTGAAATTAGAAAATTACGATCGGCCGCTCTTTTTCCAGTCCGAAAGAAACGCATCCAGGCCTTTATCCGTGAGCGGGTGCTGAACAAGCTGCTTAATAACTTTGAATGGGATCGTCGCAACATCTGCGCGTGCGAGGGCACAATCCACGATGTGCATCGGGTGGCGGATCGACGCCGCAAGAACCTGCGTATCGAAATCGTAATTGTCGTAGATCTGGACGATATCGCGTATCAACTGCATCCCATCGGTCGCGATGTCATCCAGCCGGCCGATAAACGGTGAGATGTATTTGGCGCCTGCCTTAGCGGCCAGGATCGCCTGAGCTGCCGAGAAGCAAAGCGTTACGTTCACACCGGTCCCTTCGTGCGTTAAGATACGGGTTGCTTTTAGGCCATCGAGCGTCAGCGGGCATTTAACAACCACGTTGGACGCTATCTTCGCGTACTCACGGCCTTCTTTTAACATGCCCTCGGTGTCGAGAGCGGTCACTTCGGCTGACACATCGCCTTTCACCAACGAGCAGATCTTCGCGATATGCTCCTTAAAGTCGACGTCGCCTTCTTTAGCGACCAGCGATGGGTTCGTCGTCACGCCATCGATCATGCCAAGCTCATTTGCTTCGCGGA
>QHXS01000157.1 GCA_003223975.1 Acidobacteriota bacterium
TTCTTTGCGGAGGGCAAACTGCCTTTGATCAATGGAGACACATTGGTCCAACAATTCGTCGAAGGTCTTGGCTTCTGGGAAGGAAATCAAAGTCTCCTTAATTCCAGAGTTGAGGCCTCGGTAAAACATGGACATCAAAGAGTCGTCTTCGAGGTCCAGGGGCATGACGGTTTCTTGAAATTCCGCAGCATAGGCTGCGACAGACTTGGTTTGTTCCAATTGGCCGAGTCGGTCTCGGGCTTTTTGCTTGAGGTTACGGTCTGAGTACATGGAGTCAAGGGCTTTCTTGAACGCATTAAAATCCTTGAGGTACGCGTGGTCAGGGTCTAGGAGAATTCGGTTGGCCCACCTTCTGGGTGTTCCGGTGAGGTAAGAGATAACGAATAAAACCTTTTCCTTATCCTCTCCGTATGCAGTAGGATACATGGTGAACGCGAGGAGGCATTGGGAGATAAACGTGGCGTACTCCGAGAGCTTTCCGTTGAATTCTGCGGGTTTGTTTACCATGGGGGCAGAGCGGGTAGAAATGGGAGCAGTAACGGCAGGGGGAAGGGGGACGACAGGGGGAGCAGCGGCAGGAGGCGCAGCAACAGGGGGAACAGCGACAACAACAGGAGGCGCGGGAACGGGGGGAACAGCGGCAGCGGGGTTGCCCTGTTCAAGGGTGACGATACGGTCTTGAGCTGCAGCGAGAGCTTCCCTAAGATGAGCAAGCTCATCTTCAAGGTCAGGGGTGTATGACGTGCCGTTGTCGTCATCGAGGGGTTCCAGGTGTTCATGGGTTTCAGGCTCCTCAGGGAGACTGGGAGCCGAGGGGTTGCTGCGGGCCGCAGCACTTTTGCCTTTGGGAGGGGCCATGGTTCAAAACGTGGACGCGTTGCTTGACAATAACAAGGTGACAATAACAAAGACGAGGAACGCGGAAACAACCGACCTGGGGCAGTGGTTGAGCTTCGAAAATTATCAGGGGGCAGGCGTGGATCCACCGGGGTTAGTCGATGGAGACACTGCTCAGCTGGTTGTTGCGCGTTAACAAGGACGTGGACTTGGACAAGGTTACAGAGTGTACAAGGTACGTGAAGGTATAAGGTGTATAAGGTTCGAAGCTAGGGAACTATGGCGTGGGCTATGGATATATATAAAGTAAGTAAACAATGTAGAAGATGACGTCAGCTTGTCGGCACCACCCGACGTGGGGGCGCACTCTGACAATACCCCCCTCCTTAGAGGCGAGGTCCGCTGAGCCAGTTACATCTGAGACATAGAATAAAACTAGAACCGTAGCGTGAAAACAGACATTGAAACAAGAAGACAGACATTGACGCGAGACTCAATAGTAATGCGTAGTAAAAGTACCAACGAAATTGACCTTTCGTGTTCGTTGACTCCTCCGGAGTTGATCAGACTCTGGGGTCGGCAATGGCGCTGAGGGTTTGTTCGGGTACTGAGAACGAAACTTGGCAATAAGATCTTTGGAGTGCGTGAGATGAGAAACAGGCTCCCAGGAATTCTCTGAAATCGGGTAGCCTTTCCACTTGACAAGGTAAAATAAACGCTTGCGGATAAACTTGGAATCGAGAACTTCTTCAACTTCATATTCCAACTCGTTGTCGATGACAACTGAAGGCGGAGACGGTTGAATGCGTGAGGGAATGTCGGATTCGACATAGCGATCCAACAGCGAAACGTGGAAGACGGGGTGGATTTTCATTGACAGGGGAAGCTTTAATCGATAGGCTTGGGTACCAATCCGTTCTAGAATAGGATATGGGCCGAGGCGTTTCCAATCAAGCTTCTTGCTTGGGCGCTGGGTGCGGATGTTAGGAGACAGGAGCCAAACTTTGTCTCCAACTTTGTATTCGATGCGCTTGTGCTTGGCATCGTAGTACCTGGCTTGCTGGTTTTGAGCAACTTTAATAAGCTCAACGAGGTCCTCATGGAGAGTCTTGAGACGTTGGGCCATGTCTTGGGCCGCAGGGACGGGATACTTGTCGAATTTCTTGAGGTCGACAGTAAACTTGGGATTATAGCCGTAATTGGCATAGAAGGGAGAACAACCAATGCTCGAGTGCTGGGCATTGTTGTACGAAAACTCGGCGAGGGAAAGCAAATCAGACCAGTTGTCTTGCTGGTGATTGCAATAGATACGGAGATACTGCTCGACAGTTTGATTCATTTTTTCCGTCTGCCCATCCGTCTGAGGATGAAAAGCGGTGGAGAGACGTTTCTTGAGGTCTAGGGACTTGGTCAAGGCGTTCCAAAATTGTGAAGTAAAAATGGAACCACGGTCGGAGACAATAGAGTCAGGAATGCCGTGGAGGCGAATAACATGGTGCAAAAACATCTTAGCAAACTCGGGCGCGGAAGTTGTTTTGTTGCAAGGGGCAAGATGGCACATCTTGGTGAGTCTGTCGATGACTACGAACAAAGAGTCGTATCCCTTAGAGATGGGTAAGTCGGTGACAAAGTCGCAGGATATGCCTTTCCATGGACTAGAGGGAACTGGGAGCGGTGCAAGCTCGCCGTGCTTGAGGTGGCGCGGAGACTTGCCGCGGGAACATAGGTCGCACGTAGAGACATACTTCTTGACGTACGAGGTGATACCTGGGAAATAATAATTGCGTAGCAGCAATTCAAGGGTCTTGGCCTCTCCATAATGGCCAGCTAGGGGATCGTCGTGATGCATCTGCATCAGCTCGACGCGTAACGCATCGTCATGCGGAACGTAAACAAGGTTGTCATGTAGGAGGAGTCCGTCGTCCTGCCATGACCATGGCTTGGGAGGGTTATCGCGATATTCTTGGGCTAGGGGGTCCTTCTCAAGGGCCTTGATAAAACGTGAACGCAAGGAAGATTCGGGGGTCGTATTGGCGTGCACTCCAATGTGACTTGGGAACGTTTCCAGCGGTGTGGCGGTGGTAGCGGTAATAATGGCGGTGACATGGGAATCGGGGTACAGCATCCGAAGAGCTGAGCGTGGGATCAAGGTACCGGTGGGGATCTCCACATTTTCCATATAGTCGGGACGGCGTGAAGGTCCATCGGCGGGATTCTTAGTCCCCTTGATATGAACTAGGACAAAGTCGTAGTTCGCGAGGAATTCTGCCCAACGTGCTTGGCGCCTGTTGAGCATCTTGGTAGTCATAAACGTTTCGAGGTTCTTGTGGTCGGAACGTATCTGAATGGGGTACTTGGCGCCTTCGAGGTAATGGCGCCAATGCTTCATGGATTCAATAATCGCGAGCATCTCACGATCATGAATATCGTAGTTGCACTCGGCCGGTATGCATTTACGCGACCAGAATGCTACGGGGTGTAAAACTCCGTCATGGGGTTGGCTAATAATGCCAGAAATTGCGGCACCAGACGAGTCTGCGTGCAACGTGACAGGGAGATCTGGATCGAAGTGCTTGAGAATCGGGGCCGTGGTAAATGATGTTTTGAGTTTCTCAAACGCTTCTTGAGCTTGGGAAGTCCATAAGAATTTGTTGGACTTTCGGAGGAGATTGGTCATCGGTAAGACCACACGGGAATAGCCTTCGATAAATCGGCGGTAGAAGTTAGCGAAGCCAAGGAAGACTTGGATATCGTGGACAGACTTGGGAACGGGCCAATCGAGAATGGTGGCAATGCGTGCAGGATCCATCTCGACGCCTTCTGGGGAGATAATGAAACCGAGGAAATTGGTTCTTTGGACGCTGAATTCGCACTTCTCGAGCTTGACGTATAGCTCGTGCTCCTGGAGACGTTGAAGCACCTTTCTAACGTGCTCGACATGTTCTTCATGAGAGCCCTTCGTATACACGAGGGTGTCATCCATATACGCGATACAGAATTCGTCCAGATAATCACGGAGGGCGTTATTGATGTAGGCTTGAAACGTGGCGGGAGCATTGCATAGACCGAAGGGCATGACAAGGTACTCGTAGTGGCCGTACCTAGTGCGGAAGGCTGTCTTTGCTTCGTCGCCTTCGGCGACTCGTAAACGGTTGAACGCATCTCGGATATCTAGTCTCGTGAACTCCGTGGCGCCTTTGATGCGGTCCATGATTTCTGTCATGAGGGGAATAGGGTACCGGTTCTTGATAGTAACCCGATTCAGTGCGCGGTAGTCGACGCATAAGCGGAGGCTGCCATTCGGCTTCTTGTCAAATAAGACGGGGGAACCGTAGGGGGACGTGGAAGGGCGTATGAAACCCATTTTCATTTTCTCGGCTAGATAGGACTTGAGGACTTTGAGTTCAAGTTCCGAGAGATTGTATATCGGGCCGTAAACAGGCTTGGCACCATCCTCCAATCGGATGTGATGGTCGAGGTGGCCTCTGTGCGGGGGCAACTTGGTGGGTTCCGTTTCCGAAAATACTTTGGCAAGGTCTTTGTAACATTCAGGAATCTCGGGGGCTTTTCCTGACGTGAGGGAATTGAGTTCCGCTTCGGGGATTTCTCTAACAAATGCGAGGAAGACAATGTCGCCTTTCTCGATGCGCGTAGTCATAGAAATGGGGATCGGATAACGGGATTTGCGTGGGGAGGATCTGCGAAAAGGCGCAGAATTGCATGGCACGGGCTTGACACGGGGGCGTGGCTTGGTTTGCGTGGGGCTTGGATTGCATGGTTCGGGCTCATCCGACACAGTTGGCGAACGGGGCGCGGGTACTGTGTTCGGAGGTGCGGGATTGCTAGGAGGACATGGCAGCGTAGGAGGACATGGTGGCGGCGCAGCCGCCATAGGCTTGATAATAGTACCGGGAATACTGGGGACAGTAGGGTCGCGGTACGTGAGGGTGCGTTTCTTCCAATCGATATTTGGGTTGACCCTTTCGAGCCAAGGCATTCCCAGGATCATCTGATTGGAACCGAGGGGAGCAACTAGGAAGGTCTCGTGGTGTTCGACACCACCGAGGGTGAACTTGAGTGTAACGACACGGTTGGCATGAATTAACTTTGAACCGTTCGCAATGGTAACGTAGATGGGGTGACATGGTTGAGTTGTAAGACCCAATGCGCGGACTAAATCCTCATGTATTAGATTTAGCGAAGCACCGGAGTCTAATAAAGCTTTGAGAGTGCGGGGAAGACCGATAATGGAAACCGTTAGGAGTAGACAGGCAACTGTAAGGACATGAACTATTATCTTTGAGGCGGCAGAGCTTGGTCTCAAGAGGTTGGCCTCTTCGGATCCTGAGACAACCAGTTTTCCTGAGGCGACGGGAGAGTATATTCAGGAGCTGGAGTAGGGGGACGAGCAGCGTAAACGTTTGAGGAAGTAACATCCTTTTTGTTCAAGGGACAGTCGATTCTCATATGCTTTGAGGAACCACATCTGTAACAAAGGTTGTTTGCTTCGCGGCGGGCTCTTTCCTCCTCTGAAACGGGACCGCGGGGGCGACTTGAACTTGAACTTGGCTTGGAGCGTGAGCTAGGTTGACTATCACCACGGGGGTGACTAGCGTTACCGGGACGACTGTAGGGGGTGCCAGAATGACTTGGTTTCTTGAAATTGCTAGACGGCTTTGAGCCGTCGGTGCTATTGCCAGGGGCCTTGGAACGAGATGCTGTGGTTTTTTGTTCTTTGCGGAGGGCAAACTGCCTTTGATCAATGGAGACACATTGGTCCAACAATTCGTCGAAGGTTTTGGCTTCTGGGAAGGAAATCAAAGTCTCCTTAATTCCAGAGTTGAGGCCTCGGTAAAACATGGACATCAAAGAGTCGTCTTCGAGGTCCAGGGGCATGACGGTTTCTTGAAATTCCGCAGCATAGGCTGCGACAGACTTGGTTTGTTCCAATTGGCCGAGTCGGTCTCGGGCTTTTTGCTTGAGGTTACGGTCTGAGTACATGGAGTCAAGGGCTTTCTTGAATGCCTTGAAGTCTTTGAGGTACGCATGGTCAGGGTCTAGGAGAATTCGGTTGGCCCACCTTCTGGGCGTTCTGCTGAGGTAAGAGATAACGAACAA
>QHXS01000158.1 GCA_003223975.1 Acidobacteriota bacterium
ATTCAGCTTTTCAAGGTAGCAATGCTTTTAGACGCAGTCTCACCAAAACCCATGCTTCTCTTTACGGACGAGCTTCTACAACTCGCCGTTTCATTTCTCGACCTTATTGAGGTCAACATGCCACGTCTTTCACAGGCGGCTGGACGAAACGAACTAGCTGCCATCCAGCAACGTGCCTTGGAAGCAATCCAACACAATGGCGGCTGGATGCTAGAAAAAGACATGCGGAAGCTGGTCGAAATTGATTGCAACTGGTCCGAAACGGCTAATATTTTGCGCCACCTGGAGGAGACACAGCAAATAAGTAGAGTGATGTGGAAGATGCCAGGTGAAAAAGAGGCGTGGATGCTTTTCTTACCAGGAATACAAGACAAACTCGCTAAAGAAGGCGTTATTAAGGTAACAAAAACATGAACAAACTAACCATCCGCTACGACCCTGACCATGAATGGTTCACCGTAATCTTTCCTGGCGATAAGCAACGAAACTACGGCTCTCTAGCAACGCTTCTGAGTGCCCTCAAAGACTACTATGGAAAAACAACTACAAGTAAAGCTCACTCCGCGCGAGCTATCAGTCCTACGGCTAGTAGCTAACGGTGCACCTAACAAAACAATCGCCATTGAGCAGGGGGTGACGTACCGCACTATCGTGAATCAGCGGTCAAGTCTCTACAAGAAGCTCAATGTGCATTGTACGGCAGACCTAATAAGAAGGGCGGTTCAAATGAAACTAATAATTATAGGAGAAGAATGATATGTTGCCAACAGAAACTTTAACTAGACTGGTCTTTAACAAGCCGTCCATTGATGTGGATGGTGGATTGTTTTATGACCTTGCAAACGACCCGCTTGAGACAGGCGACACCCACTATGTCCAGCTTGGGCTGGACTACGCCACAACCGGCGCGGTGGACGGCGTGGATGCCAAGGGAAGCTACTTGGCTGTTTATGACAACAAAATAAACAAAGACTTCATCAAGATGGGCGTGGTCGGTCCCTGGGCTGGCGGTGTGGCGGTTGGTGCTGACGCGATTATCCCCGGCGTGCAACTGAGCGTCCATGACTTTTTCTGGATGGAGCAGAGCATAGACCTGTATAGCCAGAAGGACGGCATTCGGGTCAACGGCCGGTCGTTTGCGTCAGACGGAATCACAATTCAGCGCGACGATACGCCAACGATGCGCTGGTATCACTACCACCAAGGCAATGGCAGTCACGACTGGCGCTGGGGTATGATGTCGTGCACTTATGACCTTGGATTTTATTGCGGTAACGGGAACCTAGCGTGCGGCGCAGATAATCCTGGAACGCCAGTGTTAGTGATTCGAGAGGATGGAACCCTGGTGAACAAGACCATAGCAGACCTTCAGGCGCGTATTGCCGCGCTGGAAAAACTGGTGCTGCAAAAAGCGCCACACACCCCACCACAATAAAATGACTGACGACATTAAATCCTGGTCCCGTGAAGAACTTGAGTCGGCCTACGTGCAGCGTGAGTTGCAATTGAAAAAAGCGTTGGATGAGCACGACAAAGAAATTGGGGACTTCCAGAATGAAGTCCGAGACCTTGTAATCAAATGCAGCGGCGCGCCGGACAGTTCTATTGACGGAGCTGGTTCTGATGCTGGCTGGCAGGAGTTCACGTTGGCAGAAATCGGACAAGGCTTCTCGCACATGACCGACAAGATAGCCAAGCTCGAATCGGCGTTGCAGGAGGCCAAGGACGCCTTGAATCATTGCAAGATAACATCAAACGATCCACCAGTGTATGGGCGCTACCTCACCAAATCAGACATAGAAATCATCGACCACGCCCTGTCCACCATCAACTCGTTGCAGCCATGAACCGTGCTCTTCTAATTATATCCTTACTCAATGCGGGCATAGCCTGTTTGAACTTTGTAATCGGCAGACATGAAGTAGCTATTTTTGGAATGTTAGTGGCCATTTACATTCTCCAATATAGCCAGTCCGAACCAACGCCACAGCGAGCGATGAAGGAAAACCAACCATGAACACACCCACACCACAGCGTAGCGAGCAGTTGAACGAGTTGGCGGATCGAATTGAGCACGACACAGCCAATATGCCGCCAGCGTTATCGGATGTAAAACAAGCCGCCCGAGAACTGCGCCACTTGGCCGAGGTGGAGGCGGCGTGCGCGGCGATGCGACAATTCATAAAGCGTTTCAGCGGAGTCCAAAGCGTTCATCCGCACCCAGAATGGTATACAAAACAGGCAGACGCTTTGTTGGGCGCTGATAACTGCGGAGCTGACTTCCTCGCGCAACACCGCGAACTGGAGGCGACACACCGCAAATTGACAGAAGCAGTTCAAGACCAAATGTCGCGTGCATACACGTTAGCCAAGGAAAACCACGAATTACGCAGCGCCTACGTCGACCTGGAGGCCAAACACAAAGTGCTGGTCGAGGAGTCAACCCTCGTGTGCAACGAAGCCGCTGTTCTGTGCTATGTCTTAGGCGCATTCGCCACGGCTATAGAGTTCACCAAGGGAGAGATTGAAAAGACACGCGAAGCTCTCAAATCCACCGCCAAACCTAATCCACCATCACCAACCCAGGACTAGGTATCGGGTCGCTTCCAAACTTAATACCCTGCTTTCTAAGCTGTTGTATCTCCTTTAAAACATATGCTAAACATTCAGTATTTGCATCCATACCATCTGGTAACATATCAGCGTGCTTGTTTAGCTTCTTTATTGTCTCCTCTGGCGTCTGTCCAATGGCAACTAGCCAACCCACTTCGTCTCCGCCCGGACTATCGCTGGTGGGGAAACAGGTCATTCCATCGTACTCGCAATAATCCGCGAGCTTCAACCAAGGCTTTAGCTCTGTTGGTATGTCAACTACGCGCCACTCAGTATGCTCACCACCCATTTTCACTATCGCCTCGGCTGAGTATTTTGCGGCGGCTATCGGCTCGATCAATACGCCGTTCGCTCCATGCCAAACTATATCGGACCAATTCTTCCACAACTCTAACTGGCTCCCCGTTGATGGTAAACCAAACCTACACGTCGGGTCGATAAAATAACTCTTATCTCCCTTAACCCTCACCTCGCATGAAAACTGATTCCGGTACCTTTCCTTACCCAACACAGGTCCAAACGCTTTCAAAACCTCTCGAACCTGTCGCGGCATGTTTGCTAACTGTGTTACTGCTCCAAAGTACGCCCGGTCTTTCCATTCCACTCCATGAAGCATTAAAGAAGGAAACTTACTATCTACGCAGAAAGTATCCGCCCCTATTTCTAGCGGTGTCTCAATGTTTGGAAAACAAAGAAATCGCATACCTACTGCAAATGGGCCAAACCGGACTCCAAGTCCGTCTAGCCAACAAGCGTCTAATTTCCAAGACCTGTAGTGCATTGTCTCAAAACTCCCACGAAAAAGGCTCATTTTAATATAATAGTCCTTTTTCTCTTTAAGAAACTCTCTCAGCGCAGCCACGCCCACAATTATTTCATGCGGTGGCACCAGCAATCCCACCTCCCTGATTGTCTTAAGGAACACTTCACGATCAAGTTCCAAAACGTCCCCACCGCGACTGCCCCATACCGTCTTGCCTTGTGCTTCAAGTTCGAGCTGGAGACCACTCTCTTGAACGTCCGGGAAGACGAACAAATCAACCTCGTCCTTGACCTGCCATATATCCAAGCAGCGTTCAACGTTTTCCAAACCATCACCAACGATAGCCTTGCTGAATGTTGGTTGGCCTTCCTCCCAGTGGGAAAAGAAATACACGTGCTTCATGTCACGGGCAAGTCTTTCGGCCATTGGTAGACCTACCATACCGTGGTCCACCACACAAGCTATTACGTCTTTAGTCTCCTTCATCATCATCCTCATCTTCACCGCAATCTTCTGGAATATCGTCGTCGTCCTCCCACGCCCAACCTTCTGGCATATAGCTATTGACCAAACACATGATAGCGGCGTTTCCTAGTCTTGCCCACTTTTTGGGCATTACTATCGCTAGAGCTATCGCCAATAGGTATTTCCTCTATAACCCTGCCACGAGCGCGCTTCAACGCAGGCGAGATGGCTCTGTTGAATGATTCTTGGCGCTCTGTTGTGGTCATTGAATCAAATTCGTCCGTAATCTCGCGAAACGAGTCCACGACCTTGACGACTTCTTCTCGTGAATACTTTTCTAGCTTCTCAAGCTCCTGGTTGCTCAAGGGGACTGTGTTCTTGCCCAACCTAACCGTCGAGGCTATTCCCGGTATTAGCAGGTTTCTACTCTCAATCCAATTACGGTCCTTTTTCTCTAGACCACCTACAACCCTTTTTGCTCGTTCCTGCTGTTGGTACCCACTCTCCTCCATAGCGTGCGCTTTACCTTCGTAGGTAGGCACACGTTCTGCTTTATCTTTTTGCGTTCTGTCGATGCGCTCCGTTAGCGTCTTGTCTGTCATCATTTCACTACGCGAAGCTGGGTCTACCTTCAAGCCAAACGTGCTATACGCTTGCCGCTGGCCTTGACCAGGAGTCTCACTAAACGCTCCAGCGAATGGCAGTGGTGTTGGTATCATAGCCTTCCCGGCCTCCGTTAGTCTATCATCTAACCTTCTCCCAGCATAGTCTCTCCCTGTGCGCATGACTTCTTCCGCGCGACCCAATGGCGAGAGCTTGTTCTCTAGAATCTTACCAGACGACTCAAGAATACCATTTCCCCTATGGCCGTACATTACGTAGCTGTGTGTCATCTCAGCAATGTCCGACAAAGGAGATAGCCAAAAACCTTCACCACCTTCGAACTTCGTTCCCAAGGTTTTGTTTAGCGTTGCGTCTACGTCGGGAATAAAAGCATCAAACTTCCTACCAGGCTCTGGGTTCTCCCATGTTGGTTTGCCACGAGTCGCCATATTAACTATCTGATTCGCCACGATGAAAGCCAGAATGCCAGTGCCAACAGCTTTACCTGACGTCCCTATTTGTATCCTTCGTTTCGCCACAGCGTCCAACGGCACTTGTGCTAGTTGCTTCGCACCTCTAACCTCAAGCTGCGCCATTGACTCGACCCATTGAGGTGCCAGAAACGCTATCTGGCCTAGGTCACGGAACGTCTCGCTCTTAATAATGCCCTGCCGTTGTAGGTTCCCCATCAGCACGTTGACCTGCTTCGCGGCATAACCGGCTCGCTGGTCCTCTGTCCAGTCTGTATGGTTCTTCCTAGCGCGCTCTAGCTCATACAGATAACTCTCAATCATCGCGCCACGGGTGACCTTCTGAAAGACCCACTTGTTGAAGTGCTGCAAGAAGTTAAGATTCTTGCCTCCTACCATCAGGTCAGATTGAAGCAAATGTCCAGTGAGCTGTTCCGCTAGTCTAGCCACATTCAACCCATTGCGTAACCCTAGCTCATAGTCCGGTCTACGTTTTTCAATCCAAGCGGCGTCTTTTGAGTTAATCTCGCCAGCCTTCACTAGCCGCTGTATCGTTTCACTATCATACTCCGCCAACGACTTTCCTTTGTTATACGAAATGTCGTGCATTAGGAAAAGCTGTCTACGCATTACACGAAAGGCATGATAGCTGTCGAACACTAACAGACCATGCTTTATCGTTGACTCTGTCTCTAGCAACCCTCGTCCGAGGGCATATTTACGAACAAGGCTCTCGCCAGTCAGAATATCGAAGAAGTTAG
>QHXS01000099.1 GCA_003223975.1 Acidobacteriota bacterium
GGCTTCAGCCGGGAGGTGGTTCTCGGCGTCGTGAGGGAGAACCACCCCGTCATCCGAAGCGGATGCCACCCCTCCTTCGTAAGGAGGGGAGCTTTTCGCAGCCACGTTTTCTTCGCTCTGCCACTCATTCGCATTTTCCACCCGTTCTGCTTCCCATTTTTCCTGCCAGATCCGTCGGCCGCCGATGCGGACTAGATAATCATCGGTGAACTCGCCTTGATACCTTTCTTTCGGCGGCTGCCATTCATCTCGTTCTTTGCTTCGTGTCGCTTCGAGTGAATTCGCGGTTTCAGGTTCTTCAAGATCGAGGCGTTCGGTCATCGGTTGAAAGACCAAGGGTCGCGGCGATCGACCGGAAAGTTTCACCTCTTTCACGCAAAGCCTTTATCAAACCGAGCCGCCGGCGCGTTTCGTCATCGATCTTGGGAGAAAATCGCTCGTCGAATTCGAAACCGAGAGGGCCGGATTCGAGCCGTCTGATCTCGCATTCGGGACAATTACTCGACGTCCAAACCAGTTTGGCCGCTCGTGAACGCGTTTGAAATATTCGCCGTCCGCCTTCGGGGCGTCGCGTTCTTCCGATACAAAAAACGCTGTCGGCGACCGTGCATAAAACACGCGAACGCATCAGGTCGTCCTCGCTTGCCCACCGGTCCTTCGGCACGAGGGCATCCGAAAGCACGAGGACCGAAACGCTAAGCTCGCCGCACAAACGTTTCAACCCACGCATCAGTGCAAGCGTTTCGCGTATGCCGTCGTGAGTGCGTTTCACAGCAGTGAGATCGTCCACGATCACAACGCGGAAATCATTCGCCTCGACCGCCGCTTGCAGCCATTCCAAAAGATCCGCTTCCCGCTTCGGCCGCCCGCGATAGAGGTTTTGAGGAAAACGATGTCGTCCGTATCGCTCCCGAAACTGCGAATCCGAAAAACTAAGATCGACATACAAAACTTTTCGCCGACCGCTCGGCATCACAAACCCGTGCATCGGCGTTCCGCGAGCAAGCGCGTCCGCGATCTGCACCGCAAGCACGCTTTTCCCTGTTCCCGAAGCCCCGAACAGCATCGCCAGCTCGCCCTCTCGCCAGAATTCGTCGAACAATTGAGCAACGGGCCTCTGTCGCCCTGCAGCGGCAATGCATTCATTTGCTTTTCTAAATTCTTGTTCAGTTAACATTGCAGACTAATTGGAGTATTTTGAACGCGGATCTGACGGATCATGCGAATCAGAGCGGATGAAGCAATTCAATTTATTGATCTATTGAACGGTCATTTTGCGGTCACTATCTTTCTTTTATCCGGTTTTTCCGCGCGGTCCGCTAGATCCGCGTTCAAATACCGTTTGACAACTTCACAACGTTTATTGCATAATTCAGCCATACGTTGCTATGGCACAACGTATCATACACGAAATGCCGTGCATGTCAATAAGTTTTTTGAAAATTGAAATGACTTCGGTGAGAAACGGTCGTTAAGTTATCTTCCTTCAATAACTTCCCAGTCCATCGAATGGTCGCGGACAAGCACCGGACAAGCACCGGACAAGGATCGGACACGAACTTGCCGAACATGCAGGACCTGGATTATGCTCGTCGTCGATGAAACGCATTCAAATACTGATACTTATCTTAGCGGCGACTGTTGCGTCCGGATTGTTGTTTGTAAATATTTACACCTCGATGGTCGATGCGCCGAATTGGGGCCGGGATGTGCCGGCGTCCATTGTGGCCGCCCGCGAGTATTTCAGCGTAAAGAATCCCGGCAATTTCTTTCGCGTGTTCTCGCCGTTGAATCAATTGCTGGCCCTCACGGCGTTGGTTGTGTCGTGGTGGGCGCCGAAAAGCACGTTCTGGATATGTCTGGCGGCTCTGATACTGGCAGTTTCGGTCGACGTTTTCACATTCGCGTACTTTTACCCGCGCAACGAGATCATGTTTGTCGCCCCGATCGAAAATATCGATGCCATCCGTACGGCATTAACTGGTTGGCAGAACATGAACTGGATACGTTCAGGCATGATCGCTGTCATCGTCGTTCTCGACTATCTGGCCATGATGAAGATCTCGCAAAGCCCGTCTTGAAAACTCGGCCGTGCGGCCTATACCGGCGGTCGCTTGCTGAGGGAGCTCGGAGCATCAGGATTCGCACCTTCATGAACGGCGATGCCAAGTCGCTCGACAAGTTCTCCGCCTAGCCAGCCGGTCACGAGTGCGAGCAGAAGGCCCGCGAACGAGCATATCAACGCGATCGTGCTCGGAAGCCCCGCCATGTCGAAGCCGTCGCCCGGGCCTCTCCTGAAAACCCAGCTAGCGGCAAAAAGCAGTACCACGATCACATTTCCCACTCCGTGATACAACCCGATCTGCCAGGCGCGGCTACCTGAAGGAACGACCGTCAGCCAGTCGATCGCGCCGGGCACTGCCGCGACCAACCCGGAGATCACGCCGGCGGCGATCATCCAGAAGGAAACCACCGTCCACCCGCGTGATCCGGTAGCGAGGTAGATAATGTCGAAGATCACGGCCATTCCCAGAAGCCCCAGCGGAAACGTGATCAGCATCGGATGTATTGAGTGGCCTGCGGCCCGTGCTTTGCTTTCCATTTGTTTTCCTCTGTACCCGGGTCAGTTACCCAACCTTTCGGGAATTATTTGACCGTGCCAGTGGGAATCAAAATCGAGGTTCGGCACACTTCTCGCATTTTGATTATGCTTCCGCCTCCGTACGAAATGTGTACGCCAGTTTACAGTCGGTATTCCAAGCGGTCATTATGCTCACAGCGCGAAGAGGTGGATCTTGGGACAGATGGTTAGCAACTACGACGCGATCGTGATCGGCGCGGGCCTTGCTGGCCTATCTGCGGCGTTCGATCTCGCCGAGCACGGGTCTGCACGTTCTTGTCCTCGAGCGAGACCCGCAGGTTGGCGGGAGGACTTCCAGCTGGAAAGCTAACGGCATGAACGTTGAATCCGGCATTCACAAATTTGTCGGTTTCTATTCGGAATATGTAAACGCCGAAATCGTTGCGGCGGTCGTTGCCGACCTAAAGCGACAAGGCATCGACGTCGAGGGCAGGGTGACAAATTCTGTTGTGGTCAGACACGCGTCGGAGTTCTATTGTCTCGAACCGGGCAGCGAAGAGTTGCGTCCATATCAACGGACCTCTATCCCGGGGCTGGCTCTCGCCGGTGATTACACAAGGCAGTCTCACATTTGCAGCATGGAGGGCGCCGTCGTCTCAGGGCGCCGGGCGGCGGAGACCCTTATCGATAGGAGGTGATAAGGAAGTTCCGGGCATTCTTACAACCGATGCAAAACTATTTATGCCGGTATGTGATGCGGCCTTTGGTGAGGTCGTACGGCGAGAGTTCGAGGTCGACGCGGTCGCCCATAAGAATGCGGATGCGGTTGCGGCGCATGCGGCCTGATATTGTTGCAAGCACCATGTGTTCGGTGTCGTTGATCTGCACTTTGAAAAAGGCGTTAGGCTGTTTGTCGACAACGGTGCCGACCATTTCTATTAATTCTTCTTTCATATGTTGCCCGAGATAACAAATGACCTCCGGCCATCTAGATGACCGGAGGCCGAAGTGACCCTACTAGGATGCCGTGTTGTGGCAATAGTTGCAAACAGTGATTATCGAACGTCGACGCAAAATGTAAAAACGGGCAGGTGAGCCGATCACGCGGATCCAAGCGGATCGAAGAAAAAGCTCAGGCCTGCGACAATATCGCAAGCCTGATCTTCTGGATGCATTGGGGGAAATCCGCTTAATGTCGTACTGCCCGGAAGATACCGTTTAGCACGTTTGCCAGGATCTCGGTTCCGGTACCGTACCTTGTCCGGCTATAAAAACCGTCCTGGTATCCGCGTTGGAATCCCTGCTGGAAATAGTACCGGTAGTACGACTGGCCGACATAACTCTCGTAACCCTCGTTACCGGACATGTATATGTGGTTACGTCGCCAGTTCAGATGCCTGCGGCCTTCACGATCGGCCCGTCCGGCCTCGTAGCCCGCGACATATCCGCGGCGTACTGCCTCGCGCAGGAGAGTAGCCCCGCGTTGATCGGTTCGGTAGTTTCTGTAATTTACCCGATACCGCCCGGGTTCAAAAACAACAACGTTCTGGGCCCTGGTCGCGTACGCTCCGCTCAGGAGCATCATGAGACCCAGAAAACTTAGAATTGCTAGCCTTCTTATCTTCATATATGTTTCTCCTGTAGTTCCCGGGGAGAATGACGTTCGATTTCGAACGGACAACTACCGAGCTTAATAATGCGGGAACGCGCTCCGAATTACCGTATTACGGCATACCACGGCCGATCAATCCAAAACGGACAAGGGAAATTGCACAATCGGAACGGGCGAGGTTTACTCCTGATATTCCAGAATATCTCCGGGCTGGCATTCCAAGGCTTTGCAGATCGCTTCCAATGTCGACAGCCTGATCGCTTTCACTTTGCCGTTTTTCAAAACGGAGATGTTGGCCATCGTGATGCCGACCTTAGTCGCAAGCTCCGTAACGGACATTTTTCTCTTAGCCAACATGACATCGATGTTAATGATGATCGCCATATTGGTTCACACTGTGAGGTCGTTCTCCGCCTTGATATCGACGGCATTTTGTAAGGTCCGCTCAAACACCCCGGCGGCTGTAGCGATAATTGCAGATACCAAAATAATGAAAGCGCCCATCATTACCCCGCCCGCGACGTCATCCGTTCCGCGAACGAATACGAAAATGTACGCCTCGGCCCCGACGATGAAGAGCGCCGTCGTGATCGCGCAGATCTTTATGATACGGAACGCTCGGACGGATCGCTCGGAGAAGATCTCATTTAGTCTGGTATATCCCAACAGCTTAAATGCCTGATAAATCGCGATAAAAAACGGGACAAATGCTAGGTAGATATACGCCAAAAACGGATCTTTGAAATATATCTCAAACTGGGTTGCGTTTACGTTCCTGCCCTCGAGTTGCGGTTCCCAAAGCAGGAGGGCAAAAACGCCAGCGCCAAGAAGTACGATTACGATCTGAAGAAATATCGTTGAGCGTCGTTTCATAGATGCCGCTGATTGTATGTCCGGATTTATCGTTTGTCAATATATATTTATCGTTATTGTGTCGAGGATTTGGGATTTAGTCGTTTTTGATTCGTTTGTACCTGAAAGGTACGCTGCACGAATATATTCGAATTTTTTGCAACCTCTTTTACGCGAACCGTATCACTTATAAAGTCACGCTTGATGCGTTTTGGGAAACTGCAGCCATTTCGGGCCGCGGTTGCGTATTTCGCGTTGGCTTTTTTACAAGGAGGTAGTTTATGAAATTTAAAGGCGCAACCAGACGTTTTGGTAGTGTCGGACTACTTTTCCCCCTAATTTTACTTCTTCTCACAGTTGCGGATTCGGCCTTTGCCTGCCCACGACATAAAACCGGGGTCGTTTACCGCACCAGTGCAATAAATAACAGAACGGTCTCGTATATGACGCCGACCGTTATTTCGTATGGAGCACCGGTGTCGTACCGGCGCTGCAGTGACAATATGTATGGCGCGCAAAGCGTGCGATACGTCGAGCAGCGCAGCTCTGGCGCAAGGTATGTTGCTGTCCCCAACGATAGCGGCTATGACCCATTCAGCCGGACGAGATATCTCGCCGCTCGCAGCATCGATCCCGACGACACTTCTCGGTACGTTGTAGTGCGGCATTCGCCAGCTTTTGTCGATACTGGCTCGAGATACGTCGCGGTCCGCAATTACGCGCCCCGCACAAGGTCTGTTGCTGTTCGCAATATCGACTATGACGATGATGCGATCCGCTATGTAGCGGTGCGCAGGATCGCACCTCAAACCAGATATGTAGCCGTTCGCAATATCGACTACGACGACGATGCAACTCGCTATGTCACTGTGCGTAGGCTAGCTCCTCAAACAAGGTATGTAGCTGTTCGCAATATCGACTATGACGACGATGCACTTGATTATGTCAGGGTCCGCAACGTCGACGCTCCGGTCGATATCTCGAGCGCAAGACACGTCGTTGTTAAAACCGATTACCTCACCGGTACGGAAGAAGTTATCGTTCCACAATCGAGCAATGACGACACTGCGTACGTCGAGCCGGGGATCGATGACGTAAGCATGACGACTCACGTCGCCTATACACCGTCCGAATACACCAATAGGGACAGCGTAACTTATCACGCGGCGAGCGATATGGAAATCGCATATCCCGAAGCAGTAAGCACTAGGACAGTTAGCTATGTCCCAATATCTAAGAACAATTACATGGACGATCAGGCGTTTATCGACGAAGAAGGCACGACCTATGTCGCGGCCAGCAATGTCGATGGCGCCTGCTTGAGTATGGGCGATGTCGATACGTCTCCGGAGGTAGTGACCACGAGAGCAGTAAGTTATGTTCCGGCAAATTACGTTGAAAACGACGCTTCTCTTATGGTGAGCGATCCGACGTATATCGAAACGGACGATACCGCTGCTTCGGTCAGCTATGTGCCTGTAGCCAATGACCTCGACCACAGTTGCACATGCGCGGACGCGCTTAGCACGTCAGATGACAATGTCGGTACCAGCACGGTTAGCTACGTTCCGGCCGATGAGGTCGCGGACGCAGTTCCCGAGACCGTGAGCTACGATCCGGCTGAAACTGTCGAAATTGTGGCTTACGAATGACCGATGTCGTCGAGTAACCTGGAAGCAATGCTCAGCGAGCGTTGAGCTGACGGGAAACGAAACGCAGATGATCAAAAGGCTTGCCCTTCAACGGGTAAGCCTTTTTTAAAACGTCTTCGATCCTCTGTGTACGGGCCCCGGCACAAATTGCGGATATGTTCGTCTTTTCTTTGGAATTTGACAATGCCTTTGTACTGAGACGTACCGACAAGATGCAGCGAAACTTATATGAAATTCGAATTGCACATAAGGAGGCACAATGACACAACCAGCTAAAGGAAGATCAGAAAAGGCAGTGCTGTTTACCGGTGGATTCAGCAGTTTCTCGGTGAACGATATTTCAAAAGCGAAGCAATTCTACGGTGATACTCTCGGCCTCGATGTAGCAGATGAACAGGAAGGAGCATTGAGGTTAGAAAATCCGAGCGGAGGATTTTTATTCCTTTATCCAAAGGAAGATCATAAGCCGGCGACCTTTACCGTTTTCAATCTGCAGGTCGATGATGTTTCAAATGCGGTGGACGATCTCGCAAACCGCGGCATCCAGTTTCTGCAATACGACGATCCTATTAAAACCGATGAGAAAGGTATTTTCTGGGGTTCGAAAGACGGTCACAGCCCGAATATAGCGTGGTTCGAGGACCCGGCAGGAAATATATTGTCGGTTATCGAAGACCAGTCGGGCTGAATTGGAATCGTGCTAGTTTCTTAGACGCTGGATCGATGAGCGACGCCTTTTGTGACCTATAAGAACGTAAGGCCGCGTGGTCGACGCTCATTCCAACAGCGCGTTCCCGAAAAAAAGGTTTAGATCGTCGCCGACGGCATGGTGACCAATACACGGAAATTGTTTGCAGCTATTCTCGTGTGCGTAAGATTCGAGCTAACATTTTTCGGTTGACGCTCATCTTAAAGTTGTGAACTTTAAATCGATTTTTTTTTCGCCGCTGTGCCTGCTGATGTTCTTTGCCGTGGCTACCGCTGGGACGCGCTTAAAACCATTAGCAGAAATTCCTTTCGAATTTCACAAGAACCTCATCTTTGTAGATACTTTCATCAACGGTAAAGGCCCGTTCAAGATGATGTTGGACACAGGTACGGATCCGTCCGCGCTCGATCTGGCGACGGCGAAAGAGCTGGGCCTGTCGGCGAGTCCAACAGGCGAGAAAGCCTCCGGCGGTGGAACGGGATCAACGACGGTGCATGAGCTCGACCCGGTTATGGTAAAGGTCGGAAGACTGAAAACGGCCAGGATCGAAATATCCGCGCTTGACCTATCCGCAATATCTCGAGCTCTTGAAAAGCCGATAAACGGCATTCTTGGGCACAGTTTTTTGAAAAATAGGGTCGTTGAGATTGACTATCCGGCAAAAGTCATCCGGTTTTACTCGCCCTCCTCTAAATCGAAGGGTCGAGATACGAACGATCACCTTGTACCTTTTCGGTTTACTAGCGATAGCATTCTTGTCGACGCGTTTGTAAACGACCAAAAAGTCACAGCTCTTTTTGATACAGGCCTAAATGGTTCATTTGCGATTATGCCCGCGGCCCTCGGGAGATTGGGCCTCCGGAGCGCGTACGAAGCTGCTCAGCCCGTAAGATCGATCGGGTTTAACGGCCGATCCAGCAACCGCAAAGGCCAGATCAAATCGGTATCATTTGCCGGATTTTCCATCAGTCCTGCGGAGGTCGTCTTTTGGGGCGAAGGTACCGGTCACGATACAACCGCGTATGAGTTTACGATCGGTAATGGTTTTCTAAACAACTATGTCGTGAAGATCGACTATATAAATAGTCAAATCATGCTTCGGACCGTCTATACGTAAATGCCGATTCGAATGATATAGCAAAAAAGGCCCTCATTCGACCAAGCCTTTTCGTGTCTAGGAAAAAGGAGCAAACGTAACTTTCTTTTTGACGTAGTCAACTGTGACAACGTATTTCTTCATAAAGTCATTTCCGATATTTATGCTCCACGGCGCCTTGTCGTGGCCGGTTCCTGCTCCGAAAAACAGCACCTGCGGGTGGTCCACCGAAATGGTGCCGATGGTGACATTTTTGATCGTGCCTTCGCGGTTTTCGAAAGTTCCGTTGTAGCCGACCGACGTGCTCGCCTTGCCGCGAGCCGCATCTTCGGAGAGGCCAAGTACTTTGATTGCCTGCGGCGACAGCTGAAATGTACCACTCGAACCCGTGTCGAGGTTTGCCGTGACCGGCTTGCCGTTTACCAAAACGCCGTCTATCAGGACGTTATATTTGTACCGAAACGGAAGGGACACCGCATCGCGTATGGTTGAAGGCGATCGGTCGAGAAATCGTACAGTCGATCGCGGATAGTCGAATTGCACGATACGCTTTTTCAAAAAACTATAACCAATAATTGCGGAGATAGGTGCTCCCATCCGCTCGCTAACCCTGGACAGATCGAGAGCGGCCGCCTCTACATTGGTTGCTGTTATCGATCCGACGCCAAGCGTCGACATCTTGCAGGCGTAGTTCAGGTTAACTTCCGTTCCGCCGCCGGTGCTTTTCCGCCCCGTGGACCCGATCTTGATCCCGACTTCCCGCGCTGTTCCGATGTCGATCGCGGACGGGTCCGTGCCCGTGTCGATCAATGCGTTGAACGGCCCTTTTCCATCGATCGTTATTTTTACAACGATCTGGTTATGAACAAAATCGAACGGCACCTCGACTGTCTGCGCCGACGCCGTCGCCAACGCGCAGACCGTGACAAACGCGATCATGATCGGAATGTGTCTTGCGGTCATGAGTGGTGTCAGTATCTACGACGTTATACTATTGCACTCCATACGGTATTGCCCAATATAGGGTTTTGCTTTGAGCAGTAAATCGACAGCACAGGATCCAAAACACTCGCGGACTATTCTGCGTAAAATTCATACCAAACAAACAAATGAAAAACATCTATATTGCGATCTTTGTAGCCATATCTGCATCAGCCGCATTTGGCCAGCAACAACTTTACATGCCGCGAAATGTGGCACGCGCGTTTGCTAACGGCAGTCGTTCGGCCGACGGCAAACCTGGCTCAAAATACTGGCAGAACAGGAGTGTCTACAACATCTCGCTCACGGTAGCTCCACCGAGCCGCACGATCAAAGGCAGCGAAGAGATCACATATACCAACAGCAGCCCGAATATGCTTGATCGACTGATTTTCCGTATCGAGTTAAACCAGCATCAGGCCGAAGCTCCGCGCGAAGACCCCGTGGTTTCGAGCTATCTCACGCCCGGCGTTAAGATCGATGAATATTCGGAAAATGGGAAGGTGAAACCGTCTCCCAATATCATGGGCCTGACCTATGCGCCTGTGAAACTCGATAAGCCTCTTGTCTCGGGCGCGTCCGTCACGCTCACGTTCAAATGGCACTTCGACCTCGCCGAGCACAGCGAGCAGGCCGGCGGCCGTGAAGGAGTTATCGACCCGACGACCTTCTTTATCGCCTATTTTTATCCGCGCGTCGCGGTTTACGATGACACCGACGGGTGGGACACAGCATTCTTCACCGGCGGCCACGAGTTCTATAACGATTTCAACGACTACACGTATCAAGTAACGGCACCGAAGAATTTCGTGGTTTGGGGAACGGGGGATCTGCTAAACCCGGACGAGGTCCTGCTGCCCAAATTTTCCGAGCGGCTAAAGCGTTCCTTCACCAGCGACGACGTCATCCACGTCGCCACGCTCAAGGAACTTAACGACCGGTCTGTCACAATGCAGTCCGATACTTTAACGTGGAAATGGAAAGCCGATTACGTCTCTGACGTCGCGCTTGCTGTCAGCGACCATTACATCTGGGATGCGGGAAGCGTTGTCGTTGACAAGGCCGAAAATCGACGGGCGAGCGTCCAGTCTGCTTACGATGAGAAGTCGAAGGATTTCGAAAAGATGGTCGAGTACGGCAAGCACGCTCTCGACTGGGAATCAAACAACTTCCCTGGTGTGCCGTACCCGTTTCAAAAGACCACCATCGTTCGTGGTTTTGCGGACATGGAATATCCGATGATGGTGAACGACAGTTCGCAGCAGGACCCGAACTTCACGCGCTTTATCGTTGAGCACGAGATCCTTCACTCGTGGTTTCCGTTTTACATGGGCATCAACGAGCAGCGGTACGGATTCATGGACGAGGGTTGGACTACGGCGTTCGAATACATGATCGGCACGGCCGATATGGGTAAAGAGACGGCTGACCGGTTCTTCAAACAATTTCGCGTAATGGGTTGGATAAATAACCCAACGGCCGACGCCGATCTTCCCATTATTTTGCCGGCCGACGCGATGGCAGGCATTGGTTACAAAAACAGCGAATACGGCAGGCCGGCCCTGGCCTACATCGCTCTCAAAGACTTGCTCGGCGACGCCGAATTCAAACGCGTGCTGCACAAGTTCATGTCCGATTGGCACGGCAAGCATCCGCTGCCATGGGACATGTTCAATTCGTTCAACGCGTCGGCTGGACGCCACCTTAGTTGGTTCTTTAAGAGTTGGTATTTCGACAACGGCTACATCGACCTCGCCGTTGATGGCGTAGCCAAGACGGATGGCGGCTACAACATCGCGATCAAAAACGTCGGCGGATTTGTTGCTCCGGTCGATGTCGCGGTCCAGTACGCCGACGGCTCGAAAGAATCCCTGCACCAAACCCCGGCAATTTGGTCGGCCGACCAAAAACGCGCGACCGTCAAGGTCAACACAGCAAAGACGATCAGCTCTGTCACGCTCGACGGTGGCATTTGGATGGATGCGAACATCGCCGACGACAAATGGACAGCACAGTGATCACCTCAAATTCTTCTTAAAAAACTCGAGCGAGCGGTCCCAGGAAAGTTTCGCGGCGGTTGCGTCGTACCGTGGGGTCGTGTCGTTATGAAATCCGTGTTGCGTGCCGTCGTACTTGAACAGCTCGTACTTCTTATTGTTCGCTTTTAGCGCAGCTTCGTATGCAGGAATTCCGGCATCGACACCCTGGTCATTGCCCGCGTAGTGAAGCATCAGCGGCGCCTGGATCTTTGGAACGTCGGCAGCGCCGGGTTGGCGTCCGTAGTACGCAACGCCGGCATTCAGATCGCTGCCTAGACGAACGGCAAGCTGGTTCACTACGCCGCCGCCGAAACAAAATCCGATTGCCCCGAGTTTCCCTTTGCTGTCGGGACGCGTCTTTAGCCACTTTGCCGCAGCAACGAAATCCTCGAACATCTTCTTACCGTCAACTTTTCGAAATGCCACCGCGCCCGCTTCGTCCGTCCCGGGAAATCCGCCGACCGAGGTCAACCCGTCCGGAGCAAACGCCATATAGCCCGCTTTCGCGAGTCTTCGAGCCACGTCTTCGATATACGGATTAAGTCCGCGGTTCTCATGGATAACTAGGATCGTAGGAAACTTCTTTCCCTTCGCTGGCTTTGCAAGATAACCCTTGATGGTGCCGTTACCTTCGGGCGACGGTACGGTTTCGTAGCCGACCTTGAGTTCCTTGTCGTCTTTCGGCACCGTCTGCGCCCACGCGTAATTTGGCGTCAAGCTTTCAAAGATCGCCGCAGCCGTTAAGCCGCGGACCGCGAATTTCCCGATGCTGTTCATGAACGTGCGACGGTCCATGTCGCCGTGCTGATATTCGTGAAAAAGGTTTAATAGCTCCTGCGGATACTCGTTTGCGGTTTTGCGTTCCATGTTTCTCCTTACATTGATTCAAAAAATAATACTTGAGAATGTACAAGTGTTCAAAATCGTCCAGTTTCCGAGCACACTATCCGGACTGTCGAGCAACATGTGCGGTATATTGAAATGACGATGAAGAGATGGATGAGCGGCTTTCGCGGTGCGTTCCTGATGATCCTGGTCTGGATGATCGTTTGGTGCCTCGGTTTTGGCGGGATCGTCGAAGCCTTCATTGATCCCGAGGGTCAGATCATCGACGTCTGGCCGACGTTTCTGGCGATTCCCGGATTTATAGGCGGCGGCGTGTTTTCGGCATTACTTCTGATCGCTGGCCGTAGCCGCGGCTTCGACGAGATCGCTGCCACACATTTCGCCATTTGGGGTGTCGTGACCGGCATCGTCCTCGGCCTCCTTACAATACCTGCCGAGATCGGCGATGTCTCGCCTGGCGCGCTGCGAATGACCGGCATCTTAACGGGGCTTAGCTTTGTCGCTGCTCTCGCTTCGGCCTTCTTTTTCCGCGTCGTCGCCCGATGGCAAACGCCCGCGACCGGTCACTGACCGCTTGCTGTATCGGCGTCGAGAGCTACGGTCAATTCTAAATGCTTTCGCGGCCCGATCGACGCTTGAACGATATTGTTCGGCGGATTTTCCATTCGCCATGTTCGGTCCGCCGGAATGTACTTGTAAGCCCCGATCTTCGTTCCGTGTGGCACGTCGAAAGCGACTTTATATTTCCCGGCCGGCAAGGCCCATAGGTCGAAAAATCCACGCTCATTGGTTTCCACAATTCGCTCAAAGTTTCTTCCCGACACAGTCACTTTAATTTTGGCGAGGTTCGAGGTATCGCGGGTGAACTTCCTGACCGTTCCGGACAAACGCGTTTTCCCTGCGAGTTCGGCTCGATTGTCCAAATAAACAAGATCGGGACCGGCAGTTTCGATCTTCGTGGACCGCGAACATTGGCTGATCAAATACATCGGTCCTTTGAGGCTTCCGATCTTCGTCGGCGCATCTGTAAAGAACAGGAAACGCTGGCCGATCTTTTCACGCTGAAAGGTCGTCGTACAATCGCCGCCGGCGCCGTCCATGATCCTCATCACCTGACTTGTTTTCAAAGTACCTTTGTAAACTTTTTCGACCGTCATTACGGCCGCCATCGTGCGGTAAACGTTCTTTCCCTCAACGGTCCGGTCGACCTCTTCGAGTGAATCAAGCCGCGCGGTGACCACGATCGGCGAACGAACAAACTCGTCCTGCACCGTCCGCGAATCCGCACAGCTGCACGCCGCAGCTTCCGAAACAGCAACGGCCAATACGAACAAGAGCGTAAATAATACGATCCGCATAAATTCCAAAAAAATAGCGCCGAACCTAACTACCGCGGCGCTGCATATATTATGCCCGCATCCACCCCCGAACGAAAAGATTGAGATGCAGTTTCGCACCTTCCCGACAGCTTCAATTCGGAATGCGGTACAATTTCTGATGCCCTTACAAAACCTGAATTCGGTCAGGGCAGAAGAGATCAACTCTGACTCTCTCAATAAAACAATCTCTATGAAAAAGACACTTTTCCTGATCGTTTGGGTTTTGTCACTTTCGACCAGTTCTTTCGCTCAACCTTCTGAAACATTCGATATCGCGGCGTTTCAACCGCCAAAAGGCTGGAACAAGCAAGCTGGACCGGATTCGGTCCAGTTCGCGATCGAAGACAAGGGCAACTACTGCCTCATTATGCTGTTCAAATCCGTTCCTGGCCTTTCGAGCCCAAAGGAAAATTTCGACGCCGCCTGGTCGACGATCGTGAAGGAAGCTGTGACGGTTTCCAGCGCGCCGCAGATGTTCCCCGCGGACACCAAAGGCGAGTGGCAGGTGGCAGGCGGTTTCGCACCGTTTGAAAAGAACGGTGAAAAAGGCGTTGCGGTGCTCTATACTGCGACCGGATTTGGCAAGATGGTCAACGCGCTGGTCCTCACAAACACGCAGGCCTACGAAGCTGCAACCACGGCATTTTTGGGATCGATCAGCTTCAAGAAACCTGCCGGCGCGAGTCAGCCGCCTATTGGCGCCGCACCGACGGGTCAAAGCATCTCGCCTCAGCCGACGGCACGGAAGAGCGGTTTTAAATTTAGCACCTCTAATTTTGACGACGGCTGGACGAGCACCGAGCAGGAAGATTGGGTAGAGGCCGTGAAGGGACAGATCAAGGTCTTAATTCATTACCCGAAGGCAGGCACGATATTCCCTGCCGACCCCGAACCGTTGACCAACGCCGCGTGGGATATCTTAGTAGCTCCGCGATACAGCAGCCTGAAAAATTACAAAACGGCCTACATCACCACATACAACAGGCCTTATCTGGGTATGGGATACGCGACCGAGAGGGCCTCCGGGAGACAGGTATTTGTTCTTCTTTTTCGGCAAGGCAATTCGGGTTGGATCGAGTTCGTCGCTCCCGACAAAAACAGTTTCATCCAGCAGTTCAAGTTCGACCCTGAGACCATTAGGTGGGATAGCGACAGCGACTTGATGAACCCGCTTGCTCAAATGGTGAACTACAACAAGTTCGCCGTTGCCGCAAGCGACTTGGGTGGCACCTGGACCATGGATTTCACCGGCGTCCAGCAGCTCTATAATGTCTACACCGGAAACTACGCCGGAATGAATATCCACCAGTCTAACCAGGAGTTCGTATTCGGCGCAGGGAACTCCTACAGTTGGAGACTGCTTGTGGTAAGCGGCATGGTCGGCAATGCACAATTTGCCAATGTGAAGTCCGCCGGAACATTCAGTGTTCCAAATAACTGGCAGATACGTTTCTCGAAAATAGAGAGCGGTCCAAAAACATATAACGCCTTCTGGTCCTGCATCAAAGGTGCCAGACTATTGCACCTGCTCGACGCCGGATCCCCGGGAACCGGGATCTATGACGTGTACGGAAAAAAATAACCACATTAATGAACATATGAAGAATGTTAGATCGAGTTATTGCCTTCGTCGTGCTGGCGGTCTCCATCTCATCCGAATTCGAATTGAGTTAAGATATGATAATTAGAAATTGCACAAAACAAGTCCGAAAGACCGTTCCCGAAATCTTCGCGTCGAAAACGGCCAGATTGAAATAAATTTCGCGTTCCTAGAATTCTAGTTCACAACCGACGGCGAGACCGCGCCGGTCAGGATCAATACCATGATCGCTAGTCCGCTTACGAGGCTTGAAACCACAACAAGTGCGACCACATAAAGAACGAGCCACCCTGTAGAAACGAGCCCGCCGCGAAACTCTCGTGATCGAAAAAGGTAATACAATAGCGCCAATACACCAAAGATCACCACAGCGAACGTAAAATGCCGGTGCAGTTGGTAACCGCGTTCGCGGCCGTCCATTCGACACCACATCAATTCAAATACATTCAGTCCCAGCGCCAGAACGAGATCGATAAGCAGCGAAAAACCCTTGTCCTCTTCAAAAATGATCCCAAGTACCGAGCATGCGCATACAAAGATCGGCACATAGACAAACAGCAGCCATCGCTTCTCCGTCAGAAACAGCTTTCGTGGCTTTCCGGTTTTTACGTCGTCGTGAAACGTGATCTCCGCCATGCGCGAGACATCGTAACACGACAAATGCAGCCTTACATATACGGTTCGGAACGGCGGGATACGACGATCTTCTTTACACAGTGCCGGTAAACGCATATTATTGCCGCATTCGGTTTCAGATCCGATTCAGCAAATACAAAGCGTCATGTTAATTCGCAAAACCCTGCCTTCATTGATCTTTTTCGCATCTCTTGCGATCGTTTCGGGAACTGCCTCCGCGCAACACTGGAAAAAACTCGGTTCGCAAACCCTCGATCTGAAAAACGAACACGACACGATATTGGTAACCGACCGAAAAGGCTATCTTGCGAGGGTCAAGTTAAGCGTTTTCGGTGCGTCCGTTTTCTTTCGCCGAATGGTGATCACGTACAGCAATGGCGAAAAACAAACGTTTAGCCGGTCGGTCACGCTTGAAAAGGGCGAGTCGACGAACGAGCTTGACCTTCTGGGCAGGCAGCGTCATATCGCGCAGGTCGATCTTTGGTACGAGTCGCGTTCGTTCAACGCCAAAAAAGCTAAGGTCACATTGTATGGAATGCCCGCTGAATGAAGGCCAAAACCGCTTTTCGCGCGTCATATTGATGTCATCCGCGGTGTTTTCGTTAGTGAACGCACCTCTAGATGTTTGTTGTAAAATGGAAAATCTATCCTTTAAGTGTCCGGAGGTTTTAAAAATGAGAATTGCCGCGATCGCGATTTTCCTGACCCTTTTCGCGATCTTTTTGATCTCTGTGAATGGCCAGTCGCGTCCGCCGTTTCCTTATCGGACACCGACACCGACGCCTTCCCCCACGCCTACGATCTCGCCGACACCGACACCGCAGCCCAGGCCAGCAGCATGCCCGCGAGTGCAGGTTCAGACACAAACTGGCAAGACCGTCCGCGACGGTCAGTCATTGAACTTCATTGCGAACATCGCGGGCGGTGATCCAAGAGTGCAGCCGACTCTTTTGTGGAACGTGAACGCTGGGTTCATAAAGGACGGCCAGGGTACGCCGAAGATCGAAGTCGACTCGACCGGTGCCGGTGGGCTTCCTGACCGCGAGTTAGTGGTCGAGGTTTGGGTGGGCGGATATGCAGCGGAATGCGTGATACAGGAATCGACGAAGGTAAAGATAATTGCACCCGCGGTGAAATTCGGCGAATTCGGCGAGATCGATTGGAAGGACGCAGTTGAGAATCTCAAAGCGCTGTCCAACTATCTCTCCACTTCACCCGACAATCTGTATCTCATTGTCTACGCCGGCAAAAAGAGCGAGCGCGGTTACGCGTTCAACTGGATAAGAAAGCTGAAGGACGAGCTTGTCTTCGACGGCGTCGCTCAACGCCGGATAATGGCTGTCGATGGTGGTTTTCGCGAAGAACCTGCGTATGAATTTTGGATAGTGCCCATCGGTGCCGAACCTCCGCGGCCGTCGCCGACGGTCAGGCGCGAAGAGGTCGAATATCCGGTAACTACCCGGCCAGTTCGAAAACCGACGCAGCCGTGATCTTTGAAAAATATTCTGAACCTGGCAAAACCAGGCCTCGTTTCTTCTGTTGGTTGTAAAACTGAGATCGAAAAAGCAAGAAGGAGCGAACATGGAACAGACCGAGATCGGGCCGGTTCAACAGGCCGAACGCATCGAGCTTCTCGACGCTCTTCGCGGGCTTGCCGTTTGCGGGATCCTGATCGGGAACATGCAGTGGTTCTCGGGTTACGGAATGATGCCGCCGGCCCTTGAAGC
>QHXS01000159.1 GCA_003223975.1 Acidobacteriota bacterium
AAATAATGAAGTGGAAGAGATTTCTGATGGTGGGCAAACCTAGCTGAACTTTCAGCTGGATAGGCTCGGCAGTGCGCTGTGGCGACGGAGTGGCCGCTGTAGCGACGGAGTGGCCGCTGTGGCGATAGTTATTGTGGCAACGGCGTATTCCACCAATTGGCGCGTGCACCAGAAATGCTGATGACCGATTGGTTAACATCCGATTGACATACCCCCCCAGATTGAATGACATGAAATCTGCGAAAAGGAGAGATGGGTGAAAGTAAAAAAGGGGGCAAGTTCCTAATCTTCGAGTGCTTCCTGAGCCTCGATGACTGATTGTACGTCCGTGAGTCCTAACTGCCGAACGAATTCCTCCTGCTTTTGCCGGGTGAGCGCTTTGGTGAATCCATCGGCCGGCATTTGAGCTGTGGGGATGTAGACAGTTTTGACTGTTCCGCGCCTGTATTCTTGTCGGAGCCAGAGTTTGGGGACGTCGACATGCTTCATAGCTGTCTTGATTCGTTGAAGTTCGCTTGTGACCAGTCGAAGTGCTTGCTTGTTGTCACAGTAGACTTGAAGGGGCTCACTCAACTTCAACTGCAGGTCTCTGAGGATGCGGAGCAGTTCCATCGATTCCTTCGTGGTGTTTGTGAGCGACACAAGTTCAGCTTCGGTGGTGGACCCGGTGATGATGGACTGTTTGCCGGATTTCCAAGCAATGGGGCCGCCGAATAAGGTGATGATGAAGCCCTGAGTAGATTTCCGGTCGGCATTGTCTGCATATGAAGCATCGCCTGCAACGAACAATTCGAGGTTGCTGGTGCCATCGTATTCTAGCGCGAGATACCGGGTGTTGTAGAGATATCGGATCGTTTGATCGATGACTTCCATATGCCGAGGAGACGGGTTAGACATGAATTCGGCTAGCTTGGATGCGGCAAATGAAATGTCGGGTCTGGTGATGACAGCAGAGTAGATGACGCTGCCGTTTTTGCGTTGGAAGAGATGTTTCTGGGCGTCTGAAGCTGTACCCTCGAAGCGGACGAGGGGCTCTGCCGGCAAGGGAGTCTTAGGCCACTTTGAACCGGCTGGCTCGGTGAGGTGAAAGGTCGTGGCGATGCGCTCGATATACGAGTCTTGAACAAGCCAGATTTTGCGAAGTGATCGGTCCCGTAGCACGCGTATTCCTAGAAACCATTTAAGTTCTCCAAGGTCGTGCATTTCATACTTCTGGAAGAGTTGACGTTGGAAGTCCTGCTTGCGTGGCTCATCCTCTGACCGATACGCCAGTACCAGGTCGTCGACGTAGAAGAAGACGAGAAGCCAGCTGTTGTAAAAGACGCAGGGCTCTTCTGTTCCTTGAGTGAGACCGAGTGCTTTGAGAGTGGTGGAGAGATCTTTCTGCCAAAGTAGAGGTGATCTTCGTAGGCCGTAGAGGGCGCGCAGGAGCAGAATGCACCATCCGAATCGTTTGAAGCCGTCGGGAAAGTGCACGTGGACTGTTTCATCAAGCGGGCTGTTGGTGAAGGCGTTCACAGCGTCGTATTGCTGAAGTTGAAGATCCCATTTGGCTGCGATGGCGATGATCGATCTGAAGGATTTTCCGGCGAGAGTTGCGGCGTACGTATCCAACTGATTATTAGCTTGGAGATCACCTCGTACGCAGATCCTGGCTTTGAACTTGATGACGAATCCGTGTTTGTCCAGTTTGTACCTGAAGACCCAGGCAAGCGGTAGGATTTGGCCTGTAATGGTATCAATCGGGACGGATTTGCAGGTGCCGTTGGTTGATATGGCCTGCCATTCGATGTTGGCGGCTGTCATCCATTGATCTCGGAATTGGTGGCTTTGAGCTTCTTTCCAATTGCGCGGTTCAGGAGGGAGATCCCGTCGATGAAGCCTGTGATGCGTACCGGCATGAAAGGCGGAGCGGTAGGCGTCTGGTGAGGGCGAAGGGTCTGGCGTAGGAAGCTGTTCGCCTGGATCAGCTGTGTCGGGTGGAGCTGTGTCGGGTGGATCGGCTTCTGTTGTGTCTTCAGGGATGTCTTCCGATTCAGGCATGCCGCCGACGTATATGGTGGATTCGGCAATGCTTGCTTCGTCGTCTTCGGGTAGCCGGATTTCTTCTGCGTGGGTGCGTAACTGCTGAATGGAAACGGCACTGGTGTCTTCGTCCGGGTTGTAGAAAGATTGCTCATCGAACTTGACGTCTCTGGTGCGGATTACTTGGCCGATTTCTGGGACCCAAATGCGATAGATATTCGTGCCATCGTAGCCAACGAGGTAGCCGATATGCGCGCGTGGCTCTGTCTTAGCAAGGCGTCGCTCTTCATTAGCTTTGACTTCATGCGTGAGTGGGTAGGCCTTGCAGCCGTATGCTTTGGTGTGATCCACATCCGGGTTGTTCGGACCAGCCACACTTCTTCCGTGGTTGCGTAGCCACTCGTTGAGGACTTCGAATGGCGATTTCCATTGAGTCTTGTTGTTTTCGTCCACGAATTGGCGTGGAGATCTCTTGTGGAGGTAGGCGGCTGTACCCCAGATTTCGGGCCAGAGGTCTGCAGGTAGCCGGGGTGCTAGGCGCATTGCGATCGACTTGAACTTCAATACCCCCCCAGACCTCTCGGCTGGACCGTTTGGTTCCTTGGTGTACACGGGAGCAGTCCTGTGGCCGGCGCCTTCTTTGGAAATCCATTCAGCCCATTCGTTTCCAAGCGCACGTTCGTTGTCGGATTGGTAAAATTGGACTTCTAGATCGTACTGCCTTCTGACCCAGGCTGCGAAGTCTTGGACGGCGTCGAGTACTGAGGACTGAGATTTGTCATGAAGGAAGTAGATGAAGATGAGTCCGGTGTACTCGTCCTTGAAGACCAGGGCGTAGTTATAGTTGTTATAGGACGTGATGTGCTCGAAGATGTCGAAATGAACTCTCCAGAATGGACGTGGTGAGGTGCGCTTCGGTGGGTCGTGATTAATAACGTTAGTTGCCTTGGCGCGTGAGCAATCTTCGCACTCAATGGTGGTGGGGCCATGGATGCGTGCGTCGGTAGTGCATTTGACGAGTCTTTCCAGGGCTTCTTGCCCAAGATGGCCCATTCTGAGGTGCCAGAGATGGCCGGTGAGATGTTGACTCGTGCGAGAAGGAGGCTTGAGTTCGGAAACCGTGGATTCGGGAGCCGTGGAGTCGGGAGCCGTGGATTCGGGAGCCGTGGATTCGGTAGGGTGATTCGCCGTAAATGTGGCCTTCGGTTCGTTGTATTCGAGAACGAATTGACCGTATTTGTCGCTGAGCTGGGCAAAGGCTTTGCCGTTGAACTGAAGGGTGTTGTTTTCCATGTCCCAATAAATACCTGCCTTTTTTAATCGTCGTGCGCTGACAACGTTGACGTGAAAGTCTGGTACGTGGGCAGTGTTGAACAGGATGAATTTCTTCGTGTGGCCGTCGGGTGTGGTAATCTCCATTGGCACGTCTCCGGTCCCGAGAATGGGCAGCTGATTGCCTCCGGCCCATATGAGCTTTGGATGTGGATAAGCTTCATATCTGGTAAAGCGATCCCGATGGTTGCAGATGTGGATGTTGGATCCTGAATCGTAGATGAAGCTGTCGTGCAAGGGATAGGTGGATGTAGCTGCTGAGGCCGAGGTTGAAGCCGTGGATGCTGGAGGTGAAGCAGGTGTTGAAGGTGCCGAAGATGAAGTGGTTTCCGGTGGTGTGCTGGCAAACGCGCCGCTTGGGTGTACAGAATCTGAGTCCGATTTTGAGTCCGCTTTTGAATCCGATTTGGCCGGTTGATCAGCCTTCTTCTCCTTGTTTCGGACTCTTTTGAGGATCTTTTGCAAATATGTCGATTCCTTCATCTGCTTGTTGAATTCGGCCTCGACCTTGGCGTCTGGCTTCCAGCCTTTGGCACGAGCGGATTCGACGGCGTAAGGGCAGTCGCCAAGGTAGTGCAGCTCTCCACAGGGGCACTTTGGTGGTTCCTTTTGACCACGCTGTTGACTTGACTGTCCTGATGAGGCCTTTGGTGATCCGGCAGACTGGTCCGGTTGGCCTTGGAAGATTGCGAATGTTGCTTTGCTGAAGGTGTTGATGTTCTTTGTCATTCGGGCCTGTGTGCGGAAGATTTCCGCAATTCGGAATCCATCGACCTGGAGTGGTTGGCCGGAAAGAAGGGCTGCTTCAATGGTGTTGAACCAGCTTTGGTGGAAGCCCGGGTTGAACGGTCGTACGGCCTCTATGAAATGGTACACTGGTCGGGTTCCTTGGACGTCCGGAATGCTGAGCCGTATGCCCTCCTTCAGGGCTTCGTCCCACAGATCAAGCCAGTCTTCAATCCTGGTATTCCTGCTGACCTTCCTGACGGATTCGTATTGCCCAACTGCTGTGCGTTCGCGGGCATGGTCGGTTGGTGCCACTTTTCGCTGAAGCTCAGCCAGTTCGTCAGGAACATTGTCGAGGTCCTGGATGTAGGAGAGGCACTTCTTGTTGAGGTGGGTTTGAATCCATTTGTGAAGGTCACGGATGGCTTTGCTTTTCCTCTCGAAGACCTTGACCTCGTCCCGGTGGATTTCGTATGCGAACTTGTAGGCTTCTCGGTTCGCAGCCACGACACCGGCAAAGGAAGGAGCTGCTGGTGCGGCAGCGTTGGCTGGGTCCTGAGTGTGGGCCGCAAGTGCTTGTTGATATGTCGCTCTGGCCGTGTCCGAATAGAAGTCCAGAGGGTTCGGTGATTGAGGCAGATGTAGTGCTTGACGGGGACCCTCTGAAGTCGTAGGGCTGGGATTGATGTTGACCCAAATGTGTTCGTCCTTCGCGAATTTCCTCACGAGTGCTAGCCACGGATGCCAATTTTCGGGGCCAGTGAGGATGATGGGGGACTCGTTGTTGTTGACGGATGATGATGCCATGGTAATGACGTTTCGGGTGTTCCGATGCGCAGTGGTCCGACGAATGATGAGCAGGGTGTTGCGACTGACAGGAGAGAGTTGATCGGGATGACGCGCGGGCGTTAGATCGGGGTGACGCAGTGTGGGCGTTAGACCAGGATGACGCTGTAGGTCGTAAGGTCAGGGAGACGCAGTGTGGAGCGTTTGATCAGGGAGACGCGAGTCGGCGTTTGATCAGGATGAGGGCTGTCTAGTCAGGATGTGATTAGCCAAGGCGTGCTTCGAAAGCGGGATGCTAAGCAGTAGGCTGAGAATGATGCTCTTCGAGGGACAAGCTAGTCCGGGCGCATAACTATCGGTGTTGCTACCACCTAATGTTAGGCATGGAGTACCAACAACGAAGTGATGGTGGAAGGAGACAATATTTGGGGAAGAAAAGAATAGTGATATTTTGGCAT
>QHXS01000100.1 GCA_003223975.1 Acidobacteriota bacterium
TGATTCGACATTCGATCGAGTGCCCGACGATCTGCACGTCCGATTGCTGGTACTGTAGGTCTTCGCCGGTCGCGATCCTGATCTGATTGCGCACGATGTCGGCGAGCGTAACCATTTCGGTCACCGGATGCTCGACCTGAATGCGCGTGTTCATCTCCATGAAATAAAAACTTCCGTCTTCGTCCAGGAGAAATTCGAACGTTCCCGCGCTTGAATAGCCGATCGCTTTGCAGGCATCAACCGCAACCGCACCCATTTTTGCACGCAACTCAGGCGAGATAGCGACCGAAGGCGCTTCTTCTAATAGTTTTTGATGCCGTCGCTGGATCGTGCATTCCCGTTCCCCGAGGCCGTTCGATATAACGCTCAATATAAACCGACCCGTTCTTAAATGCAGCCAACGCCTCGGACTGTGCGGTCTCGAGATTGTTTTCCAGTTCGTCTTCCGATCGAACAATGCGCATCCCGCGACCGCCGCCGCCGGCAGCCGCTTTAATGATCATTGGAAAGCCGATCTCTTTTGCAAGCTTCTTCGCCTCTGCGGCAGATTCTATCGGTTCGGGGCTTCCCGGCAAGATCGGGACACCCGCCGCGGACATCGTCCGCCGGGCCTCGACCTTATCACCCATCATCCTGATCACATCAGCCCGCGGGCCGATGAACTTGATGTTGCAGTCGTCGCAGATCTTTGCAAAGATCGCGGACTCGGCAAGAAAACCATAACCCGGATGGATGGCGTCGACATTCGTTATTTCCGCCGCGGAGATGATCGAAGGAATATTTAGATAACTTTCAGCCGACGGCGCCGGGCCGATGCATATTGCTTCGTCGGCATAACGGACATGCAAAGCCTCGCGGTCCGCTTCGGAGTGCACGGCGACGGTTTTGATATCCATCTCCTTGCATGTCCAAATGATGCGGTTCGCGATCTCGCCGCGGTTCGCGATCAAAATTTTACGGATCTCTCTCATATCGAACGGTCCAAAGTCTAAAGTCCAACGTCTAAAGTCTGCAGATTCACGATCTGACTTTGGACTTTGGACATTGGACTTTGGACTTCTACTTCTTTATTCCAAACAACGCCTGGCCGTATTCGACAGGCTGGCCATTCTCGACATAGATCTCAACGACCTCGCCGCTGGTTTCAGCCTGGATCTCGTTCATCAGCTTCATCGCCTCGACGATGCATACGACCGAGTCAGCCGTAACGACGCTGCCTTCTGAAACATACGGCTCCTTATCGGGGCCGGGCGATCGGTAAAATGTGCCAACGATAGGTGAGGTAATCTTATATAGATCGGACTCGGGGGCCGCAGCCGGTGCTTCTGGTGAAGTTGAGGCGGAAACCGGCGAAGATGAAGCAACGGCCGCAGGTTGAGCGGCCTGAATAAGCGGCGCCGCGGTCATCTTGCTCAGGCGAATGCGGATCTTCTCGTTTTCGAACTCGAATTCGGTTAGCGCTCGTTCTTCGAACAGATCGGCAAGATCGCGAATCTCCTCGATATCATAAGAGCGGTCCGAGCCGCTCTCTTTTTTCGCAGTTTTGCCTTTCGATTTTTCGGTTTCTTCAGCCTTCATAGAAGCCGTAGTTTCACTCATCGTGCCCCTGCTCCTTTTTTGACCTTAGCCGTTCGCGGCCAGTTCACGCGGATTATCGACCAGTTCGATCACAGCAAGCTCGGCATTATCGCCACTGCGACGGCCAAGGCGAATGATTCGCGTATAACCACCGTTCCGATCTTTATACCGCGCTCCAAGCTCATCAAACAAACGCTGAACAGCCTTAACGCCGGCCGTGCGCTCGATGGTTTCCTTGGTTTCGCCTTTCTTGCCGCGAAAACGGCTGGCTGCGAGCTTAAAGGTCGAATTGCCTGCGTGAAAAAATCTCGCGGCCTGGCGTCGAAGGTGCACTTCCCTCATCTTCGCCCCGTCCCCATCCAGGCCTTGTGCCTTTCTAGCCAACGTGATGGCCTTTTCGACGAACGGGCGAAGTTCCTTCGCCTTCGAAATGGTCGTGATGATGTGTTCCTTGTCGGAATTGATCAGCGAGGTCGCCATGTTCCTAAGCATCGACATCCGATGCTCGGTCGTCCTGCCCAATTTACGATGTGCTTTTAAATGTCGCATAACTAAAAGTTCAAGGTCTATGTCTAAGGTCCAAAGCCGGTGTCGAATTCGACCTCAAACTTTGGACCTTGGACATTGGACTAATCCAGATCTCGTCCGCCCGAACCAGGGATCGGATTTCCCTGCTCGTCAAAATCCATTCCGAAGTCGAGGCCCATTCCATGAAGGAGGTCTTTGATCTCGGTGAGCGATTTCTTCCCGAAATTCTTCGTACCCAACATGTCCTTTTCGCTGCGGCGGATCAGGTCGCGTATCGACCGAATGTCGGCATTTTTCAGGCAGTTGTACGAGCGAACCGAAAGCTCAAGCTCATCAACCGGTTTGTCGAGTAGGTCGTTCCGCATAAGCGGCGGACGCGCAATGTCTTCGTATTTGTATTCTTCTTCTTCTTCTTCGAAATTGATAAAGATCGACATATGATCTTTGACCAATTTCGCCGCAAGGCCGATCGAATCCTCCGGCTTGACGGAACCGTCGGTCCAAACCTCGATCGTTAATTTGTCGAACTCAGTGTTCGAACCCTGACGCGTCTTGTCGACCGAATAATTTACCTTTTTGATCGGCGTATGGACCGAATCGATCGGAATATAACCGATCGAAAGGTCTTCGTCGTTGTTCAGTTCGGCCGCAATGTAACCGCGGCCGCGCTTCAATCGCATTTCGATGTTCAGCGTGCCTGAGCCATTTATCGTAGCGATATGGACGCCATCGTCCAGAATCTCCACATCTCCATCTCCGCGAATGTCGGCACTGGTAACTTCGCCCGGGCCCTTTTTGCTGATCGTGAGCGTTTTCGGTCCGCCCCCATTCAAAATAAAAGGTACCTGCTTCAAATTAAGGATCACGTCGGTCGCATCTTCGACCACGCCCTTGATCGATGAGAATTCATGCTCGACGCCGTCGATCTTCACGGCAGTTATCGCTGCCCCTTCGATGGCCGAAAGTAGTGCCCGGCGGATCGAATTACCGATCGTCGTACCGAACCCGCGTTCGAACGGTTGAGCATAGAATTTGCCGTACCGAGGCGTCAATGTCTCGGTTTCGACATTGAGCCGACTCGGCATTTGGAAATCTGTCCAATTATTGGTCTGTGTCATATTGTTCTTTTTAAAAGTCCTCAAAGTTGGCTTTGTCCCCGGATCTCAGATAGCAAGAACGGACTTCGAGATCCGGCTACTTCAGCCAACTCAGCTAAAAACTACTTACTGTAGAGCTCAACGATAAGCTGCTCGTTGATATTTCCTTCGATATCCTGACGCGTCGGGATCGCAGCGATCGAAACGCTCAGATCCTTGCCCGCAGGCGATATCCAACCGGGCCGTCCACGTCCTGCGGCCGTCGACCACGCACCTTCGACGTGCGGATTCTTAGTCGATTTTTCCTTGACGGTCACGACATCGCCGACCTTCACCTGGAATGAAGGAATGTTGACCTTTCGGTCGTTTACGAAAATATGTCCGTGATTTACAAGTTGGCGTGCCTGGCGGCGTGACGTCGAAAAACCTGAACGATAAACGACGTTATCGAGCCGGCGTTCGAGCATGAAAAGCAGGTTTTCGCCCGTAACACCCTTTTGGCGAAGCGCTTTTTCGAAATAATTTCGAAACTGCTTTTCAAGGATGAAGTACATTCGCTTCACCTTTTGCTTTTCGCGAAGTTGCTGGCCGTAGCCCTGGATCATCTTGCGGCGGGCAGCACCGTGCTGTCCCGGCGGGTTTGTCCCGCGCTTTTCGATCGCACAGGAGGGCTTAAAACAACGATCGCCCTTCAAAAATAACTTTCCACCTTCGCGGCGGCACAGTCGGCACACCGCATCTCTATATCTAGCCATATTTATTTTTCTGCCTCCGCTACTAAAAGCGGAAAAGTTTACAGGCCGTAGCCCTTCTTCCTTTCGATAACTCGACAGGCTTTCCGTCCTGTCTATCCGAACGGACCGGGAGTCCGCTTTAAAAAGATCAAACTCTGCGCCGTTTCGGCGGTCTGCAGCCATTGTGCGGTATCGGCGTCGTGTCGCGGATCGACGTTACTCTAATCCCTGCCTGTGTTAGCGCGCGGATCGCCGATTCGCGGCCACCGCCCGGTCCCTTGACGCGAACCTCGACCTCGCGCATACCGGCTTCTGATGCCTTGCGGGCAGCTTCCGAAGAAGCCTGCTGAGCCGCAAACGGCGTGCCTTTTCGCGAGCCGCGGAATCCGCGTGCTCCCGACGAACACTGTGAAACCAGATTTCCCTGCGTATCGGTGATCGAGATCAGCGTATTGTTAAACGATGCCGAAATGTGCACGATGCCGACCGGAATATTCTTCCGCTCTTTCTTCTTAAAAGTCTTTTTCTTCGGAGCTGCTTTAGCCATTTTCTTAAGTTCAATGTTCAATGTTCAAAGTTCCAAGTTGAGTTCCAAAACCTGGAACTTTGAACCCGGAACATTGAACTACTTCTTGCCTGGTGCCTTCTTCTTCGCGACGGCCGCTTTTCGCGGGCCCTTGCGTGTACGTGCGTTAGTCGATGTTCGCTGACCGCGAACCGGCAAACTTCGGCGATGGCGCAGGCCGCGATAGCAACCGATGTCCATGAGCCGTTTGATGTCCATCTGGACGCGCTTTCGGAGGTCGCCTTCAATATCGCCTTCGCCGTCAAGCACAGCGCGGATCTTGTTTAATTCATCTTCGTTAAGATCGCGGATCTTCGCATCGACGCTGACTCCGGCCTTTGCAAGAACCTCGGTAGCGCGAGACTTCCCGACGCCGTAAATATACGTCAAACCAATTTGTGCCCTCTTTTGGGGCGGCAGATCAACTCCAGCTACACGAGCCATAATCTAATATCCTCTATCCTTGCCTCTGCTTATGCTTTGGGTTATCGCAAATGACGCGTACCACACCCTTGCGGTGAACGATCTTGCACTTATCGCAGATCTTTTTTACTGAAGGCCTAACTTTCATGATTCCCTCTGTACTACTTATACCGGTACGTTATCCGGCCGCGTTTCAAATCGTACGGCGAAAGCTCAACAAGAACTTTATCGCCGGGAAGAATTCGAATGAAATTCTTCCTCATTTTCCCGGAGATATGTGCTAGAACTTCATGCTTATTCTCATCCACAGCGACCTTAAACATCGCATTCGGGAGCGTTTCAAGCACAGTCGCTGTTACCTCGATTGCTTCTTCTTTCGACATAGAAAGCAATACCCAACTGCCGTCTAGTTGGACAAACCGTTAATGTTAACGTTTTCGGTCCAGAAACTCAAGCTACGCAGACGCAATTTCGGCGATTTCGGCCATTAACGCCTGTTTTTGGCCCTTTGTAAGGGTCAATATCTCAGGCCCTTCGGGTGTAATTGCGATCGTATGTTCGGCATGCGCCGATGGTTTTCCGTCCGCCGTGATCACCGTCCAGCCGTCGCCCAATACCTTTGTTTCCGGCGTTCCGATGTTCAACATCGGTTCGATGGCAAAACAATATCCGGCCCTAATTTTCTCGCGAGTGCCTGCACGGCCGTAATTCGGAATTTGCGGAGCTTCGTGCATTTTGCGGCCAATGCCATGTCCGGTGTAATCACGGACTATGCCGTACCCGTGTTTCTCCGCGTGTTCCTGGATGACCGCTCCGATGTCGCCAACGCGTTTGTTTGGCCGGCATTGCGCGATGCCAAGCTGCAGACATTCTTCCGTCACACGAATAAGGTCTTTTAGCTCGTCGCTTACACTTCCGACCGGAACTGTGATCGCCGTATCGCCGACAAATCCGTCCAGTGTGCACGCCATGTCGAGCGAAATGATGTCCCCGTCCATCAATGGCGTCTCGGTCGAAAATCCGTGAACGATCTGTTCGTTCGCCGATGCACAAATTGCATATGGAAACGCGACCATTCCGTGCGGAGCATAACCGATAAAGGTCGGTATCGAGCCCGCAGCGCGCATCATCTTTTCCGCCTCGACATTCAACTCAAGTGTCGAAATGCCGGGCGCGACCATCTCTCGCAAAGTTTCGCGGACCTCGGCGATAAGCTCGCCGACGGCCCGCATTTTTTCCATGTCCTTTTGCGATTTCGCGATGATCATTCTTTTACCGAACAAAAACCTTAGAATATTTGCCGCCGAGATCACAGAGCTCACTTAGAAACGTGGTCAGATCAGCTTCTCTATCGCCGCATAAATTTCTTCGACATCCCCGGTACCGTCAACCTTTTTAAGCCGGCCGGTATTTTCGTAAAAATCGATCAGTGGCTTTGTCTGCTCGTCGTAGGTCGCAAGCCGCGTGGAGACACTTTCTTCATTATCGTCTGCTCTGTGAACAAGCTTCGCATTCGTGTGGATATCGCAAACGCCTTCCGCTTGCGGCGGCTTCGAATAAATATTATAGATCTCGCCGCAAACCGGGCACGAACGCCTTCCGGTCAAACGCTTCATCAGTTCGTCCCGCGGAACGTCAACCTCGATCGCGTCGATCTCATTGCCCTGCGCCTTTGCCAGCCCTTCGAGCTGCTGCGCCTGAACCGCTGTCCGAGGATAACCATCGAGGATATAGCCGTTCGCACAATCACGCCGTGACGTGCGGTCTTCGACCATTCTATAAGTAACGTCGTCAGGTACCAACGTTCCGGCCGACATGATCGCCTGCACCTCACGAGCAAGCAGCGTGTCGAGAGTCTTCATCTCACGAAACATATCGCCGGTCGATATCTGCGGTATTCCCCGACGTTCCTGCAAAAGGCGAGCCTGGGTTCCCTTTCCTGCTCCGGGCGCACCGATCAAAACAATAATCTTCGACATCAAATCCTAATAGCCGTAGAGGACACAGAGCTAGAGAGAAAAACAATTCTCTGTGTTGTCTGTGCCCTCTGTGGCAAAACCTGTTTTACGAGCGTCGGCCGCGAAGTCGCGAGCCGGCTCCCAAAAATCCTTCGTAATTTCGCATCACGAGCTGCGCTTCGATCTGTGAAACGGTATCCATTGCAACGCCGACCAAAATGAGCAGTGATGTTCCACCGAAGAAAAACTGATAACCCAAACCAGTCGGGATCCAACTCAATCCGGGTGTCGCTGTCAAAAACGCGTCGAGTCGATCACCAATGAACGGGAGTCTCGCAACCTTGAATCCGCTAAGCAGGATCTGCGGGACAAACGCCACGAACGCGAGATAGATCGCACCCACAGTCGTTAGTTTCGTCAGGATGTTGTTCAAATACTCGGCAGTCGGAGCACCCGGACGAATGCCGGCGACAAAACCACCGTGCTTTCGAAGGTTGTCCGCGACCTCGTCCGTATTGAACACGATCGTGATGTAAAAGAACGTGAAGATGACGATCAGCGAAATGAATACGAGTTCGTAATACGGATCGCCGCCATGAAACTGCTGAAAGAACGTATGTATTCTTGACCACGTCGAATTCGGGTCGTTCTGGTCCGGCGGAAACGCCGCCATCAACGTCTGCGGCATAGCCAAAATCGACGATGCAAAGATCACAGGAATGACGCCGCCCATGTTTATCTTTAGAGGCAGGCTCGTTTCCTGGCCGCTAAACGTCTGGTTTCCGATACGGCGACTGGCGTAACTAATAGCGATCTTGCGTCGCGCAGATTCGACATACACGATCAACGCGATCAGCGCGATCAAAACTGCGATCAGGAAAACTACACCCAGCGTCTGGGTCGGGTCGCCCGTGCCGACACGTTCCGAAACCTGCAAAACGCCGCGTGGCAGGCCGATAACGATCCCTGCAAAGATGAGAAGGGAAATCCCGTTGCCCACGCCGCGTTCGGTGATCTGTTCACCGAGCCACATCACAAAGATCGTTCCCGTCGTAAGAGTTAGCACGATCATCAATGACGAGGGCCAGCTATTTATAATGATGCCGTTTCGGCTAAGCCAAGTCGCAACGAAAAATGTCTGCACCGAACACAGGACGACCGTTAGATATCGCGTCCATTGGTTCATCTTCTGGCGGCCGACCTCGCCTTCTTCCTGGATCTTTTTCATTGCAGGCGAAAGCACCGGCATCAACTGCATGATGATCGACGCAGTGATGTAAGGCGTAACGCCGAGCGCAAAGACTGAGATCGTGCGAAAATTACCGCCCGAAAACAGATCGAGCACGCCAAGAAGCGTGCCTGCGACTTCGCCCCAAACCCGTTCGAGTTGAGGTTTATTTATTCCGGGAGCAGTAACGTGGGCGCCTAGCCTGTAAACCGCCAACAGCCCGAGCGTAAAAAAGATGCGTTTCCGCAGCTCGGGGATCTTGAACATGTTTTGAATGGCGGCAAAAAACTTTTCCATAAAATTGCGCTTTGTCCTTAGTCCTTCGTCATTGGCCAACGACAAAGGACTAATGACTAAGGACTAAATAGAAGCTTCCGTCGTTTTTACGATCGCCGTAGCACTCCCGCCGGCCTTTTCGATCTTTTCTTTCGCGGTCTTTGTAAAACGATGTGCCGAGATATTAAGCGATTTCGTAACCTCGCCGGTCCCGAGAATGACGAGGTCATGTTTCGCCTTTTTGATCAGTCCGCGCTCGTGCAGAATTTCGGGAGTGATATCGTCACCTGCTTTGAAATTCTCTTCGATCTTGGCGAGGCTGATCTCGATCCACTGCTTCTTGAAAATGTTCGTAAAGCCGCGTTTTGGCAGGCGACGCTGCAAAGGCATCTGGCCGCCTTCGAAGCCTGGTCGACTCGAATAACCAGAACGCGATTTCTGACCCTTGTGTCCCTTACCGGAGGTCTTTCCAAGACCCGATCCGGGCCCGCGGCCGAGGCGCTTTTTCTTATGCGTCGAACCGGGAGCAGGGTGTAAATTGTTTAATGATAAAGCCATTCGTTTGTCCTTCGTCATTGGTCATCCGTCCTCAGCCTCGTCACGCCAATGACAAGGACAAGGACAAAGGACTAATCGACAATTCTAAGTAGATGCGGAACCTTCGCGACGATCCCGCGCATCGACGGCGTATCCGGCCGCGTCACTTTTTGATTGAGCTTCGTAATGCCAAGGCTCTTCACGACCTCTTTCTGCTTTTTCGCATAGCCGATCGAGCTACGATAGTACTGGATCGTGATATTGCCCGCGTTTTCTGATTTCTTTGCCATGATCTTCCGTGGCATTCAGCATTCAGCATTCAGCATTCAGCATTTGGCTGATAGCTGACACCTGACCGCTGAAAGCTTAAATTAATTCCTCAACCTGTTTGCCTCGCAACCGAGCCACCTCGATAGGGTCCTTCATTCTCGAAAGGCCATTGAACGTCGCGCGAATTACGTTATGCGCGTTCGCTGATCCGAGGATCTTGGTACGTACATTGTGAACACCCAAGCTCTGAAGAACGGCACGCACGGCACCGCCGGCAATAACTCCGGTGCCTTCAGCTGCAGGCTTTAACAACACACGTCCCGCGCCATATTCACCGATCAACTCGTGCGGCAGCGTTCCTTCGATAAGCGGTACACGGATCAGATTGTTCTTAGCAGCTTCGACCGCTTTCTTGATCGCGTTGGGGACTTCCTTTGCCTTTCCGGTTCCGAAACCCACGTGGCCAGACTCGTCACCGACGACGACCAGCGCTGCAAACGACATATTTTTGCCGCCCTTAACCACCTTGGTCACGCGATTGATCTGAATCAGCTGATCTTTTAGGATCAGGCCGTTCGGAGAAATTCTCTGTTTACTCTTCATTATTCTTTTCTTCTGTCGCTCCGTTTCCGGCGGCTTCGGCCTTGTTCAATCCTGCTTCACGTGTGGCGTCGAGCAACGCTTTGACGCGGCCGTGATAAACATAACCGCCGCGGTCGAACACAACGTTCTCTACGCCTGCGGCCTTTGCGCGTTCCGCGACAGCTGCACCGACGCGTTTCGCCGCGTCGATATTTCCGCCCGACGCACCCGCCAACGCTTTCTCGGTGGTCGATGCGGTCGCGAGAGTCTTGCCGCTGTCATCGTCGATCACCTGTGCGTAAATGTGATTCAAGCTGCGGAAAACCGCAAGCCTTGGCCGATCTGCCGTGCCGCGAACTTTTTTTCGAATGCGGCTGTGCACGCCTCGCCTGATCTCTGCTCTATTCGTCTGTCCCATAACTCTTCGAGTGGTAAGTTCCAAGTTCAAAGTTTGTTTTCATTACATTGAACATTGAACATTGAACCTTGAACTATTTACCGGTTTTGCCCGGTTTCAACTTGTAATGTTTGTCCGCGTAGCGAATGCCCTTTCCTTTGTAGGCATCAGGCTTGCGCAGTCGGTTCAGTTCCGCGGCGACCTGCCCGAGCTTTTGCTTATCGATCCCGCTCAGCATGATCGTTAACTGATATTGATTGATCGACGTTTTGGTGTTCACGCGTTCGGTCTTCGCATCGATGCCCTCGGGCAGCGGAAACTCGATCGGGTGCGAATAGCCGAGCGAAAAGACGATCTTCTTGCCCTGAACATCAGCCTTGTAGCCGACGCCGACGACGTCCATCTCTCTCTTAAAGCCTTCGGTCACTCCGACGACCGCGTTATTCGCCAAGGCGCGTGCCAGGCCGTGAAACGCCGCCTGATCGTCGCTCGCACGTTCTGCGATCAGCGAATTCTCTTCCTGTTTGAACTTCACACCGTTCGGTATCGGCGTCGAAAGCGTGCCCTTCGGGCCCTTTACTTCAAGTGCCGAATCACCGATGGTCACGGTAACGCCCGACGGGATCGTTATCGGTTTTTTTCCAACTCGTGACATAACTTAATAAACCTCTGCCAGGATCTCGCCGCCGACGTTTGCCTTGCGTGCGGCTTTTCCGCTCATCAACCCGTTCGACGTCGAAACGATATTCACGCCGTAGCCGCCGAGAACCCTTGGGATTTCACCCGCGCCGACATAAACGCGGCGGCCCGGGCGCGAAACACGCGAAAGATGCGTGATCGAAGATGTTCCTTTCGCGTCGTAACGCAAAAATATGCGGATCGCGTACTTGGTCCCTTCGCCCTTGGTGGTGAAATTATTTATGTAGCCCTCTTCTTTCAGGATCCGGGCCACTTCCAATTTCAATTTGGAACCCGGAATATCTACGCGCGGATGATTCGCAGCTATCGCATTGCGAATCCGCGTGAGCATATCGGCTATTGGATCTGTCATTCTTTAACTCCGTAAAAGTATTGCGGTGGTTCGGCTATTCCGCCTTCCGCAGTCAAAACTTACCAACTGGATTTCACAACGCCCGGTATCTGTCCCTGAAGTGCAAGATCGCGAAGTGCGATTCGAGACACCCCAAACTTTCGCAAGTAACCACGCGTGCGTCCCGACTGCGAGCAGCGGTTGCGAACGCGGATCGGGCTGCCGTCACGCGGCATTTTCTGCAGCTTCAACACCGCGGCATCGACTTCTTCAATGGTCGACTTCGGATTGTTGATAACCTTCTTAGCCCCCAATCGACGGGCTCGCCACAGCTCAACCCGTACTTTTCGTTTGTTGTTTTTTACAACTTTGCTAATCTTCGCCATAACTCTCTCAGTTCAAAGTTCAGTGTTCAAAGGGTTCTCGATTCGTGGTTCGCCAACTTTGAACCTTGAACTCCGAACCTTGAACTTCCGTCTACTGCCTAAACGGCATACCTAATGCCTTCAAAAGCGACCGTGCCTGATCGTCGTTCCGGGCGGTCGTTACGATCGAGATATTCATTCCCCGGGTCTTATCGACCTTGTTGAAGTCGATCTCCGGAAATATCAGCTGTTCGCGAATGCCGAGCGTGTAATTGCCGCGGCCGTCGAACGCTTTTGCCGAAATTCCGCGAAAATCGCGAACTCGCGGAAGAGCGACCGAGATAAGCCGATCGAGAAACTCAAACATACGTTCGCCGCGAAGAGTCACCATCGTGCCGATGCTCATTCCCTGCCGCAGCTTGAACGCCGCAATCGATTTCTTGGCCTTCGTAATGACCGGCTTTTGGCCCGTGATCGCCTTCAGCTCTTCGGTAGCGACATCCAGGATCTTGGCATTCGCACTGGCTTCGCCAAGGCCCATATTGATGATCACTTTCTCGATACGCGGTATCGCCATCGGATTCTTGATATCGAATTCCTTTGCGAGCGCCGGTGCTATCTCGTTCTTATATTTTTCCGTCAGTCTTGCCATTGTTTGAATTCCTTTGTTTGGGTCTCGCGTCTTAGATCTCAAATTTCAAATTCGAGGTTCCGCGTTTCCAAACCTCAAACTATTCCTTTTCTTCCTTGTCCTTCTTCGGCTCTTTTTTGCCGAAAACTTCCGGCTCAGGGATCACCTTGCCGCTTTTGGCAATGCGGACCTTTTTACCATCTTTGGTCTCGTACCGAACTCGTGTCGGCTTGCCGGTGTCTGGATCGATGATTGCGACATTCGAAATGTTCACCCATGCTTCGCGTTCGATGATGCCGCCTTCGCGGTTCATCTGCGGCACGGGTTTCTGATGCTTTTTCATCAGCATCGCGCCTTCGACCTTTACTTTTCCGGTCCGTGCATCGACCGCGATCACGCGTCCGCGAAACGGCTGCCGTTTACCGGCGCTGTCGTAGCGGTTATATTCCCTGCCCGCGATAAAAACGACCTGGTCGCCACGCTTGATTCTGCTTCTTGCTGTTCCTGTACTTACAGTCTTCATTTCTTCAACCTATATAACCTCGGGTGCGAGACTGACGATCTTCATGAAATTCTTTTCGCGAAGCTCGCGTGCTACCGGACCGAAAACGCGGGTTCCTACCGGCGTCCCATCGTCCTTGATCAACACTGCTGCATTCTCGTCAAATCGAATGTAGGTTCCATCCTTGCGGCGAACTTCCTTTCGCGTGCGTACGATCACGGCGTTGTAAACCTTGCCCTTTTTCGCGGTGCCATCCGGAGCCGCTTCTTTGACCGTCACCTTGATCTTGTCGCCAAGGCGAGCGATCTTTGCGGTCGAACCCCCGATCGGCGCGATCATCACCACTCGCTTCGCCCCTGAATTGTCTGCGACCGCCAAAGAGGTCTGCATCTGAATCATAACTAGTTCTCCAGTTGTCAGTTGTCAGTTGTCGGTTGTCAGATCGCCTTTCTTCTACTGGCTACTGACTACTGGTTACCGACTACTGTTCTATAGCTCTGCCTTATGAATGATCTCAACCACGCGCCATCGTTTGCGTGCCGAAGTCGGCCGCGTTTCTACGATACGAACCTTGTCGCCGATCTTCGCACCCATTTCGTCATGGGCCATGAATTTCTTGCGCTTGCGAACGTACTTGCGATAGATCGGATGCTTGATCAGGCGATCGACACGAACGACGACCGTCTTGGTCATCTTGTCGGAAGCTACGACGCCGATCTTTTCGGCGCGTTTGCCGAACTTCTTTTTCGACTCATCGCCCGTCCCGCCAGCAATGGCATCCGCTATCGCCGCCGCGCCGCTTGTTACTACTTCAGCGACGGTACCGGCTGCAGCAGCAACGGTTTCGACAACGTCTTCGACGATCGATGTCTCTTCCGCTGCGTTCTCGGCTTGAGCTTCCTGTTCTTCTGATTTCTTCTTTGCCATTTTTCTTCTTCGCCTTATTCAGCGGCCGCCTTTTTGTTCATCAGCGTATAAACACGAGCTAACGTTTTCTTTTCGCGGCGGATGTCCTTGAGCGCTTCGCCAACGCCGAGCGACTTGCGAAATTTCAGCCGGAAGAGCGATTCTTTCAACGCATCGGCCTGTTCTTTCAGCTCGTCGGGATTCATTTCGCGAAGCTGGTCCATCGTTTCTTTGCGTTTCATAAACTTAAACTATGCCTCCCTCGAGGTCGGCGCGAGAGACGAACTTTGTCTTGATCGGAAGCTTTTGAGCAGCAAGATTCAACGCCTCACGCGCGAGAGCTTCATCAACACCTTGAATTTCGTACATTACGCGGCCAGGCTTGACTACCGCAACCCAGTGATCCGGCGCTCCCTTGCCCGAACCCATACGCGTTTCGGCCGGCTTTTTGGTGATCGGCTTATCGGGAAATATCCTGATCCAGATCTTGCCGCCGCGTTTTACGTGACGCGTCATCGCGATACGTGCCGCCTCGATCTGCCGGTCGGTGATCCAACCCGCGTCGAGAGCCTTCAGCCCATAGTCACCGAAATCGAGGTTTTCGCCGCGCGTTGCTTTACCGCGCATGCGTCCCTTCATCACTCGTCGGTGCTTGACCTTTTTCGGCATCAACATAAATAAATTCCTCGTAATTCGAAATTCGTAATTCGTAATTCGTGTCTTGTCGGCTCACGAATTGCGATTCACGATTTACTATCGATTTCTGTCGTCCCTTCGCGGCCTACGATCGCCGCGGCGCATTGCCGAACGGTCGGCCTTGACTTCATTCACCGGATCGGTCGTCGTTCCGCGAGCCATCGACGCATTTGCATCGAGGATCTCACCGCGATAGATCCAAACTTTCACGCCAATGATCCCGAATGTGGTCAACGCGGTTGCAAATCCGAAATCGATATCGGCCCGAAGCGTGTGCAGCGGCAATCGGCCTTCGAGCGACCATTCGGTGCGTGCGATCTCAGCTCCGTTCAAACGGCCCGCGACCATCACTTTAATCCCCTGCGCTCCGAATCGGATCGATTCTTCCATCGTCTTTTTCATCGCACGGCGAAAAGCGATACGCTTCTCAAGCTGCTGCGCGATCTTTTCTGCCTGCAACTGTGCGTTCAATTCCGGATGGCGAATTTCCTGGATTGAGATCAGCACTTCACGGCCAGTCTTGCGAGCGAGATCTTCGCGAAGCTTTTCGATCTCGGCACCCTTGCGGCCGATGATGATACCCGGACGCGAGGTGTAGATGATGATCTTCATGCGAGCTGCCGCACGTTCGATATCAATATGCGAAACACCGCCGCCCGCGAATTTCCTTTTCAGGTCGCGCTTGAGCTGAAGGTCCTCAGCAAGGAACTTGGCGAAATCCTGCTTGGTAAACCAATGCGAGTGCCAGTCCTTGTTATAGCCGACCCTAAAGCCGTATGGATGAACTTTCTGTCCCATATGTTTGACTGGAGCACAGGCGTCCCGCCTGTTTTTCTCCGTTACTGCCTTTCCAATTCCTCGTTAGTATCCTGCTGCTTCTCATCTGCCGGCTTCGTTTCGTTCAATGCCTCGGGCGTCTGTGTTTCGACGTCTTTCGCATCTGCGGCCTCGGCATCACCTTTCGCTTCAACTGCTTCGGCCGTTTCCGCTGGTGTCGCCTCGGCGATCGGAGCCTCGATCTCTTCTACCTTTTCGGCCTTAGATTTCTTTTCGGCTTTCGGAGCCGCCGCCTTCTTCGCCGGCTTCTTTGGTTCAGCCGTACGTCGTGCCTTTGCCGCCTCTGCCTTCAATTCCTTTTCCGTCTTCGGCTTTTCTTCGCTCGTCACTTCGATGGTGATGTGGCAATAATGCCTTTGCTCACGAAAAGCGCGTCCCTGCGGAGCCGGACGCATACGGCGCCGATTCTTGTGAGCGCCCATGTCGACGAAACAGGTCCGCACCCAAAGATCGTCCGGGTCGACCGCTATATTCTGCTGTTCAGCAAGATACGTGGCATTTGCGATCGCCGAATTCAGGCACTTAGCGATCGGGTCCGCCGCCCGCTTGTCGGTAAATTTCAGGATCGCCAATGCACGCGAGACGCCTTCGCCGCGGATCATATCGATCACGAGCCGTGTCTTACGCGGGCTGCCCTTCAGATGTTTTAATTTAGCTATCGCTTCCATTTCTTTAGTTGGCGGTTGGCCGCTGGCGATTGGCAGTCATAAGACCACCTGCCAACTGCAAACTGCTGCTGCCTACTTTCTCTTAGCCATCTTCTCCGCTTTCGTTCCCGGATGTCCTTTGAATAAGCGGGTCGGCGAAAATTCGCCCAACTTGTGGCCGACCATATTCTCGGTGACGAAGACCGGAATGTGGCGTTTGCCGTTGTGAACGCCGAAGGTCAAACCAACCATTTCCGGCGATATTGTCGAGCGACGCGACCAGGTCCTGATCGCCTGCGGCTTCGATCCGCTATCCGCAATTCGCCGAAGCACCTTTTGCAGGCTCAAGTCGATGAACGGTCCTTTTTTTAATGAACGAGGCATATCTCTTAAATTTCAAATCTCAAATTCGAGATTATTTCCTTCTTCGATCCTTCACGATCATATTCGTCGTGCGTTTATTGCGACGCGTCTTGTATCCGCGTGTCGGCTGCCCCCACGGCGTTACCGGATGGCGCCCGCCCGATGTCTTACCTTCACCGCCGCCATGCGGGTGATCGACCGGGTTCATCGCAACGCCGCGAACTTTCGGGCGTTTGCCTTTCCAGCGATTACGTCCTGCTTTACCAAGCGAAACGTTTTCGTGCTCGGTATTGCCGACCTGTCCGACCGTTGCGTAGCAAACGACCGGCACCTTGCGGACTTCACCCGAAGGCATTCTCAACTGTGCATAATCGCCTTCTTTTGCGACGATCTGAGCAAAGCCGCCCGCAGAACGGACCATCTGTCCGCCTTTTCCTGGCCGAAGCTCGATGTTATGAACTTCGGTGCCGAGCGGAATATTCTTGATCGGCAGTGCGTTACCCGGGAGAATATCAGCTTCTTCGCCGCTCAGGATCGTCGTATTTATTTTCAACCCGACCGGTGCGATGATGTACCGCTTTTCGCCGTCGAGATACGTTATCAGGGCGATATGTGCCGAGCGGTTAGGATCGTATTCGATCTGCGAAACCTTGCCCGGAATCCCGGCCTTGTCGCGTTTGAAATCGATAATTCGATAAAAGCGTTTGTGGCCTCCGCCGCGGCGTCGGATCGTGATGCGGCCGTCGCTGTTACGGCCCGAAATTCTCTTTTTCGGTTCGAGCAACGATTTCTCGGGTGTTGCTCCCGGCGTCAGCTCGTCGCGCGTCAGATATGTCTGATAGCGTCGTGCCGGCGATGTCGGTTTTAATCTCTTGATTCCCATAATTCCTGTTTTGAAATTTCAAATTTCAAATTTCAGATGACGATCGTTAGATCGCCTCGGCGTAATCGACCATCGGCTCACCCTTCTTCAAGGTGACGTATGCCTTTTTCCAGCTCGGGCGTCGGCCTTCCTGGCGTCCGCGCTTTTTGATCTTGCCGTCGTATTGCACGGTGCGCACCGTTGCGACCTTTACATTAAAGATCTCTTCGACCGCGCCCTTTATCTCGGGCTTGGTCGCTTTCTTGTCCACGCGGAACGTCAAGACCTGGCCGGTTTTTCGTCCATTGTTTTCCTCGGTCGAATCTTCCTTAAGGATCACGCTCTTTTCGGTGACGACCGGCGACTTCAATATTTCCCAAACGTTATTCATCCTTTGCCGCCTCCTTAGTCACTTCTTCTTTGGCTTTTGCTTTTCGCGGAGCCTTTGCCGGCTTTTCTTCTGCCGTCTCTGGAGCTGCTTCCTTTTCGGCTTTCGGCTTTGCCGTTTTCTTGGCCTTCGGCTTCTCTTCGACTACTTCTTTTTCCTTTGCGCCTTCGCGTGCGGGATCGAGCAATTGATTGATCTCTTCGATCGCCGACTTCGATATCAAGAGTTTTTCATGATAAAGAATGTCGTAGATGTTCAGTCCAAAGCTGTTTGTAACCGTTGTTTTCTTAACATTTCGTGTCGAAAGTATAAGGTTCTGGTTGTCCAGCGAATCGACGATCAGCGTCTTCACAGGCTTTCGCGTGTCGTCGGAAAGTTTCAATCCCGAAATAGCACCAACGAACTCACTCGTCTTCGGATTCTTAAGCTCGAACTCATCGATCACGATGATGTTCCCTTCGCGAAGCCTTTCCGACAGTGCCGACCGAAGTGCACCGCGGCGCATTTTCTTCGGCATTTGGTACGACCAGTCTCGCGGCTGCGGCCCGTGGACGTTACCGCCGCCTTTCCACAGAGGCGACCGAAGCGACGCGATACGCGCACGTCCCGTTCCCTTCTGCTTCCAAAGCTTTCGGCCCGAACCTGAAACATTGCCGCGCGTCTTCGTCGCTGATGTTCCGGCCCTCGCGTTGGCTCGATAATTCATCACCGCCGCATGAATCAACGGCTCGTTGAGCTCAACGCCGAAAACGGCATCAGAAAGCTCGACGTCGCCGACTTCCTTATTCTTCAAATTGCGAACCTTTACGGTAGGCATAAATTCTCACTCCGTTCGAGTTCCAAGTTCCATGTTCCGGGTTCCAGGTTTTAACCTTGAACCTTGAACTTTGAACGTTGAACCTACGATTTCTTTACAACAACTACGCTGCCGTTCGCTCCGGGAACCGCACCGCGAACCATCAATAAATTGTTTTCCGCATCGACCTTTGCGACGGTCAATCCCTTTACGGTGACACGAGCGTCGCCCATATGGCCTGACGATTTCGTGCCCTTGATCACACGCGAAGGATATGCCGACTGGCCGATCGAACCGGGCCTGCGAACGTTCATCGAACCGTGGGATTCCGGGCCGCGGCTAAAATTGTGACGCTTGATCGTTCCGGCAAAACCTCTACCTTTCGACTTGCCGATGACCTCGATCTTGTCGCCATCTGCAAAAACATCGACCTTAACCTGGTCGCCGATCGCTGCTTCCGGCTCAGCGACGAGGCGGATCTCTTTCAAAATTCGCGTCGGAGGCGTACCGCCGCCGGTCTTTTCAAAATGCCCGCGAAGCGGCTTCGTCACGTTCTTCAAACGGACCGGTTTTTCTTCGACCAGACCGAGCTGAACTGCATTGTAACCGTCCGCGCCGGCTGCACTTTTCGTCTGGACGACTACACAAGGACCCGCCTTGATAACAGTAACGGGTGTGACCGTTCCGTCTTCGGCGAAGATCTGGGTCATTCCGACTTTTCTTCCAATGATTCCGCTAATCATAAAAGTTTCCCAAGTTACAGATAGTTTCAGTGGTTGCAGGAGCTAACTCTGTAACTCTGCAACTTCCGATAACTCTGACAACTAATTTTTCCCGAACGCCTTAATCTCAACATCGACACCTGCCGGGAGATCAAGTTTCATCAATGCATCGACCGTTTCCGCCGTCGGGTCGAGAATGTCCATCAAACGCTTGTGTGTCCTGATCTCGAACTGCTCACGCGATTTCTTATCGACGTGCGGCGAACGTAATACCGTCCATTTATTCTTTATGGTCGGTAGCGGAATCGGCCCCGCGATACGTGCACCGGTCCGCTTTGCCGTATCGACGATCTCTGTTGTCGACTGGTCAAGAACCCGGTGATCGTACGCCTTCAGCTTGATGCGAATTTTTTCACTGATCATAATTTCTCGCTATTCAACAACTTCCGACACTGTACCGGCACCGACCGTTCGGCCGCCTTCGCGGATAGCGAAGCGT
>QHXS01000101.1:0-500 GCA_003223975.1 Acidobacteriota bacterium
TGTTTGGCGGTCTACAACCTTCAAACCGGATTGGAACGCTAAATGCAGTACATTCAGGTGTAGTCGAAAAATTTGTCAGTTCATTCGGAGGTTGACGATATGGCATTAATATATTGCCCAGAATGCGGTACTGAGGTCTCGGACGCCGCTGTGGCCTGTCCGAGTTGCGGCCGGCCGCTGCATTCAATACCGGTCGTGAAAGAAGTCGTGCCGATCCGCAGGGAAGAGCGCGAGATACCGAAATGGGTGGTCATCCCGGTTGCTATCGTGATCGGACTGGTACTCGTCCTGGCGTTCGTACTGCTTTATCGAAGCGGCGCGGACGATTCGAATGTGAACCTGAGAGTGAACGCTTCGCGGCCCGCGACAACGCGGGAGGTCGGGCGGACCGATACGGTCGTCGAATCGGCGCCGGGTTCGGTCTCGACGGTTCCGGGAACTTCAACGGCGGTGAATCCACCTGTGAACCCGCCTGCCAATCCACCGATGACATCGAGCGT
>QHXS01000101.1:515-17561 GCA_003223975.1 Acidobacteriota bacterium
CGGTTCGCAATGCGAGGTTCTATCTTCTGGATAAAGATGTCGAGGCGATACTTTCCGAGGCACGGATCGAACCGATCGAGGGGCAGACGATGATGAGCAGCCTTGGGCTTGCGGCATCGTTTCCGAATCGCTTCGGTGATTTTCAGAGGCGGGCGATGGCCGCAATCAAAGCACATGTGAAGGCCTCTGCCACGACCAACGGTTCCGGCAAGGCAGATTTCTCCAGCGTTGAACCGAATATGTACTATTTGTTCGCGGTCACCAACACACCGCAGGGATTCGCGCTCTGGAGCTCGCCGGTGACGATCGCACCGGGAGCGAATATATTGAATCTTGAACCGCAGCCGTTGACCGATGTAAGTTCGTTTTCGGAATAGTTTCACGAACAAAATAAAAAAAAGGCAGCCGGCAGACTGCCTTTTTCTTTTTGGGGCTTTTGGTGACCGAAAGTTTTTAGGTCGTCAAAATGAGAGTACAGTCTGTATCATCGGTACCCAACCGTTGATCCCGGAGTTATAGGGACTGAAAGCGCCGTTGTATGGCGAGCCCCCGATAATTTTCATCAACTCTGCGTTCATCCACAGGCGTTCGGTCGCAAGGAAATGCCATTTGACGCCCGCGCCAAACTCATAGGGGCTCTTGAACTCTCCAAAGACCGCCGAGCTGCGGCCGTAGATCATCACCTTTTTTGGAATGACAAATTTGCCCACCGACAATTCAAAACCGTGGTCTAATGTCGAAGTTAGGGGGAGCGGTCCGTTGGCAACGAAATTGTTTAGCGTTCGCACATAATATTGGCCGTTTATAGCCAACCCGTTATACTTGAGGCCCCAGTCCGTCGCCCACATTCTATAGGTAGCATTTTGAACCGTCACGCCGATCGCGAACGCTCCCGTCTGGAATGCGTTTACGCCGTCAGAATTGTAGACGCCGGTGTTTTCCGGGCTGGATGTGTCGAGATTTGAAAAGCGGTCTTCCTTCGAAATCGTGTATGAGGTCCCAAGTCGGATACGAAGCTTCTTTTGTGCGAAATAGTCGTCGTACATGTTGACCGATCTACCCGGCTCGCTATACGCTCCGAGAGGTTCCCACCAGACGCTGCCGGATCCCATCAGATTGGTGTCGATCTTGTTAAACGAGATGCTCAGGGTATTTAGACTGTTGCCGAGAAATGCATTGTAGTAGAGACCCTTCCTGATCTCTCCCGCTGCCATTATTCCTTGCGTAAAACCGGGCCGGAAGAAGTTGTCCGCCATTGTCCTATCAGTGGATGAGAAATATGGGAAGGTGTTCGTGAGCGATCGGCTCCCTGGAATCCCAAGGTAACCTGCAGTCAGCGTTAGGTGCTTATTGAATTGCCAACCAATGCTCCCCGCGATGATGATCGAGGCGGCACCTGCTGCCGTCCAAACAAGAAAGCTATATTGCAGCTTTTTGCTATAAATATATCCATTCAAAAGGAACATCGTACGGTTAACGGTGACGTCGTTGCGTTTTTGAACCTCACGTTCAACTCCCAGATGATCGGTGTAAGTGTCGTCACTGTTAAGAGTGTTCAGATATCGAAACTGGGTGACGCCGTTCAACCTTAAGAGAAAAGGCACCTTGTCTTCGTCGGGCGTCTTCCAAATGACAAGACCATCCTGGTATCGCTCCATTATCCCTTGTTTTGTGCGAGCGGCTGCCGACATAGCTGCGACACTTGTATCGGGCGCGACAGGATCGGGCAATGGGGCCGAACCATTCGCTATCGGAGCGGCGCTAAAGGGTCCATTCGACGGTACGATGATCGTCGCAGGAGTTACGACACTCGCCGTCGTGGTGTTATCAAGACGTTTTTGCATCCGGTCGACCTGTTCCAGCAATAACTTCTGCTGCTCAGCCATTTTGCGAAGCATTTCGCGAACGGCTGCGTTCTCGGCCTTTACGGCAGCGAGCTCGCTTTGAAGGTCGGCCGGTTTGGGATCGTCGGCCGAAGCCTTCGCGTCCGTGGCCGGATTCTTGTTATCAGCCACTACCCCTTTAGGTTCCGCGGCTGGAACCTTGCTGTCCGCGCTGACCGTTTTAGTTTCCGCGATGGGAACCTTGTTATCGGCGCCGGCCGTTTTGATTTCTGCGATCGGAACGCCCAGACGAGCGCCTTGTGCTGCGACAGTTTCCTTATCCGGGCCCGTGGTTTTGGTCGGCGTCGTCTGACCGGAAGCAGATATAGCGAACAAAGTAACCAGCAATAATGCGAAAGCGAATATAAGAGTTATATTTGCAGGTCGTATTTTCATACAAAGCGCCCCTCCTTAAATCCTTCCTTAACCTGAACTTGAACGTGTAACGATCCACCTGTCTCATCGGCACTTTACATGCACAACCGACAAGGGCGGAAACCGATTTTGTTTAACTTCGGTCGCCAGCGAATTCAACTACTTTCTGGCTGTAACGGTGATCTCAATATTCCCCGGTCCCATAAGCGCGCCGACGCCTATCGTAGTACGGGTCGGCCGTGGATCTTTGAAATGCTCTCGCCAAACGGCATTCATTCGGGGGAAGTTGGCTTTATCCGTCAAATATACCTGCACGCTTACAACATCGCCTGACGTCATTCCCGCCTCTTTCAGGACTGCGTCGATGTTTGCAAAGGTTTGCCTTACTTCTGCGTCAAAATCTGCCGGGTACTTGCCCGCGGCATCTGCACCGTCCTGGCCGGAAATATATAAAGTGCCGCCTGTGAGAATCCCCTGACTGTAATTGCCGTCGGGTTTGGTGCCCGGCGGCGAGATGAACTTTTTGTCGCTACCAAGCCCTGATCCGCCAAAGAAAAGAGTCAACAAAAGGCCGAAAATTGATAAGTACATTTCGCCTCCGTATTACTGTAGAAGCTGCGGCTGTACGGTCTGGCCGGAAATGCCGCCAGCGGTGATTCGTCGACACGGACGGCCCCGATTCATCTTGTCGGCAAATGTATTTGGAATCTGATAATGAAATTTGGGGCCCCGACCAAACTTGAAAAGTGGTCGCGGCCCCTTTTTGAGCATTAGCAAAGCACAACAGATAGGGCAAGGCCGGCCTCGCTCGTTTCTTTGTACTTACTGTTCATGTCCTTAGCGGTCTGTGCGAGCGCCTGAACGGTTTCGTCTAGGCCTACGCGGTGATTGTTTGCGATCTCGTTGCTGGCGATCGCATAGGCCGTCCATGCTTTCACGGCGCCGAACGCACATCTTTCAATGCACGGGACCTGCACATAACCTGCAACCGGATCGCACGTTAATCCAAGGTGATGCTCGAGGGCTGATTCGGCAGCATTCTCGACCACACGCGATTCGGCGCTGTGCGCCGTCGCGATCAACGCAGCAGCCATGGCCGAGGCCACGCCGATCTCCGCCTGGCATCCGCCCTCAGCCGCAGCCAAGGTCGCATGGTGTTTACATAGATAACCGACAGCAAGAGCGGCAAGCATGCCTTCGCGTAGCTTCTCCTGCGACATCTTGCGGCCTTCTGTCAGACCATAGACAATTGCCGGCATGACTCCGGCCGATCCGCCGGTAGGCGCCGTGATAACAAGGTGGCCGCGAGCGTTCTCCTCGGATGCCGCGATCGCCGCTGCCGACAGCAGTCCAACTGCACGGTCCGCAGCGTACTGCTCGTCCATCGCACGCTTGTAAACCGTTGCCGCTTTGCTGTGCAGCTTGATCGGTCCCGGGAGTATGCCATCTTCGGGCATGCTCAGCCCCGACTTCACCGTGGCATTCATAGCGGCGATGATCTCGTCGATGAATGCATTTACCTGCTCTGGGGTCTTACCGGAGATCGCGACTTCGTTCGCAAGCATTACCGCACCGATCGACATCTTGTTCTTATCGGCATGGGCGCGAAGCTCCTTCATCGTCTGGAACGGGTATTTCGGAGCATTCTTCTTCGGAGGAGTGTAGCCTTTCCACTCGATGAAACCCCCGCCGACCGAGTAGTATTCCTGCTCGAGCAGGACCTTGTCTCCCGCAAGAAGCTTGACGGTCATGGTGTTTTGGTGGTGGAAGTCGCCCTTGACGGCATCATAAATGATGTCTTTCAGGGTAACCTTGATCCCTTTTCCAAGCTTCACATCGAAAGACTGATCGGGCTTGTCTCGAAGGCCGTCAAGAAAGAGCGGATCTACCGTTGCCGGTTTCATACCGATCAAACCTGCCAGAGCGGCGCGCTCAGTGCCGTGGCCCTTGCCGGTAGCACTCAGGCTTCCGAAAAGATTGACCTGCAGCTTTGTCGCTGTATCGAGCTGAGCTGCCGGAAGTTTGGCGGCGCGTTGGTAAAAATCATAGGTAATACGCATCGGGCCGATGGTGTGCGAACTTGATGGACCAGGCCCAACTTTGTAGAACTCATCTGACAGGGTCATGATGGGCCCGTCTGCTCTCCTATGGACATATAGCCCGTAAGAAAGCGGCGGGGGCATGGATTTCACGGCCTCATATGTCCTTTCCGCGGCCGATAGGGTCTTGCCTGTCATCATTGCAGCGGCACCGACCACGGCGCTTCTGATCAAGAAACTACGCCGGTCCACGCCAGGTGGAACCTCGTCCGAGATCAATGCGGTAGTATCGGCTAGCGGGTCTTCAAGGATCGAATTGGTGCTTTCTTCATTTGTTTTGTCATTTTCTAAAAGGGACATGTGGACCTCCAGACTTTGGGTTTAGATTTCAGGCGATTTGCTGATCGTGTTTAACGGTACCTCGAGTGTGGTTAAGTTTTTTCGTACTTTGTCCGTTCTAACACGGTCAGCCGGACGTGGGTTTGCCATTAAACAGGGCAATATTATGTTTGAGGCTGCAAAAACAACACTGTCAGAATTGACAGGTTTTCCTTGTATTTATTGAGTATTGTTTCGAAACAGTTGCATTGCTGCCGACAGACAGCGAGGTGTTAAAAAAGGCACACGACTGCCTTTTTACAATTAGTAACGGCCATTCGGCCGACAAATCCCCGTCCTCTAAAATATGTTCCCCAGACCTTTGAAAAATGCTATATTTCCATCTCGCCCGGCCGAAAAATCGACATTGCGAACGTTTCAAAGCGAACGGTAATTTGTTCCGCTTTGATGGATCATTGACCTTAAGGCGAATCAGGCCCGAAGGTAGGGAAAATGGCTGACCAAAGGATAAAAAAGCTCGTGCTCGGACTATACGAAAAAACGACAAATGGAGAACTCGCGTGGAAAAAAACACCGGAGGAAAGGGTTTACAGTCTCGCATTTAGCCGACATTCGATCCAAATTGCGATGCAATGGGAGTTTTATAGGGACGTGCAGGAGAGATACGAGGCTTATACGTTGTCGATTTTGGACGATAACGGTGAATTGATCGAGGTGGTCGGCCCTGCGGACTTCGAGGAGACGGATTTTCCCGGCCCGCCGTATCAAGTGTTCAAAGAGATCTACGAAAGTGCCCGCCGCTACGGCAAGGGAATGAATGAGGCCGTCGATATTATCTTGCGCGAGCTTTTCTTCAATAATCCATATTGATAGTTAGTTGTCATTCCCCGCGGAAATTCTGAAGAAACCCAATTCCTGTCAATTCTAACAGTGGCGTTAACAAGCTGATTCGCGAACAATACGCGAAAAAGGCCTGGAGGTTCTGAAATGGAAGAAATGATCGCCCGAGTAATTGAAAACCTTGGTGCCCGTGTTACCGGGCCGATGAGTTTGCGCCTCTATATGCAACCCCTGATGGCATCCATCTTTGCAACGATCGCCGGGATCAGGGATGCGCAGGCAGGAAGGCCGCCGTATCTATGGGGAATGCTCACGACGCCCGAAAATCGGGCCGAATTGATCGGCGACGGATGGAAGCGAGTGGGCAAGATCTTTATCATCGCCTGCGTGCTGGACATCGTTTATCAATTGATCGTTGAACGCTGGGTTTATCCCCTTGAGGTGATAATCGTTGCGATCATTTTGGCGATCATTCCGTATTTGCTACTCCGCGGGCCCGTAAACAGGATCGCACGGCTTTTCATCAAGCCGACGGTGGCAACCGCACCCGCACCCGCGGACGGGAAGGCAGAATGAAATATGAAACTACTTTTGATGATCACGGCGGTCGTTGAAGGAATGGTAGGGTTCGCGCTATTTGTATTGCCCGGGCTGGCTACCTCAGCGTTCTTGAATATTACGCTTGATGCTCCGATCGCGGCCTTCTTCGCACGGCTTGCCGGCGGCGCGATACTATCGCTTGCGATATGCTGCTGGAAGGCGCGGGATTTCGATAACGAAGGCGCATCGGTGGCCATCGTAACGGCGATGTTCTTTTACAATTTCGCTGCGGCCGCGGTGTTAGTTTACGGCGGAATGCGGCTGGGACTTCAAAGCCCGCTCATCTGGCCGGCGATCGTTCTTCACGCCGGTTTGGGCATTTGGTGCGCAACACTGGTTTGGTTCGCAATGCGCAGGCATCCGCGTCAAGCGTAGCCTTGAGAACGAAGAAACGGGTTCATTCTTACGTCAAATATATTCATCGTTTTTTGATCGTTCGCGTAATTAACAAGTCCGTACGGCAATGGCCCTAAACTGTAATAACTAACAGTTTCTTTCACTCAGTTTCCTCGCCATAATTCGTGTCACTTGAGTTGCGCCTATCCGCGTCTGAATTTTTTAAAATAAGGGGCTGCTGAATGAGATCGAAAGGCATTGTCCTGCTATTCATTTGTTTTTTTGCTGTCCAAACCTACGGACAGCGAACTGACATTATCGTATTAAAAAATGGCGACCGAATTACTTGCGAGATCACGGGCATGGACCGCGGGGTGCTGTTCGCAAAGGTCGACTATATTGACGGACTGTTAGAGATCGACTGGAGACAGGTTGCAAAGCTGGAGAGCAAACGGTTGTTCATCGTGAAGACAGAGAACGGCCTTGTTCACGAGGGCACGATCTCTACGGCGCCGCTCGATGCCGACAAGGTAGTAAAGATCGAGCTGAAGGTGGACCCGGCGACTAACGTCGAACTCAAAACTGCCGAGGTGGTGACGATCGACACATCATCACAAAGTTTCAGAAAACGATTCAACGGCTATCTGATCGCGGGCATGAGCTATACCAAGGGCAATGCCTACAGAGAATATAACCTCAGGGGCCTTATCGAATACCCACGGGAGCGATGGGGATTTCAGGCGGACATTAGCTCAAACCTTTCAGCGAGCAATGGTATCAGGACCACGACACGAAACGAATTGCGAACCTCCGTGGACCGACAGCTAGGTCGAAATAACTACTTTCTAAGAGTCGGCGCGGGATTCCTGCAAAGCACCGAGCAGGGAATTTCGCTACAGAAAACTTTCGGGGTTGGCGTGGGATATCGCTTTATTAATTCGAACCGCGCAAAGGTCTCGCTAATCGGCGGAATGGGTTGGCAGCGTACGAATTACGACCTTCCCGACTTGTCGGGAGCCTCGCAAAACACGACCGCAGCCCTTATAGGGACGGACATTAAATTCTTCAAGTTCAAGAAAGCCGGCTTAGATCTGTACGCCGGCGTCATGCCCTCTGTATCTGAGCCGGGACGTATCTTTTCAAGACTGAATCAGACCATTTATTACAAGATCTTTCCGCGACTGACGCTTAACATTTCGTTTTACGGCAGCTGGGATAACCGTCCGCCGTTTGGACTTCCGGGAAGCGATTACGGCACGACGACCGGCTTGGGCTGGACGTTTGGCAGTAAGTAAATCGCCGCCGACGCAATGGTCAGGGCATTCACAGAATCGCCATTAACTGATAAATGTATTTCCAAAAGAACGGGTCCGCATATCGAGCTGGCCTTTTTTAATTATCGGGCGTCGCGACAATTCGGGGCCTAGTGATCGTCGGCCGCGCACTCTGACGTGCAGGCTTCCTTTGGATCGCCTGTTCGTCGTCCCGTTCGATCGTCGATGAAAGTTTTCCGTTTTTCTTCGATATAACAAGCGTTGTGCGCAATGGCGCCGTGTCAACCGCCGTTTGCGGTTGCTTAATTGCCGGAGCGATCTTCGTCACCGGCGTCGGATCGGCAGAAGGAGACTTTTCCGGTGCCGGAGACGCTTCCGTTTTTGCCTTAACCGGTTTGGGGTCATCGGTGGATTCATCGACGTCGACCGTTTGTCTTACTGCAAGTGAGGGAATATCGACCGCGGCAGCCGTTTCCTCTTTAATCTTCACCGCCGGCGGAGCAGGGGCCTTGCGAGCGTCGGTCCGCACAGTCTCGCTCGTGCTTGGACTTCCCGCCACTATCTGGTCACCGGCGACAAAATTTGCGATAAGCAAAACAAGTGCAGCCGCGATCACTCCGCCACCGATCATAAAGCCACGATAGTAGCGCGGTGCGAACGGCCGCGTCGGATCGGGAACCACTCCAAGACCAGGAATAAGCCTTGCTCGCGTTGTAGCCCGCGCATCTCGCGTTGCACCGAGAATTGTCGGAAAAAATGCGACCTCGCGGGCACCGAATGGCCGCTGACTTGGAAGTTCTGGTTGAAACGTGTATTCAGGGGTCTCGATCTTTTCCAGATCGATCTGGATCCGCCGACGTTCGACTATCGTTATCTCGTCTTCGATGTCGAAACTATCGAACTGCGGCAACGGCATTCCGTCGTTTACAAGTTCTGCAAGAACGGCGGCATCTGAAGGAACATCATCGTCCGGCTGGGCCCACTCAATTTTGCGTGGGGTATTTATGCTTGCCGAAGTTGCGGGCGTCGGGAGCGAAACAGGAGGAGCGGCCGCTACATTTGCAAGCTCCGCAATGACGGCGGCTCCTGCAGGAACGTCATCATCCGGTTGGGACCACTGAATTTTGCGCGCGGTACTTATGCTTACGGGAGGTGCGGGGGTCGACTGCGTTACAGAAGACGCGGTCGGCGCATTTGCAAGCGCCGTGACCACCGCGGCTTCGGATGGAATATCATCGTCCGGCTGGACCCATTGAATTTTGCGCGCAGTATTTATATTTGCCGATGTAGCTGTCGCCGATGGCGGAACAGGCACTGCCGCCGCTACAGCTGCAGACGTTCGTTGAAACGAAAGCACATGCGATCCGTTATTCTCAGAGACGGTATTTATTTTCGGCGACTCTTTTGTCGTCGTGGTGCGCGAAGAATGCAGCCGCTTCTTGCGCGATAACAATCGTGAACGCTCAGGGCGCGGACGATGATCTTTCTCGATAGTGGTAGTTTCCGGGGCAGGAGCCGTCGTCTCCTCGATTCGAAGTTCGCTGGGATCCTGCTCCGGAAATTGAGTGGAAGCGGCCACGATGCTTTGCTCATGCATACGTGGTTTATCCGCATCTGCAGCTGCGATCGTCAAGAGCGCGCCGTCGGGCACCGCCTTGGCAACGGCGACGTGCTTAATGATCGGGGTAGAAGGAATTGCGGACGCTGACGCAGACACAACTGCAGTGTTGCTAAGTGGAGTAACGTGAGGATGCGCGGCAGTGTTTACTGCGGGGGGCGGAGTGGGTGAATGGGTGGCGAGCTGTTCAATATGACGTAATTGCCGGGCAAACGCGTTTGCAGAAGTTTGTCGTTTATCCGGTTCCTTTTGAAGTGCGGTTGAAAGCGAATGCGTGATCAGCATACGCAAATCGAAACTGTTTATCTCGACGTCGGCCGGCCGCTGCTGACGATGTTGTTGGATCAGCCCAACGGCGCTCTCAGCGTCAAATGGCGGAGAGCCCGCGAGCATTTCATAAAAAACGATCCCGAGGCCGTAAACGTCAGACTGCACGGTTGCATCGTCTCCAACGCATTGTTCAGGAGCGAAGTATCGAATTGCATCGATAGCCGTATCGATAAGGAACTTGTTTGACGTGATCGAATGTTGGACTGCTCCGCCCAGATCCAGGTTTTTGATGCGGACCAAGAGCCGCTGTTCGGCGTCAGTTGTCAGGATGATGTTTTCTGGCCTGACCGCGCGATGAATGATGCCCGTTTGATGAATTGCGTGAAGAGTTTCTGCGGCCTGACGAACGACTTGTATCGTAGTGAGAAGTTGAGGCACGCCGACGTTGTTCAATAACTCACGCACCGATTGGCCGTCCGGCTCTTCCATCACGGCAAAAACGTCACCGCTTTCCAGGGAACCTGCTTCGTATACGTCTGCAATATTCGGGTGATAAAGCGATGCGGCCGTCCGTGCTTCACCGAGAAAACGGTCGTGACGAGTTTCGTCGACCTTTACGATCGAAATGCGGCACGGCGTCCCGGTCTCGATCTGCCGTGCGCGATAAACTTCGCCTTTTACACCGGATCCGATCAAACGTTCAAGGGAGTATCCGCCGATCGAATCGCAATTGCGACCGATAATTTCGGAAAGTGGGGGATGGTCTGGTTCGACGCAGAATTCGGCCGCCTCGTCGAAACAGCGGCGACAACTTGAACAGATCTTCATGTTCTACTCCCTTTTCTGATTGGCCGATACCGGGAGATCAGTTCGAGCTCAGTTGGCTGAAATAACTGACAAAATGACTAAAGTGAACAATGGGCGTCGCAAAAACTGATCTAAAAACTTCAAGATCAATGCTGCAGGCACATTAGTTGAAATCCTATTAGCTCGAGGCAGGGGGTAATTGCCGGGAAGAGGGGCTCCAAGGTGACGCTATTTCAAACTGTAACTATTTAATTACTACTTTGAAAAAGCGAAGTCAAGATTTTTCCGAAGCATCGGAACTGGTCTTGCAAAAGACATTGCGCGAATTTAGCAATAATGTAAAAATCGAAACGCATTACGCAACGGGAAATGGTGTCTTCCCGAACCAAACCGCTAATTTAGCTGATGACGCCTGCTGAGATAGGAGAACTATGAGCAGGAGCATTATTTTTGTTGCCGTCGGTGGAATGATAGGCAGCATATGCCGCTTTTTATCGGTGCCGTTTATCGTCGGATTTTTGCCGTTTCGATTTCCTTTCGGCACGTTTGCCGTGAATCTCATCGGCTCATTCATCATGGGAGCCGCAGTCGGAATGTCCGAACGTTTCGCAGAGTTGGCACCTGAATGGCGGATATTTGTAACTGCGGGTTTCTGCGGAGGATTTACTACGTTCTCGGCATTCGCCTTTGAAAATGTTGAACTACTGCTGAACAAGCACTACGGAACTTTTGCGGCATACGCCATTGTGAGCTTTGCACTTTGCGTCGCAGTAGCAATGGCCGGATTCCTGATAACCAGGCCGTGATTCAACACCAAATATCGCGGCGATCTAATGGGAGCGATCCGATCTTTTCGGCTGCATGCGCATGGTCAATTCAAAATCAGAGATCGAAGGCTCTTCACGATAATCGTCGATCAGAGTCACCCATTCCTCAATGGCCGCCTTCACGCGATTTTCCCTTTGCTCGCTTTGTCTCACAGCCGCTCTAACTTCCCGCTCATTTTGTGTCTTCATAAATGTGACCTCGAGGGGCATGTTTAGTGGAACACGGACTCCGCTAGCGGGATGTATTGCACCTGACGTTTAGCGAATCGTGTCATACACGAACGAACCGACCGGCACCGTGAGAAGAGGCACACCTGCCTGGCGAAGAACTCGTTCGCTGTGGCTGCCGCGAAGACCGTCGAGGAACCCGTTTCTCCCTTCGGTGACCATTACGATCAAATCTGCTTTTGTGTCATTCGCCGCATCGATGATGGTTTGGATCACATCGCCGGAACGGACATCTTTGTTCCAGTCCCAACCCGGAACTTCAGGAGTGTTAAGGGCAGGCATAGATCCGGTGTCTCCGACATGAAGGAGAGTAAAAGTTCCGTGATCGCGTTGTAGGCCTTTCACAAGTCGCGCGGCAGCTTCGATTGCCGGTTGAGGACTCGGTGACGAAGCGACCGGGACAAGAATATTTGACAAAGATACCGACCCATCTTCGGCCGAGACGAAGCCGCGGCTTTCTGCTGCGAGGAATAACGTCATCTCGGTAGCTTTACGCGCGATAGGTTCGGCGACCGATCCGGATAGCCAGCGAGCGACGCCTTTCTTCTGACTCGTCGCTAGTACGATCATTTCAGCCGGATGTTGTTCGACGTAGCTAACCACAGCATCGACGGGATCGCTTTTCTTTGTGATCTCTTTTCGCACATCGATGCCCAGATCAATGACAGCCGATTTGGGGCTCCCGGGCGGGATCAAACCCCACCTTTCCAGTGTTTCGCGCACGCCGGGAAAATCCGACCAGCGTGCCGTGGCGTCCGGAGATACATTCAGCAAAGTAAGTTTTGACTTTGCGAGCAACGCCGCTTTCAAAGCGTGGTAAAAGGCCACCTTGCTGCCTTCGGAAAAATCGGTCGGATGTAAAACGCGTTCGATCAATCGTTGCATAGTTTCCCCTTGCTACTTTTGGCACCGCTTCATTTGATGCCTGTGTAAAGCAATACATCGCTGGCGGTCGTGCCGCGCGAGATGGCGATCTGTTTACCGTCGCGGCTGTAGGCGAAGGCGAAGATCATATCTGATTTGAAGTCGGTTATTTGTTTTGGCTCGCCGCCTGTGATCGGTTGGGCCATCAGGTTGCCGACTCCGTTAGGCGAGGTTTCCGTGTAAACAAGGGAACGCCCGTCCGGGGACCAATGTAGTTTGTTGCACGTCGCGCACGCGGCAAACGTTTTTACCGACTCTCCGCCGTCGATCGGCGCGGTGGCGAAACGAACTGGCGCTTTAGCATCTTCTTTGTAGAAATATGCGATGAATTTGCCGTCGGGCGAAACCTGCGTGTCGCCTGAGATCTTGTCGTTGAGTTTTATAGCCTCGCCGCTGCCGTCTGCGGCAATTTTATAGGCGAAAATATCGGTCAGGCCCCAGCGATTGAAAAAGATCCATTTGCCGTCCGGAGAGAAGCTGGTAGGTACGTTCCAAATATACTCGTTACCGCTGGTTAACTGACGCTGCTCGCTCCCGTCGGCCTTCATTACCCAAAGGTTGACCGAGTAGCTGCGACGCTCAGAATATGCGATCGACGAACCGTCCTGCGAAACTACAGGATTACCCAAACTCTCGCCGCCTGACCGAAGCTGCTGAAGATCGCTGCCGTCGGCATTCATCGAGAAAAGCAAGCCGTTCTCGCCGGTGCTCGAAACAAACAAGATCCGCCCGTTCGGAAACCACGATGGATAAATATCTACTTTGCCTGCCCCTGAAGTTATCGGTTGGGCGGCGCCCATTTTGTCCGCAGGTCCGACCCACATCCTCCCGGCCGTGGCAGACTTGACGAGAGCAAGCATGCTCGAGTCAGTTGTCAGTCCAAGTGAAGAGCTGAAACCTTCCGGATCGTTGGTCAATTGTTTTGCCTCTCCGCCGGGATAGGATAGCTGCCAGATCTGGCCGGGTCCTTGAGTGTCGCGGCCGTACAGGATCAGGCCGCGTCCATCGCTCGTCCAGTTCAACCCGCTCATGCTGCAGCACCAGACCTTGTCGGTGATCTTCCGGCTCGTATGATCAGACAGATGAATTTCAAACAATTGTGACCCAGCCAAGGAACCGTAAGTTTCGTAAACGATCCGTTGGCCATCCGGCGACCACGCCAGGCTGTCCAGCGCGTCCGGGCTCGCCGTCTCGAGGATCTTTTCGTCGCCTGTGCCGTCGGCATTGGCAATGAACATCTGGTAGGCCTTGTCCTCGATATTTCGGTTGTAGGCGAATCTTGAGCCGTCCGGCGAAAAGCTTATCTGACCCTGCACGTCATCCTTTATCTTTTGAGGCTGGCCACCCAGGGTCGGGAGTTTGAACAACGTTGGTCTCGTGTATTCGGTGAAACTATTCACGACGTAATAAATGTAGTCGCCGCTCGGCGTGAATTTCAAAAAGGTGTATTGGACCTGCGCAGGAGGAACTATCTGGACGTTGCTCTGTGTAGTGACCTGACGAAGATAAAGGCTCTGCTGCCCGCCGTCGTTCTGCACATGCACGACGTACTTGCCGTCCGGCGAGATCGCGACCTTTGACGCCTTTCCGCTTGTGGTCAGCTTTGTGATCTTCGCATTCGCAAGCGAGATCTCGCTCTTCGTGCCGGCGAACGGCACGAATTTATAGATCGCGAAAGCGGCTGCGGCTAAAAGTATGACAACCGGAAAAGCGATCAGGCGTTTGTCGAAGCGTCGGCGGTAATCGCCCGTGTTGGAAGGCAGTGTAAGCGTTTGATCGGTCAGCGTTACCTGCGAACGCGTACCTGCCTCGCTCGGTTCCACGGTCGAATGCAGCACCGCGGTCGCGGGTTCGTCCGTCGACGCCGGCCCCTCGAGCAAAGCGTTGCCGTCGTCGAGACAGTAAAGCAGCGTCTCGTCGTAATAAGCACGGCGGCATTCCGGGCACGTCTTCATAAGCTTTGCTTGCGGTGGAAGTGTCGTTGGCATAGTAACTGACTTTCCCTGTGCATCAAAGCAGGGTAACCATCTGGTGTCTATCGGGGTTGCCGTTAAGATTTCGCCAGGTTTTTCGTTGCAACGTACAGCAGGGAACATTTTCGATTTTTTCGCTTTGGTGTAATCGATTTGTGACCGTTGATCGGTCGCGAAATAAAATTACAAGGGGAACAAAAAAATGCCAGATAAAGATAACGACAAAGGAAGATCAGGTTCGGGTTCCAGCAGCGGATCAAAGAGTGGCGGCTCAAAGAGCGGTGGTGGTTCGCGCGGCGGCTCGAAATCGAGCGGCGGTGGAAGCAAGGGCTCTTCCGGAAATCGCTAATTTATTTTTTCTGTAATCTGGTGAACTTGTGTTCACCGGGGAGAATGTCCTAATTGAGACATGGTCCGCTTTATTGGACACGGGCCGTAAAAAACTCCACCTTTGAGTGGAGTTTTTCTATGCCGAGATCGGCACTTCGAGCGGGCGCAGAATTTATTTACCCGTCTGCTTTTCGGCGTCATCGTTTTCGTTCAGGCCGAGCATTTTCGTACCGGCGTCAGCGGCCCCGAGAGCAGCACCTGTCACCGCACCGCTTGCAGCCGACGACACGACTGCCGCGACCGCGTCTTTAGCAATAGCGAATAGCCCTTTGCGGTCTGTCGAACCGCGCCTGGAAGAGTTTTTCGTCGAAGACGATGAGCCAGGTCGCGATGAACCCGGTTTTGCTTTCGCTCCAGTCGAAGATGCCGTGCGTTTAGAGCCGGCGCGCGAGCCGCTGGACGATTTCGCACCCGTAGATGATCCGGTCTTTCTCGCGGTCGTCCTCGAACTGCCCGATCTTGTGCCAGATCTTGTAGCAGACTTTGATGCAGATGAGCGCGACCCGGTGCTCGAGCTTCCCGATCTAGACGACGAACTCTTTGCCGTTCCGGATCGCGAACTGCCCGATCTCGACGAGCTCTTTGCCGTTCCGGATCGCGAGCCGCCGGACCTCGACGACGAGCTCTTTGCCGTTCCCGATCGCGCGCCGCCGGACCTCGACGACGAGCTCTTTGCCGTTCCCGATCGCGAGCCGCCGGACCTCGACGACGAGCTCTTTGCCGTTCCCGACCTTGAGCTGCTCGATTTCGCCCCGGCTTTCGTTCCGGATGAGGATGCGGTCTTTCTCGACGCGGACTTCGCGGTGCCCGAACTCGAGCCCGAACCCGACGCGCTCTTTCCCGACTTCGATGTCGAACGTGCTTTCGACGTCGACGCCGTTTTCCCCGAAGCGCTTTTTGCACCGCCGGAACTTGTCTTTGATTTTGTTTTTGTAGTTGCCATGTTTCCTCCGTTGATCGAATTAAGTTTTACGTCATGCTTTCGCGTGCATGTTTTGCGCGGGCCGCACCGATGGCGGTCTTCACGTCCTTTTCCTCTTCCGGCGGCGGAAGCACGGCCGGCATTCCGAGCGATTCGATCCAAAGCTCGCGCGTCCAGCCCGTGGTGTGATACAGGTGTTCGTCCTCTTCCTCCTCGACAACCTCATGCGCATCCTTGAGCACCTTTCCGCGTTCGCCCGATTCCTTCTTCGCGATCTCACCGATCAGTTCCCAATTCATATGATCTTTGGTCTCGGCATGTACAACGCATTCGGCTGCGACGATCTCCGCTGCCTTCGGGTCGCCGCCGTCCTTTGCCATATCCATCGCGATTAACAGCGATTCGCCGATATGCCGAACGACTTTTCTGCCGGGCGTCTCTTCTTCGGGATCCAGGTCGTACGCCTCCAGCATCTTTTCGCAAAACTTGACGTGGTCCTTCGTTTGTTCCAGATATTCCTGCCATTCCTTTTTAAGGTCCGGGTTCACCGCGCACATGATTGCCTTTGTATAGATCTCGACGCCGCCGAGCTCGGTCTCGTACGCCTGGTATAAAAGTTCATTGAGATTTTTTGGATTCATACTTTCCCTCCAATAATAAAATTCCCGCTCGGGGGTTTATCTATTACGGCATCATCGGCAGCCGCAAAATGTAGGATTGAATACCCTTATCGTAATTTGTTCGGATTCCATTCGCTCCTGCGCGCGGCAAGCCTTTCCAACTGTGAGTACTGATCGGATATGTTTCCCTAACCGATCAAGTTAACAAGTAACAGTCGGAAAGGGCGGCTTGCCCCCGCGCGAACTTTTGAGGTTCCTAAAGGGTTTTTATTTTCATTTGTATATTTCCCGGGGTGGCTGCCTTCAAAAGAGCGGGGGCAAGCACACCTTCCCAACCGTGAGCTATCCGATCGGATATGTTTCCCTAACCGATCAAGTTAACAACCAACAGGCGGGAAGGGGTGGCTTGCCCCGCCGCACTACAAAAAATTCATAAAAATTACTTTGCCGGAAGGAAAAATCCCCTTATAATTACCGCACTTCCTTTTGGAATAATTTCAAAAACTCAGCGTCATTTCGGAGAAAGTTCTTTATGAAGAAGTCCGTGCTGTACCTCCCAACGGTGTTGTTCTGTATCTCGACCGCCGTCGCATTTCCGCTTTTCAACTTGCCAACAAATGTCGTCGGCTCTTTGGCCGGCTATTTTTTTGCGCCGAAAAGCACCGCTCCTGATTTTGGGAATCAGGTGATGTTCGCGGGAACAACTTATACCTGGAACCAAACTGGCACGGCATCCTGGGCAACTTCGACTAACTGGACGCCGACGCGCACAACACCCGCG
>QHXS01000175.1 GCA_003223975.1 Acidobacteriota bacterium
AGGTTAACCGTGTTGTTCTGTGCTCCGGCAAAGTATTCTACGACCTTGATGCCGCTCGCGAGGAAAATGTCGATGCTAGAATCGCGGTCGCGCGGCTCGAGCAGTTTTATCCGTTCCCTGGAAAACGGCTCGCTGAAATAGTGGAGTCGTATCCGAACATTCGCGAGATGTGCTGGACGCAGGAAGAGCCCCAAAACATGGGCGGCTGGACGTTTGTCGAACCTCGTCTGCGCTCGCTCTTGGGCGCCCAAGTTAATTTACGCTACATTGGCCGGACGTCTTCGGCTTCGCCAGCGACCGGTTCTTACGCGATCCACGACCTCGAACAAAAACAGATCGTCGAAAAAGCATTGCGATCTGAGATCGATGAGATCTCGCCGGCAAGCGAGCCCGCGGCGAGCGAAAAGCTCGCCCCAGCCGGAGCTTAGAACCGGATCCAATACGGCAGATCCATGTTGGGACCGCGTTCTTGCACAGCAGCTAGGCTAGATTCAGTCTAACTAGTGCAGATCGAAAGCGGGGATCATCGCGAACGAAATCGAAATTTCTATCGCTCGCGATCTTAATGATGTTCGGGGTGTGGTTTTCAATACACTTTTCTATCCAATAAAGAGTTTGTTCGCGGTCGCGGAGACGAGCAAACGTATGCGGGATCTTGTAGCCGGGAAACCGGTTCCTTTTGACTTGATCTACATTTCGCTCCGCAGTTTTCCTCAAAAAAGCTAAATAACCGCCTGAATTGAAAGCGGCGCGCAGCTCGTCAAGTGCGGTATTATCCATACCCTGCAGTTTAAGAAATTCAATTTCGTTCTCGAACGCGAGTTGCTCGTTTCCTTTTAGTCCGTGAATCCATGCGGTAAAGATATATGCGGTCGAAAAGTCGGGATGTTCAGATTTAAGGCTTGAGAATTGAGCCAATGCACCGTCAAGATCTCCTTGATAATAAAGTAAAGCGGCATGCTCGGAAAGTGTGATCGGAACGAGCGGATCCAGCTGTAGTGCTCGATCGAGCTGGACCGTTGCTTCGTCATATCGACGAAGAGCGTAAAGAAGTTCGCCATACCATTGATGCGCTGTGGCGTAACTCGGCTCGGCTTCGATCACCGTTTTATATTGACGTTCGGCCTCCGCGTAATCCCATTCGAAAGTGGCTTGTACATAAGCCAGCGTTGTTCGCGGTCGCACGGCTTTTGGGTCGATCTCAAGCGACTTCAAAGCTGCGGCTTTCGCCTTTGGAAACGCTTCCGCCGGGGGCTCGATGTTGTAGTCAGCAAGCAGCGCGTAGGAGTCTGCTAACCCGGCGTACGCGAGTGCGAACGATGGATCACGGTCGATGGCTTGTCTGAATACACTGATGCTTTGCTGAAGGCCCGATTGCGTGCGTTTGCCCCATTCGTATCTGCCTCGCAAATAAAGCTTGTAAGCCTCAGCGTCATCGGTCGCGGGCTTTTCAAGTCGCCGTATTTCGTCTGCGGTCAATCGAAGCGAAAGGCTATTCGCAGCTTGTGAAGCCAATGTGTCCTCGAGCCTGAGAATATCTTCTTGCTTTTCATCGAAGGCCCCCGACCATAACTGCGATCCGTCCGCGACATCGAGCATACGGATCAGGACCTTCACCTTATCGTCTGTAACTTGATACGAACCATCGATCACTGCTTGGGCTCCAAGTTTTTGACCGATCGCTAGCGGGTCGGTTTCCGATTCCGCCAACCGCGCACTTGCCCTTGTGGAAAGGACGGTCAGGCCGCGCAAGCCGCCGAGACGAGCCGCCAGGTTTTCGGCGATTCCGAACGGAGCTGGATCATCACTTTTAACTTCTCCATTCCCAATGATCTTCAGCGGCAGTATAGCGATGGTTTTGTTCTGAACCGAGGCAAATGGACGACCGCTTGTTGGGCCCTTTAACATGAAGACCCCAACCGCGACCACGATCAATGCGAGCCCACTTGCCAGAAACCAACCTATGTATTTTCTACTGGCTTCCGGATTTAAGCCTGCGGCACCTTCGGATTCAGTCAATATCGTCGTTTGCGAAACAGTCCGCCTTTCAATAACGATCTCCTCGATCTCTTCCTCGGCGACCCTTGACACGTCAGCGGCAAATCTGTACCCGCGCCGGGGGACCGTTTGAATAATTCTATTTCCGCCTAGCGTTTTTCGAAGGGTAGAAACTGCATTGTTCAAATTACCGTCTTCTACGAACGTGTGTTCCCAAACCGTATTCAGAATTGTTTCGCGCTCGACGAGGTTGCCGCGCTCTTCGATAAGCAGGGCGAGCACCTCCGTGGCCTTGGGGGGCAGAGACACGCTCTCCCCGTCCCTATGCAAAACCTTACTTTCCGGGTCAAAACGAAATTCGCCAAACTCGTAGAAATACCTGAGCCGATTAGACATAACGCGTCATGAGAAATTTCTGATAACTTCTACAGGATTTTTTCGGGTGTTCCAAAGGATAAGTCTATAACGACGCCAAAATCAAGAGAAATGAGCAAAACAAACAAATTGACGATCCGAACCGAGACACAGGAAATATGGAACATTAGCCGCCGAATGAAACGCGAAATCGTTGGGGGAAACCCGCTGGCGAGGGACGTTTCCGTCGAAGGCGAAATTGAACTTGTGAAGGAGATGAAACCCGATCATGACCGCAATAACCAAATCGATATTCATAACGGTAATTCTTAGTATTTGTGCCGCATGGGCATCCGCCCAGACTACAGAATTCACATATCAGGGCAAGCTTACAAGCGGAGGGTCGCCGGCAAGCGGCAATCACGACTTTGAATTCGCGTTATTCGACGCCCTTTCCGGCGGCGTTCAGCTTGGATCGACGATCACAGCCAACAACGTGTTAGTCACTGAAGGTACGTTTTCCGTCAAACTGAATTTCGGCGCACAATTTCCGGGGGCAGCCCGATTTCTCGAAATTCGGGTCCGCCAATCTGGCGGCGGGACGTTCACTCCACTCTTGCCCCGCCAGCAGATCGGCAGCACACCGTACTCGATCAAAAGCCTGACAGCAGAAACGGCCGCGAATGCTACGAGCGCGACATCCGCGGCAAATGCAGTGACAGCCGCCAACGCACTCCAGCTTGGCGGCCTCTCATCATCACAGTATGTCGTTACGGGCGATCCTCGGCTATCAGATGCTCGCAGCCCGCTCGCCGGAAGTGCGAACTATGTTCAGAACACAACCAATCCCCAGGCTTCTAGCAACTTCAACATCAGCGGAAACGGAACGGCGGCAGGTACGCTCTCCGGTAATGTCGTGAACGCGGCGACCCAGTTCGACCTGAATGGCCAACGAGCGGTCTTTGCAAACGCCGACCAGAGTCTCGCAGTCGGAATTTTGGCTGGTGCAAATGGCACAGGTGGGTCGAACTCATTTTTCGGTTACCGGGCCGGGGAATCAAATTCCACCGGGATAGGCAATTCGTTTTTTGGATCGCAGTCGGGCGCAGGAAATACAACCGCGGGCGGGAATACGTATTTTGGAATGTGGGCTGGCCGGGAAAATCGGACCGGAACCAACAACGCGTTTTTTGGCATCCAGTCGGGATTAAACAATACCGGATCATCGAATTCATTTTTCGGGGCAACTTCGGGTACCAGCAACACGACCGGCGCCGCAAATACCTTCGCCGGTAATGCGAGCGGCGGCCAACACACGACAGGCAGTTTCAATACGTTTTTCGGAAGCGGTGCCGGAAATGCCTCAACGATCGGAAGTTTCAACACCTTTGTAGGGGGCGCGGCCGATTTCTCCGCGAACAACATTTCGGGCGGATCTAACACTCTCATGGGCTACGGAACGAAAGTAACTTCTGCGATCAGCAATGGCACCGCGATCGGCGCGAACGCCGCGGTCACGCAGAGCAATACCCTGATACTTGGCGGAATAACGGGCACCAACGGCGGAACCAGCGTGAATGTGGGGATCGGTACGACCAATCCGGGCGAAAGGCTGCACGTGGTCGGCAATGGTTTGTTCACCGGTAGCCTGACCGTTAACGGAACCCTTACTGCCAACTTACCATCCGGGAATGCGAACTACATACAAAACACAACGACACAGCAGCCTTCGAGCAACTTTGACATAAGTGGGAATGGCACAGCAGCCGGAACGCTCTCGGCTCAGGTCGTTAATGCAACCACTCAATATAACCTAGGAACCCTTCCTATTATCAGACAAACAGGAGTTGCAAACCTCTTTGTGGGTTGGGGAACAGGTAATTCGACGACAGGTTCGTCGAACGCGTTTTTCGGGTTCTCAGCAGGAAATGCGACCACAAGTGGATCGTCAAACTCATTCTTCGGAAGCAACGCCGCTCACGTGAACACAACTGGATCTAACAACTCATTCTTCGGCGAGGCTGCTGGACTTGCAAACATAAATGGAAATTTGAATTCATTTTTTGGGCAAAGTGCCGGCCTACGCTCGATCTCTGGTGGATCCAACGCGTTCTTTGGCTCATCATCGGGAACTGAAAATACCACGGGAAGCAGAAATTCCTTCTTCGGAATAATCGCAGGCAATCTTAATACAACGGGAAATAACAACACCGTAGTTGGATATGACGCCGATGTCTCACTCGGAGATCTTAATTTTGCAACAGCGATCGGTTCAGGATCGGTTGTTTCGTCTAGCAACACTGTCGTCCTTGGACGAAGCTTAGATGCCGTCCAAATTCCGGGCTCGATGCGTGTATCCGGAGCGGTACAAATTGCCGCAAATGGCGGCAACGTCATCCTTGGCAACCCGGGATGCAATCCCGGCTTCGCCGCTATCGGATTCGCTCCGACGCTTTCGGGCTGCAGCAACTACTCACTACTTGGGGATGGCACGAACACGATAATCAGCCGGCCGGTCGGGGGAGTCATTGAATTTCGCCAGGGGAACACCACGCAGGCTTCGATCGACGCCAACGGGTTGTTCTCCTTCGCTTTGCAAGAACGGCTCGTCGCAGATCTCTGTGTGCTCGTCGTCGCTGCGTTATAAAACGAACATCGATACGTTCCGATCGGGTTTCGATCTCATCAAAAAACTTCGGCCTATTTCGTTTAATTGGAAGGATAGCGGTATGCATGACGTTGGGCTTGGCGCCGAAGACGTGGCCGCAGTTGAGCCGTTGCTAGTAACGTATAACGAAGACGGGCAGGTCGAGGGCGTTAAATACGATCGCATCGGCGTGGTTTTGATAAACGCTGTAAAAGAGCAGCAGCGTCAATTAGACGAACAGGAAGCGGAGAACAGACGGCTGAAGGCTGAACTTGATGCCTTAAAGGCATTCGTTTGCAGTAAAGAAAATGTGGCCGCGTTTTGCGGACAAGGGAATAGAAAACCGTAAACCAGCGCGGAATCGGTTGCATCTTATTTCTTGTCCAAACGGCAAGGCGTGAATTAGAATCGTCTTGCCGTTGTCTTATGGTGTCCACACATCCACGCTTGGCGCGCTTTATGCAGCGCCCACACGTTCTTCCGCTGATCATGTTCTCGTTTGCCTTGATCGTCTTGTCATCGCTTTTCGCGTGTCAGCCAGAGCTCGGCACCGGCATGCAACCCACGAAACGTGTCGAGGCAGCAACAATGACGCCAACTCCAGATCCAAACGCGATCACGATCGCCGCAGTCGGTGACATAATGCTCGGATCACCGTTCCCTAACGATTCGCGCATGCCGCCGAACGACGGTGTAGATCTCTTGAAAGAAGTCACTCCGATCCTTTCGGCTGCCGATATTGCATTCGGCAATCTTGAAGGGCCGATAGTCGACGGCGGGATGTCTGAAAAATGTAAACCACCCGCTTCCCCTACGCCGACGCCGACGCCGTTGCCTTCTGCGACACCGAAAAAGCCCGAGCCGATCCGCTGCTACGCGTTTCGAATGCCAACTCGATACGGAAGATATCTGAAGGCCGCGGGCTTTGATGTGCTGAGCGTTGCAAATAACCACGCGAGCGATTTCGGCGAGGCAGGCCGCGCATCGACGCGCCGGACGCTTGACGCTCTCGGCATCAAGTATGCCGGCAGCAATCGCACGAAATATTCAACCGCCTATCTCGATGTAAACGGGAGAAAGGTCGCGTTCGTTGGATTTGCCCATAATGCACTTCAGCCAAATGTCAACGATCTCGCCTTTGCGAAACAACTTGTTGCCGCCGCTGCCAAAAAGGCGGATATCGTCGTCGTTTCGTTTCACGGCGGCGCGGAAGGGACCGACGCCCAGCACGTCCCGCAGCAAACCGAACTTTTCTTCGGAGAAAAGCGCGGAAACCTGCCGCTTTTTGCGCGGACCGTCATCGACGCCGGCGCCGACCTCGTACTTGGCCACGGCCCGCACGTGCTTCGCGGAATGGAAATTTACAAGGACCGCTTAATTGAATACAGCCTGGGAAACTTTGCGACGTACGGCTGGTTCATTCTGCGAGCGGAAACCGCACTTTCGATGATCCTTGAAATCGATCTTGCTCAGGATGGAAAATTTATCGGCGGCCGCATTGGCGCGGCCCGACAGGAAGGGCGTGGCGGCCCGTTGCTCGATCCGTCGGGCGAAGCTATAAGAAAGATCCGTTCGCTTTCGCAAGCCGATTTTCCTTCCACGGCGCCAGCCATATCAGACGATGGCACGATCCGCCGGACGGCAAACTAAACCTCTCAATTACTTCTTCGCTTTTTCGATCTGCTTTATGAGCCTTGCGGCGTGGTTGCGGGCGATGAGCGGCAAGCGTTCGTCATCTGCGAGCTCGTGAAGCAGCGGCAGCATCTGTTCGGGATCGGAAATCTCACCGCGTTTCATGTACGCGTCGAGCGTTTCCATTTGCGTGGGCCCGTCGAGCGGTTGGTTTTCACGCGCGACCGCCATGTCGAATATCCAGATCCATTGGTTCGAGATCTTCCGATATTCGTCCATGAGCACTTTTGCGTTCTTGTTGGTCGTGTAGTTAAACGTCGTAACGCGTTCACGCCCGGCTTTCGTCAGCGAAATTTTGATCACGCCGAGGTGCGAATAGTCCTTTTCGTACTGGTAATTCTCGGTCGAGTCATGAAAATTCAGTGCCGTAAATGCTGCCTTCAGACGGGTAAGCGTGGCGGCCGATAATTGCAGTGGGTCCGTGATCGCTTCACTGCTGCCGCGACGTGTGAACGCGATAGTCCCCTTACCGGATTCGTCGTGGTCGATCGTGATCCGGTTATTGATGAAATCCGGCTGTGTGAACTCGTATCGGTAAGACGGATCGGGTTTCGATTGCGATGTGCCGCCCGCACCCGTCGTTACCTCGTCGGCCGGCCGTGCATTTCGCTTGGCGACCGGTTCCGCTACTACCGTTGTTGCAGCCGGAGCATCCGTTTTTATCTCAACTGCTGTCGGTGTTGCAGCCTTTTTCGTGGACTTCTTTTTTTTAGTCTGCGCGGATGAAGAAAGGGCGCACCCGACACATGCAAGGAGCACAAAAACCGTGATCTTAAATGAGGTCTTAGAAGGCATAAAAACGCGCTCGCCTTAGGATAACTTTTGACGGCCGAAAGGCAAGCGCATTGATGATTGGATGTTCTAAATGAAATGCAGGTTGCGAGTGTCGGCACCGGTTACTCGAACTTTACTGAAACGACCTTGGAGACGCCGGCTTCCTGCATCGTTACGCCGTAAAGTGCCTTAGCGGCTTCCATCGTGCGTTTGTTATGTGTGATAACGATGAATTGCGTCTTTTCGGACATGTCGGCGATCTTTGTTACGAAGCGGCCGACATTTGCGTCGTCGAGCGGAGCATCGACCTCGTCCAGCAGGCAGAACGGAGACGGTCTGTATTTGAAGATGGCCAGCACGAGCGAGATCGCAGTCATCGCCTTTTCGCCACCGGAAAGCAAAAGGATATTTTGCAAGCGTTTGCCTGGCGGCTGTGCGACGACCTCGATGCCGGCTTCGAGAATGTCATCGGATTCGAGCAGCGTCATTTCGCCACGTCCACCGCCGAAAAGCTCCTGGAAAAAGACCGAGAAGTTTGCATTTATCGCTTCGAAAGCTTCTTTGAACCGCGCGCGAGAGCGTTCCTTTATCTCACGCAGAGCTTCTTCGGCGGATCCAATGCTGTCTATGATGTCTTGTCGCTGTGAAGTCAGGAAAAGCAGCCGCTCTTCTGACTCGGTCAATTCTTCGACCGCTAGCATGTTGATCGCGCCAAAGCCTTCGAGTCGGTCCCGAAGCTCATCGGAATATGTCCGGGAGTATTCGAGATCGAACTCGGGATCGGCCGGTTCTGCTGCAAGTTCATCGATGCGCACGCCCAGCTCGTGAATGCAGTTTTCGGTGACGTTCCTGAGTAGCGTAACGGTCTCGGCCTGCCGCACTTCGATCGCGGACCGTTCATTCGCCGCGTCCACGGACGCGCGATTTGCGTCTGCAAGTTTTTCGCTTTCGGCGTCGGCACGCATCCGTTCTTTCGTAACAAACTCGATCGCGTCCGCTAGCTCTGAATGCTCGTCAAGGATCTCGGCCTCGGCCGAGGCGATGCTGTCGGCGATCTTGGCACTCGACGTTCGCAGGCTGTTCAGCTTTTCGTCGATCTCCGAAAGCTCCACCTTCAAAAGCGCGACACGCGATTCAAGCTCGCGTCGTTCATTCTCCACGCGGCGGCGTGCCGAATGCACTGCCCTGAGCCGTTCACCCGAAGTGGCAGCGACGGTGCGCTTTTCGTTTACGACCGCGCTTTCGGCATCTGAGATCGCTCGTGCTTCGGCCAGTCGTTCGGAGACGTCTTTCATCTGGTCGCCGATCTCTTCGACTTTTACTCTGGCGGACGCGGAATTCTCGGTCGCGTCGAGAAGACGTTTGTCGAGGTCCTCGATCTCAAGCCCGACCTGTGCGAGTTCATCGGAGACGACCTTTTTGTGCCGTTCGGCGCGTTCGATATCCTGGCGGGCAGCTCGTTCCTGCGCCTCAAGCCCGAGTATGCCGCGTTCGACCTTGATGATAAGCGACTGTAAGTCAACCGTTTTTTCTTCTTGCTCGGCCAACGCACCGCGGTCTGCCGTGTTGACGGCTTCTTCGGCAGCGACGCCTTGTGCAAGCCGGTCGGCATCGCGTTCAAGATCAAGAAGCTCGCGTTTGAAGGCCAGAAGCGAGGCATTTTGCTCTTCGTTCGCCGAGATGCCTGAAACGAATAACTTGCCGCCGGCAAGCAAATTGCCATTTGTGTCGACAAGCAGCGAACTTCCATTCGGCGAAGCGGTGTAGACATCGTCGACCAAACGGGCGGACATTTCGCGAGGAAATATCGCGCGAAGCTCTTCGAGCAAATTGCCTGTGACGCCTAGAAGATTTTCGATTCGGTCGGAGTCAGAGTTCGATTCACTTGCGTTAACCGAAGGCCGATCGATAACGAGCGATGCGATGCGGCCGTTTCCCTGCGACGCAAGCCATTCGCCAACCTTTCGGGCATCGTCAGCCGTCGGAACCAAAACAGTTTGCAGGAATTCACCGAAAAGGCTTTCGACTGCCCGCTCGCACCGCGGATCGACATTCAGGAAGTCGGCGAGCACGCCAAACGGTTCGACTCCGATCGATTCTTTCGCCTCGAAAAGTTTTTGTATCTCCGGCGAATATACGGCACGCTTTTCTTCGAGCTCGCGCAGGGTCTCAAGGCGATTCTGGACGCGTGCCAATTCCGCACGCGCGTTTAGAAGGCGCTCGTCAGACTGGCGAAGCACGTCGCGTGCAGCAGCGGCGGCGGCGAGCACTATGCGCTTTTCGTCCTGAAATCCGTCGAGCTTTGTTCGCTCAGCCTGAAGATCTTTTACAAACGCTTCGGCTGCCGAAATAAATTCCGTGTGAGATTCATCCGCGCGTATGGCTTCGATTTTCAGGCCCGCGAGTCGTTGGTGCAGTCGGTCGAGATTCTGTGTAAGATGCCGCTCGGTTTCACCGAACCGCTCCGCGAGCGCGTTGTGATGCATCAACTCGGCACGATGGGTTTCGAGTTCAGCCTCGATCTGCTTTACATTGTCGAGGCGTGCGGCAAAAAGCCCTTCAGCTTCCAGGAGCACTTGTTCCGCGGCTCCGGTCGTGACCGATTCCTTCTCTTCGTCATCGATTAGCCGGCGAAGTTCGGATTCGACAAGCTCAAGACGTTCCTTGGTGGCATCGACTTCGACGTGAAGCGATTCGGAGCGGCCGTTTAGGTTTACGATCTGCTCAGATTGGTACCGATGCTCGCGTTCGGCACGGTCGCGCTCTAAAGCGTTCTGTGCGTGAACACGACGGACCTCGGCGAGTTTTTCTTCGGCGGCTCGTGCTTCCTGCGTCGCGGCACGAAATTCCTCTTCCTTTGCAGCGACCTTGGCTACAAAATCGGCCTCCGTCGTTTGCGCTTGTTCGAGTTCGACAAGGAGGTCGCCGGACAAAGCGGTCAGGTGCCGAGCCTCGGCAGCAAAAAGCGTTCGAAGAAGCCCGCGAAATTCCTCTTGCAAGGCAATGTACCTTCGCGTTTTCGCTGCCTGCCGCCGAAGGCTGTTCGCCTGCTTTTCGATCTCAGAAACTATGTCGGAAACGCGGCCGAGATTGGTCTTCGCGGATTCGAGGCGTGTTTCCGCGGCACGCTGGCGTGTTCGGAACTTTGAAATGCCGGCGGCTTCCTCGATCAGGTTTCGGCGGTCCGCGGGCTTTGCAGAAAGTATCTGGCCGATACGGCCTTGTTCGATGATCGCGTAGTGGGCACCGGAAAGGCCGGTTCCGGCAAATAGGTCCTGAATGTCACGGAGCCGGCATGACTTGCCGTTGAGCTGATAATCGCTCTCGCCGGAAAGATACAGTCGGCGTGTCACCGAGACAGCCTCGCCGGGAGCGAAATCGAGGGCGAACGAACGCGGCCGCCAATGCCGCTTTGTCTTTACAACGCGCTCGACCGTATGGATCGACCCGACCTGCGCGGCCTGAACCTTTTCGACCTCGAATTCGGAGTCATCGTGATAGCCATTGCCGTTTCCATTCGAGTCGACCGAGGCTTCGGCGATCACCGGATCAGCGGTTTCTTCGATCGTCTCGGCTTCCAGAGCATCGACATCGACCGCTTGCTCGTCGAGTTCGTTCAGCGTTTCATCTATGTCGCCAAGCTCGTCTGCTTCAATATCGTAAGCTTCTTCGCCGCGGACCAGGTGCAGAACGACTTCGGCCATCCCGCTCGGCTTGCGGTTCTTGGTTCCCTGAAAGACTACGTCTTTCATTTCGCCGCCGCGTAACGATTTCGCACGCTGTTCGCCAAGTACCCACGAGATGGCGTCCGATACGTTCGATTTGCCGCAGCCATTCGGGCCGACGACGGCAGTTATGCCGTCACCGGTGAAAACTATCTCGGTATGATCTGCAAAGGATTTGAAGCCCGTGATCTCGAGCCGTTGAAGCTTAAACATTCTATAGTGCTGAAAAGTTGAGGCAGCACTATATTTTGGGGTTATGACCGTTTGGAAGTCAAATGTTTTCTCGAAGAAATCGCGGCATGAGGCGCCATTTTTTTAACTAATTAAGCTCGTTGCCGACACTGCGCAGGCCTTGTTGTTCGGCGCGTTCGTTATCAAGTTCAGTAAGCACGTCCAAAAGATAATTCGTATTGCTCGAAACATTGATCACCACTGGAAATTCCTTTTCCGCAGTGGTGAACTCGAACGTTCCGCTATTGAGCTCGATGATCTCGCGGAAAGCGATCGTCCCGTTTCGGCCATTGCACTCTGCATCGACGATCTTTCCTTCGTTGAATGCAACACTGGCAAGACACATGTCCGACTTTAATACGAGCAAGCCGGTCATCTTTGCGTTTTCGATCACCTGAACCGCGTCAAAAATGCTGACGTAACCGAGGTGGCCGGCAAACGTAACATCGGTGCGAACCTTCTGCGGGGAGCGGTCACGGTTGACGGCGAATTCCGGGCGGCGTGCCCGCCGGATCGCCTCTAATCCTGGCGCAACGGAAATCCTTGGGTCCAGAAGCTTCGCCTCCTGAAGCCGATCGTAGGCAAGATCGAAATCCTCGCGGCCGATATAAAGCGTTACCAGCGCAAGGCACTGACGGGCCGCTTCGTTAAGGTTCTTCTGCTTGATGCAAATGTCCCGCAGCTTTTCCCTAAGGTCGATCGACCTGGGGCTGCGTTCTAGCGATTCGCGAAGCAGGGCAAAGGCCTTTTCGGGCGAGCGATACTTTACGAACAGGTCGGCATCCAGCATCACCGACTCTATCGAAACCTCTGACATCGGAACGGCGGGTGTTTCAAGGAGGGCGTTCATAATAGCGGAGTGAACAAAAATGTTCAACACTTTAATTTAACACATAATGCCGATTTTCGTCACTAACAAAATGTCGCAATTTTGGCAATAAATTGGCCGCCCAAATCCGAGCGGCCCTTTTTTCAATATTGCAGCAGTTTAGAAATCAAACCGAATTCCGAGGCGAATCCGTCTGGGATAAATCGTTCGGGTCGGTGCCAAAAATCCGTCCTGAGCACTGGCTGTTCCGAGATCTTCGAAGTTTATGAAATTCGAGCCGAAACTGTAAACATTGGCATTCAATATGTTATTGAACTCAGCCACCGGACGGAGCCTGTAACGCTCGCCAAATTTGAACTCGCGACTGACGCTAAGATCGAACAGGAATTGCTTCGGCCCATGACCTGCGTTTCTCGGTAAGTTTCCAGGTGAACCTATAGGTGCCAAAGCGAATTGATTTGCGAGTGCCTGCGGAAATGGCTGGGATTGAAAAACCCGCCATTGAATGTCGTCCACATTGCCCGTGAAGTTCGGGCGGTCGTTACTGACATCATCGAGGTTTCTGTCGATGCCGCCTGCGGAAAGATTAAAAGGAGCACTTGATCCAAGCCTCAGCAAAGGCGAGAATCGCAAGCCGCCGAACCACTTGGGCATATCAAACGTTCCCGAAATCGCAACACGATGCCTCCTATCGGAAAGGCTGCGGGACCACTCGCGAGCGAAATCAAACGGCAGCGTCGCGTCAGAGGTATTGACAATACCGTCATCCATCAGTTTTGAGAGGGTGTAAACGGCCCTCATCGAGCCGCCGAAGCCGTTCTTAAATCTCTTATATCGTGTCCGGAGCTCGAAAATCGCGCCAAGGTATTCACTATTTCCAACCGGAGAGACTACTTCTACCTGTGCAACACCTACTTCGTTGAAGAGGGGTCGGAAGGTCGCATTGTTGAAAATCGAAAACGCTCGACAACCCGGCGAATTTGTTATCGAGGTTGTGGAGCAGGTCGTAGTACTAGTGCTTCCGGGTGTGCGGTATGTGTTGCTTGAATTTACATTCACCCAGCAAGGGTTCGATGCGGTCGTACACGCGGCTGCCGCATCGCTGTTTGAAACATGCACTCCAACAGTGTCCGAATACGATCCTTCGTAAAAACGGTTCGGACCGGTGGTAACGCCCAACAAATAGTCCGTGAGCGTCGACTGGCCGTCATTATTGCGATCCGGCGTGCCTGGAGGCAGAATAGGAGCGTTCGGCGTCGACTCCCGCCAAAGATGGACGGCCTTGTTATAAGTAACGTTTACCTCGAAAACAAGTCCTCTTCGTACTTCACGTTCGAACCCTGCATTGAATTGGTAACTCTCCGGCACGACCAGATCCGGCGAGAGGCTGCGGAATACCGAGCTTCGCCGGGCAAGTTGTCGAACCGGATAACTATTCGTCGCGTTTACCGGGATCACTGTATCGAGAGTGAGCGGATTCGGAAATTGCGTGCTGAGAAAATCGCGAACAGTGGCTGCAACAACGGTCACGCCGGCGGGTACATTAAGACTGCCGCTATCAAACCGCAGCGCGGAAAGATCGCCGGTGTAGTCGTCTACTGTTCGAAGAAGCACGCGATTGTAAAAAATACCCGCCCCGAAACGAACGACAGTTTTCTCTTCCTTCGGAAACGGATTCCAGGCGAAAGCTACTCGCGGGCCCCAATTGTCTTTGTCATCGAGGATCGATTCACCTTCATATCGAAGACCATAACTAAGCGAAAAATTCCGTCGAACTCGCCAGTCGTCCTGCATGAAAAACCCGTAATAATCGTTGTGAAGCTTCGACGTGGTATCGAAATTATGCTGGTAACTCGAAACCGAATTTATGCTGAAGAACACGAAATTACTGAACCTGTATGTACCGGTCGCGTCGAATCGGTCGGTATATTTTGCATCGATCGATTGGTAATCAAATCCAAACCGGAATGTGTGATTTCCTGCGATATAGTTCACGGTGTCCTGAAACTGCCACCGATCCTCTGCACGATCGCTCGAGTCTGTCGTCGAGCCGAACACCTGTGTGCCTCCCTGCCCGGTCGGGCCCGTAAATGTTATGAGCAGCGCGGGCGACAGGGGGCCCGCATCCTGTGCGGCAAGAGGTCTTAAGGTCGAATATTGAAATCGGAGCTGGTTCACCACCTTATCGGATATCACGTAGTTATGCTGGCCGTTGAACGCATCGGTATTCCTGATGCGCCCGATCAGGGAATCGGCAATGCGATTCGTCCCACTGAATGAGCGGAGGTCGTTAGAGCGGCCGAGTTGATAACTGAAAGTGAAATTTGAATTCTTTGTAGCGGTCCAGTCCACACGGGAGGTAAAGAGGTGCTTCACCGCAGGTGTATCGGTAGGAAGAATGTACCTAGCGACGGTTACGGTCCCGACGCCGCCCTGGGTAACATTGAATGTCTGGTTCGGGTCGGTGGGGGCAGGCAATTCGAAATGCGGGTTCGAGAAATTCAAGGGTACCCAGGCATCGAGTACGGTCGAGTCAGCGATGTCGTCATATTCATACGCAGCGAAGAAGAACAATTTGTTTCTGATTATCGGCCCACCAAACGTCCCTCCGGGATTATGCTCGGTTAGCGGTGGGATGGGGATTCCATTACGGTTGTTGTTCCAAGTGTTTGCGTTCAACGCGTCATTGCGGAAGAAATAGAACGCGCGGCCCTGGTATCTATTCGAGCCGCTTCGGGTACGCAGGTTTACACGGCCGCCCGACGCCCGCCCATATTCCGAAGAGAATTGATTGGTGACCACTTGCACCTCGCTAACAGCCTCCAACGAAGGCTGAAACCGGAAACTGGCGCCGCGATCGTCGTTATTGTCGAGTCCATCGATCGTGAGGTTGTTCGAGTAAGCGGCGCCCCCGGATAATCCGAATATCCCCGCTTCTTCCGGCGTCGTTCCGGGAACGCTGAGATTTCGCAGGCCCCTGTCCTCCGCGAGTCCGCTGGTCGAAAGCTGCTCTTCGGAGGTACCGCCCAGCGTAAGCACAAGATCGAGCGGATTGCGCGTGCTGTTCGGGATCTCCTGAATTTCTCGTTCAGTTATCGTGCCGCCTACGATTGTCCGTGTTGTGTCCACCATAGGCGCATCATCGTCTGCAACCGTAACAGTCGTTTCCGCAGAAACATCGCCCGGGGCCAGTGAAAAATCGCGCTGGACATTTTGCGCAGCGATAGTGGTTATCTCCGGTGTTTCTTTTGCACCGAATCCCTTAGCCGCAGCTTTCACCTTATACGCGCCAGGTTTTAGCTTTAGGAATTTATAGCGACCATCGACGTCCGTCACGAGAACACGTTCCTCGCCGGTCGCAACGGAGACAACCGTAATCGTGGCACCAACTATAGGCAGTTTATTTGAATCGGTGATACGGCCGCTGATGGTGACATCATCAAGGTCCTGGGCGCTGAGACACAAAACGAAGACGAACGAAAAGACAAAGAAAATCGACGCAAATCTTCCAAGCGAGAACATTTTTTAACCACTCCTAAATTGTAATAAGACGGAAGAGGTAGAAATTTTGTTAATTCTGGCCTAATCGAAATCGATTGTAAAGTAAAGCGGGCGAGGATGTAATCTATTCGTCATCTATGATGACCTGCTGGAATTGTGAACGGCGAACACGGGAAACGGGAACGAGCGCATCCCTCGGATTTGAACCCTCGGATCGAGCGAATTCGCCGGCATGATTTCGAATATAATCGAAAAATCGCTCAAACTCTTTTTGCATCGCATCCATCTTTTCGCGCATGTTCAGAATGATCTCGACGCCGGCAAGATTCACCCCCAGGTCTCGCGTCAAAGACAAGATGATTTCCAGCCTTTCCAGATCACTATCTTCGAAAAGCCGCGTATTGCCAACAGAGCGCGAAGGTTTTAAGAGCCCTTCTCTCTCATACAACCGCAATGTCTGCGGATGAATATCGTAAAGTTCCGCAACCGCGCTGATCGTATACGTTTTGATCTTCCGTTTCATTCCAATCCCATTGCCTTTCGCGGATTTTCGGAATTGAGCTTTTCAAACTGACGCAGCAGTTCCTTTGTTTCTTCCGAAATAACTCGCGGAAGAGTGATCTTAACTTCGATAAATTGATCGCCTCGAAGACTTGGGTTTCTTAACGATGGAAAACCACGTTCGCGGAGACGAAACTTTTGGCCGCTTTCAGTACCCGGCGGGATCTTTAACTGGGCTTTTCCTTCGACTGTCGGCACTTCGATCTTTGCACCGAGTGCGGCTTCCGACACGCTGATCGGAACTGTTACGTATATGTTGTCACCCTTTCGCGTGAAGAAAGGATGCTTTCCGACATTTGTGACGATGAACAGGTCGCCGGGCTCGGCACCAAGCCTGCCCCCGTGACCTTTTTTGGGAACTCGAACGCGCGAACCTGTATCAACGCCCGCCGGGATCTTTAACTTGACCTGCTCGGTCTTTGGAGTAACACCTTTGCCATTGCAAAGCGAGCATGGAGTGCGGCGGCGTCCTGTTCCTTCGCAATCGGGGCATTCCTGAGAGAACTGCAAACGTCCACCCGAACGCATCACCTGTCCGGTGCCTTTGCAGGTCGTGCACTGCACCACCGGCCCCCCTGTATCGCCCGCGCCCTGGCATCGTGAACATTGTTCGCTTCGGTTCACCGTGATATTTGTCGTGAGTCCCGTGAATGCTTCTTCAAAGCTCATGGCCAAAGGGATCTCGATGTCCCGGCCGCGTTTCGGCAACGCTCGCGGAGGTTCGGGTGCGGTTCGCGCCCCTGCGCCACCGCTTCCACCGAAGAGATCGGAAAAAATGTCGCGAAAGCTCGAACCGCCGCCCGGCGCACCTGTGGAAGCTGTGTCCCATTGGAATCCGGAAAAATCGAAGCCGGCGGGCCCTGCTCCCGCTCCGGCTCCGGATGAGAAAGGCGAATCGGGATCCAGATTATCGTTGTAATAACCAAACTTGTCGAAGACCTTTCGTTTCTTTTCGTCCGAAAGAATGTCGTAAGCTTCCTGAACTTCCTTAAACTTATCTTCAGAGGCTTTATCGTTCGGGTTTACGTCGGGATGAAACTTACGCGCCAAGCGGCGGTACGATTTTTTGATCTCGTCCGCTTTTGCGTCCTTTTTAACGCCGAGAATTTGGTAATAATCCTTTTTGGCCATTTCAAATCAGGGATGAGTGTAAAGGGACGAGGGACGAGTGGCAAACCGAAGATTAGCTTGTCACTCGTCCCTCTTCACTTTTCCCTAGTTATTTCTTCTCGTCTTCGACATCGACATATTCGGCGTCGATGACATTGTCGTCGCCCGTCGCAGACCCACCGTCGCCGTCTGCTCCGGCCGACGCGGAAGCTGCCTGTTCGCCAGTCGGAGTTTCGCCGCCCGTGCCGGCCCCTGCCTGGCTGTAGAGCACCTCAGCAAGTTTGTGAGAAGAGGTCTGCAACCTTTCAAACGCATTGTTCATTGCGTCAACGTCTTCTCCCGCGAGGGCTGTTTTGGAATCAGCGATCGCCGATTCAATATCGCTGCTGGCGGTTGCGTCGAGTTTTTCCTTGTTTTCGCTGAACGATTTTTCGACGCTGTATACAAGGCCGTCAAGTCGATTGCGGGCCTCGATCGAAGCCTTCTTCTTCTCGTCTTCGCCTGCATGAGCTTCGGCGTCCTTCATCATCTTGTCGATCTCTTCCTTCGAAAGTCCTGAGGACGACGTGATCGTGATCTTCTGTTCGCGGCCAGTACCAACGTCTTTTGCCGAAACATTCACGATACCGTTCGCATCGATGTCAAAGGTCACCTCGACCTGCGGTACACCCCGCGGTGCTGGTGGAATCCCAACAAGGTGGAATTTGCCAAGCGTCTTGTTGTCCGAAGCCATCGGCCGTTCACCTTGCAGAACATGAACTTCGACCGAAGTTTGATTGTCAGATGCCGTCGAAAATATCTCGCTCTTTCGAGTCGGGATCGTCGTATTCTTTTGGATCATCGACGTCGATACACCGCCAAGCGTTTCAATACCTAGTGAAAGCGGGGTGACGTCTAGCAAGAGAATGTCGGTCTTTTCGCCACCCAGAACGCCAGCCTGCACCGCCGCGCCCAGAGCAACCACTTCGTCTGGATTAACCGATTTATTCGGCTCTTTGCCGAAGAAACCCTTCACCATTTCCTGAACTTTCGGAATGCGTGTCGAGCCGCCCACCAAAACGATCTCTTCGATATCTTTCGCCGAAAGTCCGGCGTCTTTGATCGCCTGCTCAACCGGCGGCATCAGCTTCTTCAGAATAGGCTCAGCTAGCTGCTCGAATTTCGCCCGAGTGAGCTTCATCACCAAATGCTTTGGACCCGAAGCGTCTGCAGTAATGAACGGAAGATTGATCTCCGTTTCCATTGCCGATGACAACTCGACCTTCGCCTTTTCGGCAGCTTCTTTCAGACGCTGCAGGGCCATCTTGTCATTGTGGAGATCAATGCCCTGATCCTTCTTGAACTCATCGATGATCCACTGGATCAGCTCTTCATCGATATCGTCACCACCGAGGTGCGTGTCGCCATTTGTCGACTTAACCTCAACGACGCCTTCACCGACTTCCAGAATCGAAATATCGAACGTACCGCCACCGAAGTCGAATACAGCGATCGTTTCGTCTTTCTTTTTATCCAGCCCATAAGCGAGTGCGGCCGCCGTTGGTTCGTTAACAATTCGTTGTACGTCCAGGCCAGCGATCTTACCTGCATCCTTGGTCGCCTGACGCTGGGCGTCATTGAAATACGCCGGAACGGTGATCACGGCCTTATCGACCTTTGCTCCGAGATAGTCTTCAGCCGACTGCTTCAACTTCTGCAGGACCATTGCCGCGATCTCCGGCGGGCTATATTGTTTGCCCTCCGCGGAGATTCGAACGTCGCCGTTCGATGCCTTTTCAACCTTGTAGGGCACCTGCTTGATCTCGTCTTGCACTTCGTCAAATTTGCGGCCCATGAACCGCTTTATCGAAAAGAGAGTATTTTCAGGATTTGTCACCGATTGCCGCTTTGCGACCTGACCAACCAACCGGTTGCCATCTTTTGCAAATGCAACCACGGAAGGCGTCGTCCGTCCGCCCTCAGAATTTGTTATTACAATTGGCTCACCGCCTTCCATTACCGCCACGACCGAGTTCGTGGTTCCGAGGTCGATTCCTATGATTTTGCTCATTCTTATTCTCCGTAAATCGAATTATTGCCAGCTCATGCCCGAAAATCTGCCATATTGAGCATGCATAAATGATAATAGTTGAGTCCGTTAGTGTCAAGTTTAAACTCAGGAAGGAAAACAAAATGGCCTCCGGGGCTAAACCATTGACGACATTTAACTTGTGGTCTCAAAATGCCAAAAGCGGGACCTTGAAGGAGGAAAAACTAACGATTCGCGATTGCCGACGAAGAGTTTGTGGGTGGCACTGGTGGCGGTTCTTGTAAGATCGAAAGCACTTGAGGGTCTGCAATGACCTTTTCCCATAATGGGTAGTGATAAACCATCAAAACCGGTACTATTTTCGCCTCGTATGAAAGCTTGAAGAATTTTAGGCCCTTTTCACGATTTCCAAGTTCGTAATTTATTACTGTCAGGTCATTGTAAAGTTCCGGCATTTTCGGGGCTTCGTGTTCAAGTTTTTCGACCATCGGTTCTGCTTCCGCACGGCGTCCTGCACGAATCAAATAAAAAGCCAAGGAACCTTGTAAAGTGATTTTGTCCGCACCTGACACCCGTTCAATTCGCGATCGGACCGTTCTGATCGCGTCATCGAAGCGGCCGTCGGTCAAATACATATCAGCGAGCATTATTTGGGAGTTATTCGAATCCGGATTGAGCTCAGCAGCCTTTTCGCAAAAATGGATGGCTTCCTTGATGCGTCGTTCGAATGCAAGAACATTACAATATGCACCATTGGTAATCGGCGAAAGCGGATCGTATTCCTGAGCAAGCCTCATTTGCTCGGAGGCGGCTTTGAGATCCTCGGTCACGATGACCCAACCATATCTGAGACGCGCAGTAGAGTTATACGGGGAAAGCTCCATAGCTTTCTCAAGCATTCGTTTAGCTCCCGCCATACCTTCTTTGCCGCCGAATTGTAGATTCGCCATCGCTATATAGGCTTCGGGGGTGGACGAATCCAGTTCGAGCGCCCGGCTGGCAGCGTCCAGGCCTTTGGCTCTCGTCTCTCTGGGATCTGCGAAACCGTAGTAGCGCTGCATGTTATACGTGTCAGCGAGCATCGCAAATGCTTTCGCAAATTGCGGATCTTGTTTGATCGCCTGCTGAAAATACTCTTCTGCCTTCGCAAGGTTTTCGCGTGTGCGGGTGCTATGAAGGTAAACGCCCATCTGGTAGGCCTTCATCGCTTCAAGATTCGTGGTAGCTCCGCCAGCGAGCATTTTTTCCTGCTGCTGGGTCAGGCTAATGGAAAGAGCACGGACGACCTTTTGCGAGATCGAGTCCTGGACCGCGAAAATATCCGTGAATGGTTCGTCGAAATTCTCTGCCCAGATCGCCTTGCCGCCCGCAACGTCGATCAATTGGACAGTAACGCGCACGCGATCATTCGCGACCTGGATCGTCCCCTCAAGCACCGCTTCCACGCCCAATTCTGAACCTGCCTGGACCGAATTTGGTTCCGGCGTATCTGTAAATCTCACCACGGAACTCGTTGGGCGGACCGGAATTTGTCGGAGCTTGCTGAGATTGGTAATTATCGCGTCCGCCATTCCAAGCCCGAGCTTATCGTTCGCGCTTTCGTCGCCGATCGGCCTAAATGGCAGAACCGCGACCGAACGAACCGGCGAATTCGGGGCTGTTCCTTGTGGACGAAGAAAGATCGTCAGTCCAACTATGATCGCTGTTAGGGCTGCAAGCAGAAGTATCAATAGGAGTCGATTGCGGCTTAATGAAAATCGCTTTCCCGGAATCTTGTCGCTTAAATCCGCGGGTTCCGGAGCCTCTAGGCTTGGCCGCTCTGCCAGCTTCAAATGCGGCTCGCTTCGAAGCTGCGGAGCCAAATTCTGCGCAGGTTCGGCGCCATTCTTCGGCTTAAAAAATGCCTCTGCGATTTGTGGTGGATAAACAGCGCGCACGTCTCCCAGAAATCGATACCCGGTTCGAGCGACCGTTTCTATATATGATTCGCCCGTAGGCGACAATCCGAGAGTTTTGCGAAGAACATAAATATGTTGAGTGAGGTTCGCGTCTTCAACGAAGCTGTCACCCCACAACTTATTGTATATGTACTCTTTCTCGACCGTTTGTTCCGAATTTTGAACAAGTATAAGCAGGACCTGGTAAGCCTTATGAGTAAGCGGGACAGGTTGGCCGTTTTTTTGGAGTTCCTGTCGTTTTACATCAAGGCGGAAATCGTCGAACACATAGGAGATAGCTTCGCGCACCGGCAATTCGAGTATGTTCGTTCTATCCGTTATCAAAGTAATCCATTACGATGCACCCAACTTGAATTTTGTTGCTGTTCGTAATTTCCCCTTCGCTTTTGGTTTAAATGATCTGGAATCGCCTCCTTATTGAATTAACGCTCCGTTCTAAGAACCGGCGTTTCTATTCGAAGACGATTATCCAAATAAATAAACACCGCGGGGCAGAAATTTAGGACAGCATTTTGTCCATGAATTATCCCGCCCGTTGCTTCGAATCGATCTTCCAAACTCTTCCCCCTTAATGTGAATTGAGCGGTGCCGCCGTCCTAAGACAGCAGCACCGCCTAAAAGGCTGGTTCATTCCCAGCTCAGAAATGAACTTGCCTGCGGTTCGACATTACCCTAGAACGAGAATCGTGCCGAAA
>QHXS01000223.1 GCA_003223975.1 Acidobacteriota bacterium
AAAGGGAACTCGACTACGATTGGTCCGTATCAGATCCGCAGCTGCATTCGCCTTACGTTGCTTTTATCCCGATCATCGAAGGCTGCAACAAATTTTGCACTTATTGCATCGTTCCTTTTTCGCGCGGACGTGAGCGTAGTCTCCCGGCCTCGGACATTATTCGAAACGTTCTGCAGCTTCGCCGACGCGGCATAAAGGAAATACATTTGATCGGCCAGAATGTAAACAGCTACCGGCCGCTGACCGAATCGGGACTTGAAGGATTTGAAGGCAAGACACCATTCTCACGTTTGTTACGAGCTGTGGCCGCTACGGGGATTGAGCGCATTAAATTCAACACGTCGTTTCCACGCGATTTTCATGCCGATATCGTCGACGCGATCGATGAGCATGAGAACCTTTGCAATTGGGTTCATCTGCCGGTGCAGTCGGGAAGCGACGACATTCTGCGGCGAATGAAGCGCCTGCATTCGATCGATCGATACTTCAAGATCATCGACAAGATCAGATCTTCGAACCGCGACATCTCACTTACAACCGACATCATCGTAGGATTTCCGGGCGAAACAGAAGCCGATTTTCAAAAGACTGTCGAAATGGTTGAATACTGCAAATTCGACGCTGCCTATATTTTTAAATATTCGCCACGGCCGGGCACGCCGGCTTTCGAAATGGAAGACGACATTAGCCATGAAGAAAAGAAACGGCGGTTCGGTCACCTGGACGACGTTCAACGACGAATACAAAGCGAAAATCTAAAGCGCTATGTTGGCCGCGAATTAAGCGTCTTGGTCGAAAAACCTGCAGTGAAATCGGACAGGGACCTTTCGGGGCATTCGACCTGCCACCGCGTCGTCAATTTTCACGGGGAAAAGGACCTTCTTGGCAAGATCGTCAATGTGAAGATCAACGAGGTCAAATCTAATTCTTTATACGGCGAGGTGGCAGCTGCCGCATGATGGAAAACGACAACGAGTTAATCGAAGTTAAGATCGGCGCCCTGATAATGGACCCGAACACGAACACGCCTATCGTCGTGTTGAAGGGAATCGAATCGGAGACCGTTCTCCCGATTTGGGTCGGAGCGTTCGAAGCAAACGCGATCGCACTCGAGATCGAAAAGATCGTCCCGCAGCGCCCTATGACCCACGATCTGCTTCGAAACGTGATCATGGAATGCGGACTGCGAGCTTCACGCGTTATAGTCACTGACCTTCTAGACAATACTTTCTACGCCTCGGTTGAGCTTTCGGATGAAAACGATGATCTTGTGACCCTCGATGCGAGGCCGTCGGACGCAATCGCACTGGCACTTCGCCTAGACTGTCCGATATTTGTAAAGCAAAAGGTCCTCGACCTTTCCGCACGCTCGCAGCAGCCCGAGGACGACGGAAAAGATACAAGCACCGGTGTCGACGAATGGCCGGAACTCATCGGCTAAGTTCAGTTTCACTAAGCGCAATTTCGCGCTAACATAAAGCAACTCGTTTCCTGCGGATGCCGCCCGCATTACGGCACTCCGAAATAAATGATCATCGTAATCGCAAACCAAAAAGGCGGGGTCGGCAAGACCACTACCGCTATCAATCTGGCCGCAGCCTGTGCTGCAAAAGGGAAGTCGGTGCTGTTGATCGACCTCGACCCGCAGAGCAATTCTTCAATGTCATTTATCGAGCCCGAACGCGTTAACGGCGGGTCGTACGAGATGTTCACTGAGATCAGTGAGCCGCTCGACAAATTTATCTACAAAACGGGTGTCGATAACCTAAGCCTCATCCCGGCACGCATCAGCCTTGCAAAACTCGAAGCGAAATTGATCGGCGATTTCGATGCTGCATTCAAGCTTCGCGATCGGTTGCAAAATATCAGGAACAAATACGACCTGATCATTATCGACACGCCGCCGACGCTCGGGTTGATAACCGTTAACGCTTTGGTCGCGGCGAATCATGTTTTGATCCCGATACAGTCATCCTATTTTGCATTGGAGGGAACTGACGACCTCCTCGAAACGATCGAGAAGATCCGATCGCGGCCGAATCCGGAACTGAATTTGCTCGGCGTGCTGGTCACGTTGTTCGACCGACGCACTTTGTTATCAAGGGATGTAGATGCGCACATTCGGAAAGTTTTTGGGAAAAAGACGTTCAAGACTGTAATTTCACGAAGCGTGCGGCTCGAAGAATCGCCGGCGCACAAGAAACCGATAATGTATTACGCACCGCGTTCGTCGGGTGCACTGGAATACGAAAGCCTTGCAAAGGAGGTGCTTAAACGTGTCTAAAGGCGGATTACCCACAGGTGTGAAAATGCGGCACGATGCGCATTACGTCGAAGCCATATCGCATTCAAGCCGAGCGATCGGCAAGACGATCGCGATCGAAATGATCGAGCCCAATCCTGATCAGCCCAGAAATGAATTCGGCGATCTAAAAGAACTCACAGCATCGATCAAAGAAAAAGGTGTGCTCGAACCACTGCTGGTCAAGGTGAAATCTCATGGCGGCTGGATGATAATCGCCGGCGAACGCCGTTGGCGGGCGTCAAAGCTGGCTGGATTGACCGAAGTTCCCTGTATCGAAATTGATACTGACGAACAGGGAATTGCCGAGATCGCGCTTATCGAAAACCTTCAGCGAAAGGACCTAAATGTCTGGGAAGAAGCCGATGGACTTTTAGCGTTGGCAAACAAATTCGGATACACACAAGACGACATCGCCCAAAAAATAAGTAAGAGCAGGTCGACCGTTACCGAATTTATGACGATCGCCGGGCTGCCTGAGGATATCCGTGCCAAATGTCGCGACAACGATATTTCGTCGAAATCGACCTTGCTCGAGATCGCGCGGCAATTTGACGACAAGGCCATGCACACGTTCCTTGACGCTCTAGTTACCGGGGAAATAATTCCCCGTTTGAAACAGGCAAGAGCGGCCAAGCCAAAACGCGAATCGCTTGAGGCTGAAGCGCTTAAGACGGGCGGCGAAACGGAAACTAGTGGCTATGTGTTCGCATATTCCGGAACCGCTCCGACGTTCGAACTCAAACTGAGATTCGAAAGGTCGGAGTCCGCAAGCCGTGGAGAAATACTTCGTGCACTCAAACAGGCCTTCGATGCGGTTAAAAACGCCGAAAACGAAGGGACCGATCAAATACTTTAACAAGACCCTTTCTCAGTGTTGCCAATAATACATTCGTGACCAATTAGCTTCCTTACAATCAAATTTCCCGAGCTGTTGACTGTTTTTCAACTTGATGTCGACAAAGGGTGCAGCCCGCAGCGAGTGGGCTTTTTTTATTTGCGACCGGTTTTTTCACGATTGCGATCGCAATATCCATTGAAATCAAAATTTGGACAAAGGGGGTGTTATATGACCACATCAACGGAAACGCAGCCGACCGCTGAGCAGCAAGATCTAAAGGCTTCACCGGATTGGCTGAAACGACAAAATGGCGCGAACGATCACGTTTACAGGCAAAGTGCCACAGAATCAGACGTTGTCGAATTGAAATATCGCAGCGTCGATAGCGTGGCTACAAGTAAGCTCGCCAAAGGGCTCGGGCTATTCAGTATCGCTCTCGGCGCTGCCGAGATCTTGGGCTCAGCTCAAATCGGCGAATTAATAGGGGCCGACCGACGATTTCGCGCATTCTTGCCGGTATTGGGTGCGCGGGAGATCGCACACGGTATCGGCATACTCTCGAGCGTAAAGCCGACGACAGCGGTTTGGACGCGCGTCGGAGGTGACGCTATCGACCTGGCCTATCTGGGAGCGGCTTTTGCAGGTAAGGACACAAACAAAAAACGTCTTGCCGGAGCACTGCTTGCCATCCTGGGGGTCGGCGTCCTCGACGTCCTCCTTGCGAAAAAACTGAGTTCACAAAAATGGAGCGAAAAAGATGGCAATCCGATGGCGCCGACCACGGTTGGCCAGCCTTCGGCTCGAGCCGCGGCGGCAACTGCATAAGGCATTCGATCCAGTTGAACGAATCCCAATTTCTAAAGGCAATTAACAAGGAGGTTAAAATGAAAGCAATATGCTGGTTCGGAAAGAACGATGTGCGAGTTGAGGATGTCCCCGAACCAAGGATCCTCGACCCGCGTGACGCAATCATAAAAATTACTTCGACCGCGATTTGCGGTTCCGATCTGCACCTGGTCGACGGCTATATGCCGACGATGGAAAAGGGAGATATTCTCGGCCACGAACCAATGGGCGAGGTTGTTGAGGTGGGTTCATCGGTGAAAAACCTAAAGGTCGGCGACCGTGTCGTTGTGCCGTTCTGCATCGCTTGCGGTGAGTGCTTTTTCTGTCGGAAAGGACTTTTTTCGTGCTGCGACAACTCAAATCCAAATGCCGAGGTTGCACGGGAAATGATGGGGCATCCGACCGCAGGCCTATTAGGTTATTCTCATCTGACGGGCGGTTTTGCAGGCGGCCAGGCGGAATACCTTCGCGTGCCCTTCGCGGACGTCGGCCCATTCAAGGTTCCAAATGGTTTGCCCGATGAAAAGGTCCTTTTTCTTTCGGATGCTTTTCCTACCGGCTATATGGCCGCTGAAAATGCCGAGATCGAGCCTGGCGACACGGTCGCCGTCTGGGGTTGCGGTCCGGTGGGGCAATTTGCATTGAGAAGCGCGCGAATGTTCAACGCTGGCCGGGTGATCGCGATCGATAACGTTCCCGAACGCCTCGAACTTGCGAAAAATGAGAGCGGCGCGGAAACGATAAACTTTGAAGAGGTGAATGTATACGACGCCTTAATGGATATGACCAGCGGAATCGGTCCTGACCGCTGCATTGACGCGGTCGGATGCGAGGCCTCTGCAGGCGGCAGCTTCGATGGGTTGTTAGATGCGGTGAAAACAGCTGCGTTTCTTGCGACCGACCGGGTCCATGTGCTTCGCCAGGCTATATATTCGTGTCGCAAAGGTGGAACGATCTCGATGCCGGGAGTTTATGTAGGAATGGCGGACAAAATTCCGCTCGGAGCAATGATGAACAAGGGCCTGACGTTGAAAACCGGGCAGACACATATGCAGAAGTACATGCCGATCTGTTTCGACAAAATTGAAGCGGGTGATATCGACCCGTCGTTCATAATTACTCATCAGGTTCCGCTCGATGACGCTCCGGTGATGTATCACACTTTCAAACATAAGATGGATGGATGCATCAAGGTAGTGCTCAAGCCGGATATGGCCATGACGACTGGAACAATGATTCATTAGAGTGCAGGCGGTCCGCCGAGTCGCTACGGTTGGCGGACTGCCTCATTTATTATTTTCGGCTGCGGAGGCGCTCGTTACAAAAGAAGATCGCCAATATGGCACTTTCAAGATCCAGCATTTCTGTGAAAGAGACCTCTATTGACTGGTCAACAGAGGCCGAAAGATGCGTTCGAAAATTCCTTAGATACTTCAAGCAAGGTTTCGCAGACCCGAAATACTTTGATTGG
>QHXS01000176.1 GCA_003223975.1 Acidobacteriota bacterium
CCGCCGTTGCTGCCTTGTACATACCATTTGTTTTCTGACGGCCGGAAAACAGCCGGATCGTTTCGGCCGTCACCGTCGTAATCGCCCGGTACCGGTTTGTCACCTGCCAGGCCCCAATTGTACGTCGAGATCGTATAGCCGTTGCTTCCCAACACATACCACCGGTTTTCGGACGGCCTGAAGATCGCAAAATCTGCTTTATTGTCACCATCGTACCTGCCGGGAACGATCTGGTCGCCCGATAGTCCCCACTGAATAATGTCGAGGCCGCCGTTCGATCTGCTAACGTACCAGCCGTTGTCGGACGGGCGGAATACCGACAGGTCGGATTTACCGTCGCCGTCAAAATCGGCCCGCGATTTCACGGTCGCAGCCGTAAATGAACAGCTTGCCTGGCCGAAGAGCTGGACATTGTCGATATACCAGCCCGGATTAGGTCCGACGCCGGCCGTATTATCGTCCCCTCCGAACCGGAACTTGAACTGGACGTTTTGGCCCGCGGCCGCAGCCGGAAGACGAATGCTTGTCGTTAAATAACCATTTGAATTGCCGGTCCAGGCCGGACGGTTCGCAAGCGGATTATTAGTGCCCGCGCCAAGCGGGGCGTTATAGCCATTTGCGATAAACGCTCCGCCGGCCGTAATTATGTCTTGAAACGCGCCGCCGGCAATACTGATCTCGACCACACCGCCGTCCCAGCCGGCTTCCGTATCGAAGCGATTTCTGAAAGTTAAAACAGCCGCTTGCGCAGTGATCGGAACCGCTGGTGTCGTCAGATCAGTTCCTCCGCCAACAGTTGTTGGATCGGCTGCAAATGCGGCATTCGGCGCGCTGTTTGAATTGCTCGTCGAAGTCACGAAACTAATGCCTGATTGGACCGAGGTGGGCGTCCAGCCTGCGGGGAAGCTGGGTGCAGTCACGGCGTCGAAGCTTTCACTGAATGTCTGGATCATCGAACCGATCTGGATCGGCCGAACAAAACTAGTCGGGCCCAGAGTGCTCGTGACGTTGACCGTCAAGTTCACGGCCGCTCCGCACGGCGTACCCGCCGGGATCGTAAAACTCATCTGGTTGCTGACCGTGCCGTTGTGAGCGATCGTTCCGTAAGACGCGGCCCCGCCCCCGACGAGCTGAACATTCGCATTATTTGCTGTCAAGCCTGTGATATTTTTCAGCGAAACTGTGACCTGAAGGGTTTCGCCAGGTTCAAATGAGCCGTCGTTATCGCCGGTCGAATCCGAGATCGTGACATCGGGCGAGAGAATAAGGTTCGGGCCGTCAAAGGCCTCGGTAACGCGTGTCTGGCTCGTGCCCGAGCCATCTGCCGTCGATCCGCCGGTGTTCTGGATGCTCGCGCTCCAGCCCATACCGCGGATCGCAAAACCCGCCCACACATCCGCAACGTCCTCAGGCGTGCCCGTCGCGATAGCGGCAGCCGCGATCGCATCACGTTCCTGGAGGAACGTCGGAGAGACCGGGGCCAATTTCATTCCGTCCGTAATATGCTGCAGCACTCGCCGGTTTCCGACGTCCCAGCCCAAACGCTGAATATATTTCGCGCGAACTTCCCAAAGAGCGCTGCTCCACACCTCACCTTGAGCGTGGACACCGTCCGCAGTTGTCGAAAATGCGGGTGCAAAGGCTCCATCGCTTAGATTTGCTTTCGACTGGTCGATGTCATTGAATGTGAGAGGATTGTGCGGCTTTCCATTAGGCCCGGTGAACGCCATTACTGCCTTAGGAAATCGCCTGATCCCGTAATAGTAGTTGTTCAAAGCATTTGGCGAACCGTTTAAGCGATATGTGGCGTATCCGCCGGTCGGATAGACGCCGTTTATTGGATCGGTCGGCTCACTCAACATCGCGTGGGCGTAAAAGTCCGACCAGCCTTCCCCCATTCCTCGTGACATATTCAAACCCGACAGACCGCTTCCGTTTCCGTGCAGCCGATTAGAAAGGCCGTGGGTGAGTTCGTGAATGACTACGTCGGCATCCAGGCTGCCGTCAAAGTCAGGCGTGGGATTCGTCCAAATGAACATTTGCATGCGCCCGCGTCCGCCGTCTGAGGGGGTCGAGAAATTCGCGTTGTTTGTGCCGGCACAATCCTGCGCTTCCGCGGAAACGCGATCGGCACCCGCCCCGCCGCGCCCGAAATTGTCGTTCTGGAAATTTCTTGCAGACTCAGTAAAGCCTAGTCGATAGGTTTCGTCGTGATACCAATTCGCAATGTAAAAAAGCTGCGTGACTATCGCCCTTTGATAGTTCGTTATTGGAGTGGATACCGACAAACAAGGCGTGGGCATCAAACTTAGAGTTTGTGTACCAGTTCCCGCTGAGGTGATATCAACAGCCGCACCGCCCGATGTAAGCGAGAGTGCAAAGCTATCGGCTGTTGCGTTCACTATAAAATAATCGGTATTAATAGCTAGAGGGACTGGAAGCAAGCTATCTGTAGCTAAACGCACACGCGCGTTATTCGGAAACCCATGTTGGGTTTTCGTGATCACGTTCGTTGCAACGTCAACGTCTGTCGGCGCGATGCTCAGGACAGGAAGCGGTGAATCCCCCGCCGGCGTCCCGCTTGCAACAGGCACACCCGGATTGAACGGGAAATCGAACACTCTTGAAGTGCCGACTGCAACTCCATTCGTGGAATCGATCCCGTTGCTTGTATCACGATCAAGCCCTGCTTGTACTGCGTTTCCGTCGGTCGTATTGCCGCCGTCTGTGACCCATCCAAGGTTATTGAAGTTATAAGGAGCTTCGTTACCGACTCGAGTTATCAAGGTCCTGGCGATCGGGCTTCCCTGAACGCCATTCGGCGTCGTCGGTCCCGGCGTCATCGGAAAAGGATTATCCGCAACGTTGACCATCGCGTTCGGATTTGTATAAACGTTAAAAGTCGCGGGCTGAGTCTGATCGTCGGTGATCTTTTTTCGCCAGAGCATTGTTCCGCTCTGTGCATCAACGATGACGTAATACGCGTCGACCGGTTCCCAGATAAGCACGCGCCACGCCGGTATCGCGACTCCCGGTTCTGTCGGAAAATAGATCTTCTCTGCGGTCGGGGCAAATTCGCCGTTTCCAAACGCAAATTTCCCGGGAGCCGTTTCCGAGAGTGAACCCTCAGATTCAAGCGTCCTGTGGTCGATCAGTCCCGCGGCCGCGGCAAACGCCTGTGCGGGATCGCCAAAATCGGTCGAAACCTCGGTTTCGTCCAATCCAGGCGCAAGATTATTGATGACGCGGACGATCTGATTATGGCGCGCAAAACCGGCCTGAACCGACCCTCGGAAAACCGGTACGCCGTTGAGTTCTTGCTCGTATTCGACGACTGCAAGGTCGTCTTCCGGATTCTTGTAATCCGAAGCGAGTTTCAATTTCGCGACGTGTTCGGCACTTACACCCGTAAGTTGGTCGTTATCGGTCAAAAATTGCTTCAGTATCTCACTCCGTTTTTCGGTCGTAGGGCCATTCAAGAACTGCTTACCCCCGCGAACATCGGGCCCTATCACCTCGGGGATCCTGAGATCATCATTGTATTCAACCTTCAGCGAGGGAATTTTGTCCCGCAGCTTTTTCTCACCATGCGCGAACGAGTCGCGGACATTCGCCACCTCGAAGGCGTTCCTCGATGCGCGCCCTCGGAATTCGGCTATCTTTTCCGGCGCTCCCTTGTCGGTGCGAATGTCGTAATCACCAAATCGCGCGACTTTCGATGCCGAATCGTTAGATCTATTATTTCCTGCCGAGGTCTTGAAAAAGACCGGAAGCAGCGAGAGAAACGCGAGAAGCGCAAAACAGCAGATGGCCGCAAGCACCCCTTTATTAAGGTTAATGGAAGATCTCATTTACAGCTCCAGGTGAAATTGAGTTGAAACGTCGGCGATCGGGGGGCGTCGACAGCGCATTGCTTTGCAATTACAATCGATATTTGATTGCGAAGAATGCGTTCAGGTTGGATGCTAAAAACGGCAGTAAACAGGCCATGAACGCGTCGCAAACCATTAATTTTCGCAATCGAAGTAACCAAAGTCAATAAAAATGGAAACGCAAACGAGTGAAAGCTTAATTCAAAAGGTATTCGGCGAAGGCGGCCTCGTAGCGCGTTTTCATGAAAATTATGAATATCGCGACGGCCAGATCAAGATGGCCGAGGAGATCGAAAAGGCTTTCACAGAAAGGCGTCACCTGATAGTCGAAGCGGGAACAGGCACCGGCAAAACCTTGGCATATTTGGTACCCGCGATCGCCGCAGCGATCGGCCAAAAAAAGCGCATCATCATATCGACGGGAACAAAGAATTTACAGGAGCAGTTAATGGAGAAAGACATCCCATTCCTGCAAAAGATCTTGCCCCGAAAATTCACCGCGGAATACATGAAAGGCCGGTCGAATTACGCCTGTCTATACCGTGTCAAAAAGGCCGAGCATCAACCAATATTGGAAGGACTTGACGAGATCGATCATTTTCGCGAAGTTGCCCATTGGATAAACGAAACGAAATACGGCGACCGCAGGGAATTGACGGATCTCCCTGAAAACCTATCGTTTTGGAATCGCATCAACGCGCGTTCCGATATTTGTATCGGGCAAAAGTGTCCCGACTTCGAACCGTGCTTCATTACGCAGATGCGAAACCGCGCAGACGCGGCCGACATCGTGGTCGTCAACCATCATTTGTTCTTTGCCGACCTGAACGTGCGAGGTAATCAGTTCGGCAAGGTGCTTCCGGATTATGGGGCAGTTATTTTTGACGAGGCTCATTTGATCGAAGACATCGCGTCGGATTATTTCGGTTTTCAGGTTTCGAATTTTCAGATCGACGAACTAGTTCGCGACACGGACAATCTGCCGATCGGCGATGCGGTCGTCACTCGCGACCTGACAAAACTTGCGGCAAAGATAATGGGTCTCGCGGATCAGTTTTGGCATCGCTTTCGGCAGGCAAAGACGGACGGCAGATTTCCGCTTTTACCCGACGTCTTTTCGATTCGAACGACGAAAGGGGATAACAAACCCACGCCGCTCGGCGAAGCCTATTATGCCCTCGACAATTCGCTTGGGAGCCTGGAAGCTCTGCTGACGAAATTCGCCGAAGAGATGCCCGAAGCCGAAAGCATGCTTAGGCGGACTCGGCAGACGCGTTTCGATCTTGATTTTGTAATAACGCAGGCAGAGCGGAATTACGTATATTGGCTCGAACGGCGAGGCAAGGGAATTTTCCTTCGCGCTTCGCCGGTCGATGTTTCCGAACTGCTTCGCGAAAAACTTTTCGAGAAAGTCGAGTCGTGTATCCTGACCTCGGCGACGCTATCGAGCGCCGGTTCGTTCAATTTTGTCCGCGAGCGTTTGGGATTGGACACAGCGAAGACTTCCGGGTTCACTGCGGCTTCGTCATTCGATTACGAAAAGCAGGCGATCCTTTATCTGCCGAAAGCCATGCCCGATCCACGGTCACCCGAGTTCACACAGCTTGCAGCGAGCGAGATCATACGAATAATTTCGATAACGCATGGCCATGCCTTCGTCCTTTGTACGAGCAACCAATCGATGACGGCGCTTTTCGAGCTTGTTTCGGCACGCGTAAATTACCCATGCTTTCTGCAGGGCTCGATTGCGAAAACGGCGTTGCTCGAACGATTTCGTGAAACGCCGAATGCTGTGCTATTCGCAACGACCAGTTTCTGGCAGGGCGTCGACGTGCAAGGCGACCAACTCTCTTGTGTGATCATCGACAAGCTGCCGTTCGCCGTCCCGACCGACCCGATAGTCGCCGCACGGTCGCGATTTATCGATGAAAATGGAGGCCGTTCGTTCAGCGATTATTCGATACCACAAGCAGTGATCTCGCTTAAACAGGGGATCGGCCGTTTGATCCGCAGCCGCACTGACCGCGGCGTGATCGCCATTCTCGATCCGCGCATTCGTACAAAACCCTATGGACGAGATTTTCTCCAGAGCCTTCCACGAATGCGGATCACGAGCGAATTGGCTGATGTTGAGCAAATTTTCGACAAGGGCACCAAAGGTGAATTTGTAATTTAGCCAGCGGCATTGCGCCGGCATTCAAAAACAGATTTCATTGGAATCCTCCTCTCAAATCAATTAGCATCGAATATAATGGCGATCGATAACAACATACCGGCTGAAAATACGATCGAAAAATTTTCATCGCACCAGATGCTCGTGATCGTGCTGCTAGCGATGACGCAGTTTACGGTGATCCTCGATTTTATGGTGATGTCGCCGTTAGGCGATTTGCTGATGAAATCGATGCGGCTTTCCACCACGCAATTTGGCGCTGCGGTTTCTGCGTACGCTTTCAGCGCCGGAATTTCCGGCATGCTGACCGCTGGTTTTGCCGACCGGTTCGACCGTAAGAAACTGCTGCTGTTCTTTTACGTTGGATTCATTGTTGGCACGCTGCTTTGCGGCATTACAAATTCATATCCGATGCTGCTGGCCGCAAGAATCGTCACGGGCCTTTTTGGCGGTGTGATCGGTTCGATCTCAATGGCGATCGTTGCCGACCTTTTCCCGCTCGCCAAGCGCGGCCGCGTGATGGGCTATTTGCAGATGGGTTTCGGCGCGAGCCAGGTCCTTGGAATTCCGATCGGGTTGTTCATCGCAAACGTGTGGGGCTGGCAGTCGCCGTTTCTTGCGATCGTCGTTTTGGCTTCGGCAATATGGCTGACGATCATGCTCAGAATGGAGCCGATAAACGAACATTTGAAAGTAAAGAACGACAAGAATGCGCTCACACATCTTCTGCATACACTGACCAGCAGCCGATACCGGCTCGGCTTCCTCGCGACGGCTTTCCTGATGTTGGGCGGATTCATGATGATGCCGTGGGGCAGTGCCTTCGCGGTGAACAATCTTCTCGTCGGCCAGGAAAAACTGCCGATCCTTTTTATGGTTGCCGGCGTGGCTTCGCTGGTTATAATGCCGGTCGTCGGCCGATTGAGCGACAAGATCGACAAATTCCGGATCTTCACCATCGCCTCGGTTTGGATGATGGTAATGGTGGTGATTTATACAAACCTCGGGCCCATTCCCTTTTGGCTTGTACTCGTTCTCAATGTGCTTTTTATGGCTGGGATCCTCAGCCGGATGGTTCCGTCGATGGCGTTGGTTTCGGCTCTGCCCGAGATGCAGGACCGCGGCGCGTTCATGAGCATTAATTCCTCGCTCGGGCAGATCGCGGGCGGCGCCTCGGCCATGGTTGGCGGTCTGATCGTCGTGCAAAAAGACAACTTCAGCCCGCTCGAGCACTACGATACGCTCGGATACATTATCGTCGTACTTTCGACCATCGGAATTTTTCTTGTGTATCGTGTCAGTCGTGAGATAAAAGGAGCGAAGCGTCAGCCGATCGCCGTGTCCGACGAACCGATCTTGGTCGAATAACATCGTCGGATGAAAGTGTGTATCTCCATCGGGTTCCTGTTTTGCGTCGTTCTTGTTTCGATCGCTCAGGTGCGTTACCCGGTCCTGCGTGATGAGCTTCTTTTGATGGAGAAAGTCGATCAGGACGCGCGAATGAAGTGCGCGAACGGATCGGCCGATGAGCAGGTCAAGTGCTTCGCTCCGCTGTTAAAGGCAATAGACGAGCCGCATACAAAGCGCCTCGAGGAGATCTTCGACCAGATCGGTTTTCCAAATACCGTAAAGGTCGGACGCGAAGGGATGCAGGCGTTCATGATCTTGCTGCAGCATTCTCCGACCGATACACTTCGCGTGAGGTCGCTGAAACCGATAACCGCGGCTTTTAAGAATAAGGAACTCCCGCCGATGGATTACGCCAATTTTGTCGATCGGCTCCGGCTTCATCAAGGCAAGAAACAACTGTACGGCTCAGGATTTGATTTCAAGGACGGTAAGATGGTGATGAGCCCGACCGAAGACATGAAAAACCTCGAGAAGCGCCGAAAGAGCATCGGCCTGCCGCCGCTCGCCGAACTCGTCAAGATGATGAAAGAGATGTATAAACTCGAGGTTGTGGTCCCGTCGAATTGATATGCCCGGATTTTACGAAGTAATGATCGAACGCGATTTCTCATCTGCGCACCAACTGCGCGGTTACAAGGGAAAGTGCGAAAACCTGCACGGGCACAACTACAAGCTCGAGATCTATGCGAAAGGCGAAGAACTTAACAACATCGGCCTGCTTATCGATTTTGTCGACCTGAAAAAAGCCGCAGATGAGATCGTAAAATATCTCGATCATCGAAATCTCAACGAACTGCCGCCGTTCGACGAAGAATTAAATCCTTCCGCCGAAAACATCGCCCGATACGTGCTCGAATATCTGAACTCCCGCGTCGGGGACGAACGCGTTCGCGTTCACAAAGTGCGCTGCTTCGAAACACCCACCAGCGTCGCTACCTACCAGATCTAGTTTCCTAATTCGGCGAGCCTGTCGGCGATTTCGAATGCCGCATTTGGGCGGGCGAATTTCAGTGCGTTTAACCGCATGCATTCCAATCGTTTTTTATCCTTCAAAAGGTTCTCGATCTTGAAGCCGAGGGTTGCCGGATTGTTCGAACGGATCGCAGCCCCCTGTTCCAACAGGTGATCGGCGTTCCGTTCTTCCTGTCCGGGAATGGGATTTGCGATCACGAACACAAGCCCTTTCGCGAGCGCTTCACACGTGGTCAAGCCGCCGGGTTTTCCAACTATCAGGTCCGACGCGCTCATGTATTCGTCCATATCTCGCGTGTACCCAACAGGGATAATTCGTACTCCGGCATCTTTATGCTCGCGCTCGAGATCCGATTTGAGTTCCTCGTTCTTGCCGCACATCGCGAGGACCTGCACTGGTGTTTTGATCTTGCGCAGCGGTCCGAGCAGCGTCTCGATATTTCCAACGCCAAAGCCGCCGAGCGAAAGCATCACGGTCGGCAGTTGCGGGTCTAGTCCATATTTCGCGCACGTCTCGTTTTTCGGCTTTGATTCGCTGAACTTTGGGTCTATTGGAATGCCGGAAACGGTGATCTTTTTGGCCGGGCAACCGAGAGACTCAAGATAGAAACGCGTCTCATCGAGAGCGACGAAGTAATGTTCGTAGTTTCGGCAGAGCCACATCGCGTGCATGTCAAAATCCGTGACTACGATCGCTTGCGGCGTCGACATTTTTCCTTTCGCCTTCAGGTCAGAGATAATTTCCGACGGCAGAAAATGCGTGCAGACGATCCAATCCGGATCATATTCGCGAACCATTTTTACGAACGGCCGCGTGTTGAGCTTATCGAAAAACAACCGGCGCTTTTCGTTCTTCCACGGCTCGTCAAGCCGGTCGTACATCCAGCCGAGGACCTCGGGCAGGTTGTTTACCAGATCGATGTATGCGTTCGAATAAAGCCGGCGAAAGAGCGGATTGGTGAACTTGAGCACGTCCTCGTGACGAACTTCGTCCGCCAGTCCTTTGATCTCGAACGCTTTTTTCAGAGACTCGGCGGCCGTAGTATGGCCGTTTCCGACGGACGCCGAAAGAATGAGTATTCTCTTGAACATAAAAAAGAAAAAGGCGCATAAGCAATTTATCACTTATGCACCTTCGTTTTTAATGGTCGGGGCGAGAGGATTTGAACCTCCGACCTCACGGTCCCGAACCGTGCGCTCTACCAGGCTGAGCCACGCCCCGATAAGTCAAGTTATAGAGTCTAGGTTACTGGCAGGGAATAGTCAATCAAATCAACTCTCGGCAACTTCAGCGATATTTTCCTTCTTACTGAACCGATGCTTCAGTAATTCGATGATCGGCGGCAAAAGCGAAAGGAAGACGACGACGATAACCACCTTTTCGATATGGTTTTCAAGCTTGATCCCAAGAGCGTTCTCGATCACGCCGCCAAGGAAATAGCCCGCGAGGACCATACTGTTGATCCAAAGCAGGCTCCCGATCAGGCTGTAAGTGAGAAAGGTCGAATACCTCATTTCGGCCGCTCCGATGACAAGCGGCGCGAATGTGCGGACGATCGGAACAAAACGCGCAAGTATTACCGTTTTCGGACCGTACTTTTCAAAAAATGCGTGGGCCCTTTCGACGCGACTCGGTTTGAAAATGTACGAGTCTTCGCGGTTGAAAAGCTTTTTTCCCATCGTGCGGCCGGTCCAGTAACCTGTGCTATCGCCGAGAAGCGACCCAAGAAAGAATGCAATTAAGATCAGAACGAGGTTTAGTTTATTTGCGGCGGCGAACAAACCCGCGACGACAAGCAGCGAATCACCCGGAAGAAAAAATCCAACTGCCAAACCGGTTTCAGCAAACACGACGAACCAAAGCGCGACATACGTCCAGTTTCCAAAGATGCCGAGCAACGTGTCGATCAACACTTTCGGGTTCAGATAATGAAGCAGGTCGTAAATCGTTTCCATATTGGAAAGTAAAAAGTAAAAAGTAAAAAGTAAAATCTCGATTTTCCGTCAAATGTGACTCTTGGTTGTTACGATCCTCTTGCCAATAATTTTGGCGATTTCCATTGATTCCTGTTCTAGCTCTTCGATGCCTTTCTTGACTGCAGGTGCCAATTCTGTCGAAGCTAAAATTAACCGAAGCCAGTAGTTTGACTCCCTTGCCTCTTTTAAGGAGATACCGTTCTTGTGGAGAAAGTCCGCAGTGCTCTGACCGGCGACAGCTTCCTCGAGATTCGCCCCAAAACCGATGTTGCTGACCTAAGGAGCTGGCTACAAACGGATTTGGCTACCCAGGAATTCGCCTCCAAAATTCGGCAAAGCTTGATAACTCTGACCGCAAACGAAAATGCTCTGTCCTTAATATCGGGTAGCTTTGGATTCGAAATGGGTTGTCTGTCTTGATCCACCGTATCTCTAATATTTACTTTTTACTTTTTACTTTTTATTTTCTCCCCAGCCGTGTTCGCCAATCAGCGGCACAAATGCGCATGGCCCACAATCCTCTTTCATAAAACCGGTTTCAGTGCGAGTGACGCGTACGAGGATCTGTGACTTTTGATCACTGCCGATCGGGATGACCATTTTGCCACCCACAATAAGCTGATCTACCAGCGGCTTCGGAATTTCCGGGCCGCCTGCAGCAACTAAAACTGCGTCGAACGGTGCATAAGATTCCCAACCTTCGGTCCCGTCGGCGGTCTTGAATGAAATATTTCTAAACCCTAGCCACAGCAGCAGCGATTTAGCGTTTGCGGCAAGTTCCGGAATCCGCTCGACGGAGAATACCTTTCGAGCGACCAGGGCAAGCACCGCGGTTTGGTAACCCGAGCCGGAACCGACCTCCAAAACACGTTCTTTTCCCTTCAACTCAAGCAGTTCGGTCATGCGTGCGACGATATACGGCTGCGAAATGGTCTGACCCGCAGAGATCGGCAAAGCATTGTCTTTATACGCCTGGGACTGGATCGCCTCGGGAACAAATAGGTGCCGAGGCACCCGGTTCATCGCTTCAAGCGCGCGTTCATCGGCGATGCGGTAAAAATCTTTCAACTTCTCGACCATTCGCAGCCGAGGTAATGCGAATGCATCGGTTAGGTTCGAACTTTGAACAGGTGCGTTCATTGTTTTCGGTCTCGGTCAGGATTCCCAGCTTTTCAACTCAGCGATCGCGTCATAACTTGTAAGGTCGCTTCGCATCGGTGTGATCGAAACGTAGCCTTCGTCGACGGCTTCGAAATCGGTTCCGCCTTCGGCGCGAAAACCGTCACGGATCTCGCCGATCCAGTAATATGCCTTACCGCGCGGGTCTATATGCTCACTTATCACCGGCCGTGCAGATTTAAAGCCTTGCTTCGTAATTCTTATGCCTTTCGGAATTCCTTTTGGCACATTAATGTTCAAAAGGGTGCCGTCAGGCAACCCATCGACCAAAGCTTTGCGTGTAACTTCGAGAGCCACGCGCGACGATTCCGTAAAGTCATGACTGCGGTACGACGCAAGGCTGAACGCGATGCCCGGAACACCGAGGATGGTCGATTCCATCGCACCCGCAACCGTTCCCGAATATGTGGCGTCGTCACCCATGTTCGCACCGTGGTTTATACCCGAAACACATATGTCCGGGCGAAAGAAAGGTGCAAGAATTTGATTCAAAGCGAGGGTCACACAATCCGTCGGGGTTCCATCGACTGTCCAATGAGTTTCGTCGATCTGGCGGATCCTAAGCGGCCGAGCAAGCGTAAGGCTGTGCGACGCGCCACTCATTTCCGATTCGGGAGCCACGACATAGACCTCGCCGATCTGGAGCATCGCGCGTTCGAGAGCCTCGATGCCTTCGGAGTGGATACCGTCGTCGTTCGTTATCAGGATCTTCGGCCTATCTGCCATAAATTCGGTTTAAAAGCGAAAAAAGTGAAAAAGTGAAAAAGCCAGGACCGGCCTTTAACCTTCTCACTTTCCCACCTTTTCACTTATTTGATCTAGCGATTCTGTCCGCCCATTGGCCTCGGACTCGAGTTCATCGGACGCTGCTGACGGAAGCGGCGTCGATTACGTTTGCGTGCGTTCGCCGATTTCAATTTCGCCTTTTGTCCCGGCGGAATGAAGTGCGAATGCTTCTTAAGGTCCTTGATGATCTCTTCGGAGATGACCTTGCGCTTGAACCGGCGCAGTGCCGATTCGATCGATTCGTTCGTGTTAACTGTAATAAAAGCCATTTTTCGCATCACCTCCTTTCGGCCGGAAGTTTGGCGTACTCTTTTGAGTCTCGCCAGCCCCACTAGGGCAAACAATAATTAAACTATTTCCCAGGTCGAAAATCAAATCCGGCCCTCCGCTCGGTTCGAGCGAGCGCTACATTGAGGGAAACAATTTAGTTTGATATCTTCAGCTTACACCCGAATGAAAATGCTTCAGCAAACGTCGATCGAACAAGCTCGAAAACGGATCGAGCCATACATTAAGCGAACGCCACTTGAAAAAAGTACGGCTCTAAGTGATCGCGTCGGAACCAACGTTTACGTTAAATACGAGCTTTTTCAAAAGACCGGTTCTTTCAAAGTGCGCGGAGCATTCAACAAGCTGCTCAGCCTAAGCGAAGAAGAACGAGCTAACGGCGTGGTTGCAGTCAGCGGCGGTAATCATGCCCAGGCGGTGGCGTTTGCGTCGCGAGTACTTGGCGCGGACGCGGTGATCGTAATGCCGGACAACACACCGCAAAATTACGTGGATGCGACCCGCGGTTATGGAGCGACGGTCGATCTGCAGCCCTCGATCGCGGCGGCTTTCGAAAAGATCGACGACTACAAGGCCGCTGGCCGATCCTTTGTTCATCCATTCGACGACGAAGTCGTGATGGCCGGCCAGGGAACTCTTGGTCTCGAAATTCTCGAGGATTGTCCCGAAGTTACAGACGTTATAGTAAGCATTGGCGGCGGCGGTTTGATGGGCGGTGTTTCGACGGCGATCAAATCGAAACGGCCCGAGGTTCGTATTTGGGGCGTTGAAACGCTCGGCGCCGACGCGATGGCGCAGGCTCTTGAAGCAGGGAAGCCGGTCACGCTGCCGGCGATCACTTCCATCGCAAAAACGCTCGGTGCACCGGCCGTTTCCGAAACAACGCTTGAGCTCGCACAAAAAAACCTCGAAAGTGTGACTGTCGTGACCGATGCCGAAGCTGTCGAGACTCTCAATTTCATAGCTGAGCGCCTGAAAGTCATAACCGAACCGGCCGCGTCATGCACGCTCGCAGCTGCCGAAAAGGTGAAAATCAACTTCAATTCCAATTCGAATGTTGTCCTGATCTTCTGCGGCGGCAATACCTCACTCAGCGACATCTCCCATTACCTGCAAAACACCAAATAGTCGAACGATATACGATTCTGTACGTAAACGTGTATCGATTCCGGGCATTTTGACCCCGATTTCAGTGGAACGGTTCTTGCAAAACAAGGACGTATTGACATGAATATTGGGAGGTTTCTATGCGTTCGAAATTAGCAACCGTTTTAATCACTATTTTTTCCGCGATTCTAATGCTTTCAGTCGGCGGTGCAAGTGGCATTGCCGCTCAAGGCAAAGGCCACGGCGGCGGGGGCGACAAGCATGGCGGCGGCCCACCGCAGCAACAGCGACAAGCTCCGCCGCAAATGCAACGACAAGCTCCGCCACAAATGCAGCGACAGCAGCCCCAAATGAGGCCGCAGGCTCAGCGGCAAATGCCGCAAATGCAGAGGCCGGCTCCGCAGATGCAGCGACAACAAATGCCGCAAATGCAGCGCCAGATGCCGCAGTGGAATCGCCAGGCGCAACGTCAGCAGCAACAGATCCCGCAAATACAGCGACAACAAATGCCGCAAATGCAGCGCCAGATGCCGCAATGGAATCGCCAGGCGCAACGTCAGCAGCAACCGCAAACACAGCGCCAGATGCCGCAATGGGATCGGCGGGCACAACGACAGGTCCAACAACAGCAGGAAAGGCCGCAATTTGATCGCCGTCTCCAGCGACAGCAGCAGGCCGGCGTTGATCGCGGGCGAGCGGCACGTTCGATTCAGCAGGCTGAACAAAGACGTCCCGACGTAGTTCGCATTCCCGGAAACGGCAGGGGTGATCAACGTCGTTCTGGCTCGGTCGATCAGCAGGCTGCATTTCAGCAGCAACGCGGCGGAAATGGACGCTCGGCGCGATTTGACCGCCAATCTGGCATTCAACAGCGCGGCGATGCAAGAATTGGTCAATTCGGCGATCAGCAGGCCGGCGTTCAGCAAATGAACGGTCAGCGCGGTAACTGGCGCGATCGAGGCGGCCGAACAGATGCGGGCGTGATTTCGACGCAAAATGGGGATTTCCAAACGCAAAATGGCGGTTTCCAAAGCTTCCGAAATGGCGGAAGTCGTTGGCAAGGGCGCCAAACTATTGATCCGTCCAGCGTCGATATAAGCGGATTCCGCGATCAGTATCGAGCATATCGGCAGCAAGCTATAGCCGAAGGCCGCAGCTTTGACGACCGTGATTTTCGTCGGAATGTTTACGAATATACGCAGCGCGAAGCGTGGCGTGACGACGTGCTTCGTTCGTTGATCAACGTTAATGTCGGTTACCCGAACGATTATTATTACATTCCGCCGCCGCAGTATCCTGCGTATTATGGCGTGAATTCCGAGCCGTGGTATTACAACGTTGGATATACGTATTATGACCCGAACTACAGTGGTTTTTATGTACAGCCGTACTATATGGCATATCAGCCATATGATTACTACTACTCGTCATATTACTACGATGACCCGTATTATTTCGACGATCCGTATGATGATTATGTGACTTATCGGATCTTTTCATCGTCATCATCCGGTGTCGGCGGGTTCGTAACGAAGTTGCTTGGCGGACTGCTAGCGTACGGCTACGATCAAGGTTACCGCGACGGGTTGATGGCGCGACAAGCTGGGTATGGTTATTCGGATTACTACGCTGATCCGTATTCGTACTACTATGACCAACCGGCGTATACCACCACGACGTACACCGCTACGACTACGACCTACCAGCCGTACCTGTACAGTGACTTCGAGGATCGGCATTCGCTTAGCCAGGGCTACTCGCTCGGTTACGAGGACGCTTTTTACGGCCGTAACGACTACGATCCTTATTATGGCGAACAGAACATCAACATCGTGAGCCTCTATGTCGGGGCCACATTCCAGATCGCCTAAGGGTGATGCATAAAACTTCGACTTGGCCGGGAGCGTTCCCGGCCTTTTTTTGTCGTGATTGAAATGTATGTTGACGATACACTTGCAGCGGTGAAATAATTGGATTGGCAAAATCGAGCAATAAAATGGATCCCACATCCGAGCTCCCAGAATACCTCTCGATAGACGGCGAGATCGCGCGTTACGCTCCTACGGTCGAAGTGCCGCTGGACGCGGCGGTCGAGATGATCAGCCGAGCCATCGAATACTGCCGCGAACACGATATCGGCGGGCTCCTGGTCGATGCCCGCGAGCTTTATGGCTTTCCGCACCCCTCCGTGGTAGACCGCTATTGGTTCATCCGCAAATGGGCGGCCGCCGCCGCTGGAGATGTCGTGATGTCCTTTATTCAGCGGCCCGAAATGATCGATAAAGACCAGATCGGCATCACGATGGCGTCTAATGCGGGCATGATCGTTAACATCTCCGACAACGACGCCGACGCGCTTTCCTGGCTGCTCGCCAACATCCGTGCGAAAACACCGGCCTAGAGGCTCGCTTAATCTTCGCCGAATTTGAACGTACCGAGCGTTCGTATCAGCACTCGTTTCACCTCCGCGTCTGTTCGGCCGGGCGGGACGGGTGCAAACAGGCCGAAGACGTGCATCGGCGTCGCAATGATTATGAAGATCTGAGGCGCGGCCGAGCGGCTTTCGCTGGTGAATAAAAGCGCGGTCTTGTTATTTGCAAGTTTCAACCACGTGGATCTGAGTTTCGGTTTCTCGTCGGCAAAGCGCCGGAGATAGTCGGAACGGTAGAGCTTGAGCACCGTGCTGTCGGGCAGCATCGGCACGTCGGTCATTACGAAGCTCGCATTCTCTTCGGAAAAAAATTG
>QHXS01000224.1 GCA_003223975.1 Acidobacteriota bacterium
TTCAAATCAGTTGCTTTAAGATAAGACAAAACTTGTGCCAGTGAGACTTCGGGGAGTTTGCTGAGTGATTTGATCTCGACAATAACCTCGTCTTCGACCAAAACGTCGATTCTTTGTCCTTTAATTACCTTGCCTTTATAGATCACATCGATCTCAACCTGTCTCGTATACCGAATACCGCGTAAATCGAATTCATAACATAACGCTTCTTCATAAATGGATTCGAGTAAACCTGGACCAAGATTTCGATGGACCTCGATAGCTGCGCCGATAATTTTCTGCGTCAAAATATCGTTTTCCATCTTCTCAGCGCTCTCTGTGTTCTCGGTGGCTAAAAGCTTGTGCTACCCAACAAAAAACTCTGCACTAAAAAGCACAGAGTTTCGTGTGAACTAAAGATGAAAACTCTTTGCTGTTTAGCGGCTTATTTTACGTGGCCGCAAGTCGCAATAACTCACCACGCCTGTAACTTACGAGTTTAGCGAGTTGGCAGTTTTGAGTCAATAAGGCACTTATCCACACCGCCAACCCGCGAAACGCAGCCAACTATTTCCCTATCGCTGCCTTAAACAATGCTTCCTGCGAGGTTATGAACTGCAAAAAGCCCGGGTTGTCCTTAAACTTCGTTTTAAGTATGTCGAAAGCCTGCTGTCCGCGAGGGTCGGCGATCTTCACCAACGCCTGCATGCTGTCGACGATGCCCTGAAAGTTCGTCGCATCGCTCGCCGCCTTAAATTTTTCAAAGATCAGCGGAAACGCACGCGGGTCGCCTTTCCCCGACGAACCGACAACGGTCAAGGCTGCCGAACGGACGCCCGCGGGTAACGTCTTGTCCGTCGCAGCCTTAAAGCCTGCATCGAACGCACGCTTGTCGCCCAGTTCACCGAGAGCATTAAAGCCTGCGATCTGGATGCGGCCTCGCCATGACGGGGTTGTCGTCAGTTTCATCAACGCGTCATATGCGCGTGGGTCCTTGCTCAGGGCCAGTGCCAACGAAGCCTGGTCGATGACGCCATAGCTGCGGTCGTCGAGCATCGAAAGCGCTGCATCGGCATATTTCTTGTCCTGCGTCTCGCCGAGCAGTTCGATCGCATCCGCACGGATCAGCGATTGCGGGTCCTTCGTCAGGCGAATGACCGCGGCCTCGACATTCGAGTCGAGTTTGGCCGCAGGGCGAACCTGTCCCGGAGGCGGATCGGGCGAGTATATATTCGCGATCACCGACAAGGCAGCTCGGCGGATACGCCAGAACGGATCTTTCTCAGCGGACGTTAATAACGCCGAAACAACGCGGGCCTTATCCGTATCGGTTCGTTTTTCAAGCTCTGACATCGCCCATCGGCGGCCGATGACGTCCTTGTCGTTCGCCATTTGGTAAAGAAGATCGTCGGTCGACTTTTCGAATTTCATCTCCTTCAGCAGCGTGCCTTCGTAATCGAAATTCACGAGTTTCGGTTTCGCCGCAACATTGAATTGAAAAGTGTTTATTTCCTGCGGCTTTATCCAAACGCGCTCGACCTTGTTGTCGATCTCGATATCAACATTCGTCTGGAAAAACTCGGTCTGCGGAAATTCATTCGCCACATCGACCTTCTGCGTCTGCTTGACGATCAGCGTCAGCTGTTTTTTCGCATCGTCGTAAACCTGATTTACTTCAAATATCGGATGGCCCATTTTGTAAAGCCATTGATCGAAAAACCAATCCATCGATTGGCCAGTCGCTTCCTCGACCGCGATCCGAAGGTCCTCGGTCGAGACCGGTTGATGCGCATTCGATGTCAGGTAAAGGTTCAGGGCCTTCGAGAAAAGCTTGTCGCCGAGATGCTTGCGAAGCATGTGCAGCACCGAGCCTCCGCCCGGATATGCATAGGTGTCGAACATCGCATCTTTGTTCGCGTAATTCTTCGTCACGATCGGGCGCCGGTTGCCCGAATTCCACGTACCGATCGTATTGTTCTGGTTGCCGCGAACGTCCGTGTAGAGAAATTCTTCGTGGCCCTTTAATTTCTCGGTCCACATCGCCTGCATGTATGTCGCAAAGCTTTCGTTCAGCCATATCTGGCCCCAGTCGCGGCACGTAACGTAATCGCCAAACCATTGGTGCGCAAGCTCGTGCGACTGCAGCGATTCGCTGTCGTTATCGAGCAATTCGCGCTCGTCGTGGATCATCTCCTCGATCTGCGTCGTCGCCGAAATGTTTTCCATACCGCCGCCGAAATCTTCGACAAACGCCTGCGAATATTTGGGATATGGATACTTCACTCCAGTGACCTCGGAAAAGAATTTCATCGTCGCCGGCAGATTCTTCACGGTCGCGGCAACCTCCTTCGTCTCGTTGGTGTAGCCGAAGTTGTAGACCGGGACGCCTTCGAAATCCTGGACGACAGGCGTTGTCTCCGCGACAACGATCGATGTCAGGTAATTGGAAAACGGCTGGTCCATTTTCCAGTAAAACGTCCGCGTGTTGTCCGGATTGTCTTTGGTCTCGACGAGTTTGCCGTTCGAAACGACATAGAAAGGCTTTGCAACGGTCGCTCGAAGATCGGTGGTGCGGAAATCGTTTGGCGTATCGTACGACGGAAACCAGTAGCGGTTAAATTCCGATTCACCCTGCGACCATATCTGTCGCGGCTTGTTCGGATCGTCTGCGGTCGGTTTGATAAACCGCAGGCCACGCCCGAAACTGCCGATAGCTGTATCGGCGTCGGCTTTGTTCACGTAGTTCGTTTTATATTCGATCTTTACTTTTACGTCTTCGCCCGATTTCACAACGCGTCCGATGTCGATCTCAAGATTGTCGTCGTCTCTTTTACCGTCGTAAGCAAATTTCAACGGCCCGCCGCCGATCAACGTTACGGAATCGATGGTCATCGACGCTGCATCCAGCACCAGCTTGTTTGAATCAGCAAACGGCGAATAAGTTACCACGGTCGAGCCGATCGCTTGTTCTTTGTCCCAATCGAACCGGAGGTCGATGTCAAGATGCTTGATGTCGATCGTTCGGCTGCGTATCCAATTTACCGGCGGCAGCTTCTTTATCTCGCCGTCTTTTTGCGGCGGCTGCGCGACGGTAAACGCGCCGAATGCGAAGAGTGATAGCGTCGCGATGACAACCAGACGACGCAGTGAATTTTTTGAGATCATATTTCCTCTACGATTTTTTAGGATCAAAACACCAGTTAGATGGCGAATAATACGGAACGCGATTACCGATGTTTCAAGAAAGAGAACCGCTAATCCCATTGAATTCGCGGTTCGTCACAAAATCAAATTTTTTAACCGGTTATTTTCCGGTCACGTAGTTAAAAGCCATGGAAGCGATGTCATCGAGCGAGCTGCCGTCATGATCGCGGTCGAGCACCGACGACGTAATATCCCCAACCGAACCGCCGCTTTGTCCGCCAAGAAGTCCGCCGATCAAGCCGCCGAGGCCGTCGGCGCCTACGCCTTGCTCCTGTTTTTGGCGCCCAAGATATGCCATTACGATGGGCGCAAGCATCATCAGGATCTGCGCGACCTGGCCGACCGGGAGGCCGGATTTGTTGCTCGCTTCCTGTGCGACCGTGCCTTGATCTGTTCCAAGAATGTGGCCGAGTATCCCGCCTGCATCCGCTTGCCTCGGTGTCGGCGTCTGCTGATCGAATATCATTCCACCCAAACTGCCCAGATTGTCGAGCAGGCTGCCGTCGTGGTCATTTGTGAGAGCATTGTCCAACCTTTCCGCGCCCGCCGTGGTTGACGCGTTATTTGCAAGGCTTCCAAGGATGGACGGCAACGCGGCCGCGATCGCAGAATTTACCGCCGACGGTTCCGCACCGACCTGTTGACTGATCTGTCCCACGGCCTCGCTTCCCTGCTGCTGCCCAAGAAGATCCTGAAGTGAAAACATATATGGTTCCTCCCTTGTCGTTAAACTCGATGCTGTAGGAAGATGGTAACAATCGCAATCGCGTTTCACAACGCGGGTATTTTTCGCTCCTCTTGTTTTTTTTCAATGACACTTCCCTGTCAACTTTTGATCTTGGCGACCGTCGTTGTCGCTGCTTTGGGTGCATCGTGCTCTAAGCAGGAACCCGTTCGATTTAACTCGGTTTCGACATTTGCCGGAGCAAATGGCGAATTCGGCGAACCATTCGGAATCGCTGTGAAAGGCTCAGAAATTTTTGTCTCCGACGGTGCAAACGGAAAGATCCTAAAGATTGGAGCCGATAGCGTCGTCTTGGAATTTACCAACGGTTTCGATACGCCCTCCGCGATCGCATTCTCAAAAAACGGCGACCTGATCGTCGCCGATTCCGGGTCGAGCACGATCAAGTCCGTTACTGCATCAGGCGAAGTTCGAACGATCGCCGGCGTCGAAAATAATCCTGGAATTGCTGATGGTAACGCCCAAAACGCGCAATTTAACGGCCCGATCGGAATCGCTGTTGCGAGCGACGGCCGGATATTTATTTCGGACACTTACAATGATCGCATTCGCGTAATCGAAGACGGCCGCGTCTCGACATTTGCCGGGAGTGCCCGC
>QHXS01000225.1 GCA_003223975.1 Acidobacteriota bacterium
AAGCGCGATACAACGCGGCTGTAGCTGCGCAGATACCGAAGTTTGTGATTGGAGCTCAAGCGTCTCGCTTGCAAACGCCGCAAAGCGGCGTGCCTTCGGCTGCAGGCGGGACGCCTGCGCTCCAGTCGGTTGCGAATGGCACCGACGTTCTCGAAAGAACCAATTTCAAGGAGCTCGAAGGAAAGCGCATCGGACTCGTTACGAATCACACCGGCCGCGATTTTGCAGGCAAGCAAACGATCGACGTTTTGTTCGAGGCGAAGAACGTAAAGCTCGTTTCGCTGTTCGCGCCAGAACACGGTATTCGCGGTGAGGTCGATGACAAGGTCAGTGATTCTAAAGATGAAAAGACCGGACTGCCGATCTATTCGCTTTACGGTGAGACACGGCGGCCTAAGCCGGAGCAGTTGAAAGACCTCGACGCGATCGTTTATGACATTCAGGACGTGGGAACGCGATTTTACACGTACACCGCGACATTGAAGAATGTAATGGAGGAAGCCGCGAAGGCGAAGGTTCCGGTTTACGTCCTGGACAGGCCAAATCCGATCAACGGAAATGATGTCGAAGGGCCGCTTGCCGAAGAAGACAAACTTTCGTTTATCGCGGCGCACACCACCCCCGTTCGATACGGCATGACCATCGGCGAGCTCGGAATGATGATGAACACCGAGCGAAGGATCGGCGCCGACCTTCGCGTGATCAAGATGGAAAATTGGTCACGCTCGATGTGGTTCGACGAAACCGGTCAGACATGGGTCAACCCGTCGCCGAATATGCGTTCGCTGACCGAGGCGACGCTTTATCCGGGTATCGGCTTGCTCGAGACGACAAACGTCAGCGTGGGCCGCGGAACCGACACGCCGTTCGAGATCGTCGGCGCACCGTGGATCGATGGACAGAAACTGGCGACATATTTGAACAATAGAAATCTGCCCGGCATCCGGTTCGTACCGATCAGATTCAAGCCAAATGCCTCTGTTTTCAAAGACGAAAACCTTAGCGGCGTTAATTTCGTAGTAACCGACCGTAAAGTATTCAAATCGGTCCGAACGGGGATTGAGATCGCTGTCGCTCTGCGAAAGCTTTATCCAAATGATTGGCAGGTTGATAAATACTTACGACTGCTTACGAATCAGGACATTCTTGACCGCGTGCAACGGGGCTACACCCCCGCGCAGATCGACGAATTGGTAAGACCAATGATCGCTGAATTTGAACGCCGCCGAAGCCCGTTTTTACTTTACAAATAGACCGATTCGGGTTATAAAATTTTTGACTTTCACATTTCTGTAACATCGGCTCGAGTCAAGCAGGTTTCATTTTCTCGATGAGCGTTATACCAACTTTTTCGATAAGAAAAAATTGGATACACTCCAATTTGCCTAAAAAATTCTTATACCAGCTTCCGCGAGGATGCCGACTGCCCTAGGAGGATTCATGTTCAAAAGGACTCTGCTCTTTATTGCCTTATGCATTTCGTTTAGTGGGATGCTCCACGCCCAAGAGACAACCGGTTCGATCGTTGGGACCGTAAAGGACGCGAACGGCGGCGCTGTTCCGGGTGCAACGGTTGCTGCATCGATCCCGAGCCAGGGAGATCGAGTGATTCGAACGGTGACCACGAACGAGGAAGGAGTCTTTTCAATTCCGAATGTGCCGGTCGCCGTCTATTCAGTCACGGTCGAGGCAAAGAATTTTAAAAAGGTGATCTACACAGACGTAAAGGTCGACGTAGGTCAGCGGCGGCCGGTCGACGCCACGCTCGAGGCAGGGAAGATCGAGGAAGTCGTGACGATCGATGCCGCCGATTTCGCTCCAGAAGTTTCGACCCCGACAGCGTCAACCACGATCAGCGGAACTCAGGCGACCGAGCTATCGATAAACAATAGAAACTGGGTCCAGCTGATCACCTTAGCACCCGGCGTGACCGACAACCTCGCCGACCTGGTTCCGGTTGGCAATTTTAGTCCGGACGGCTCACCGAACATCATGGCGATCTCTATCAACGGCGCTCGTCAAAGCCAAAACACTTACACGGTTGACGGTGCCGACATCACCGACCGAGGAGCGAATGTTACCATCCAGGCGGCTCCTAGTCTTGATTCGATCGGGGAGTTCAAGGTTCTTCGCTCGTTATATCCGGCGGAATCGGGACGAAGCGGCGGCGGTCAGATCAACGTCGTTACAAAGAGCGGTACAGATCAGTTTCACGGAACGTTTTATGAGTTTGTACGAAACGACATCTTCAACGCGAATAATTTCATCATTAACAGAAATAGAACGGCCGGAGTTGATTCTGACGGAAAGGCGAAAAAGCCCCCATTTCGATATAACAATTACGGTCTCACGATCGGCGGACCGGTATGGTTCTTCAATTTCGGTGAAAGCCAACCAGGCGAGGGAATATTCGCAAAGGTGCCTCGCACTTATTTCTTTTTCTCAGAAGAGCAAAGAAAGGATCGAAGGTATTCGACCTTCCCGAATAGTAATGTGCCGACCGCCGGAATGCGACAAGGGATCTTCCAGAATCCGGTTTGTTTGAGCGCAACCCAGGCAACCAGTACTACTGGCCGTGTGTGCACGTCGTTCTTGCCTGCAGGAACTTCGATACTGTCGACAGGGTTGACAACTCTGGATCCCGCATCTTTATCCTATTTGCAGAATATTTATGCAAAATTGCCCTTGCCTGACGCTGGCACCACCGGTACGCTTCTTACCAGCAGCATCGCCCCTGCCAAGTTCGATTTCCGCCAAGAGATCCTGAAGTTCGACACTAGCATCACAAGCAAATTGTCCGCATCCTATCGTTACGGTAGAGACACTGTTCCGACGCTTGCTCCAAACGGCGTCAACAACACTACATGTTCGGTGCCAACAATGTGTCCGGTGCTCACCGATGCACCTGGAAAGACCCACACGATGCAAGCCACTTATTCGGCCAGCCCGAACATTATTATCGAGGGCCGATATACTCACGTAAACGGCGGTATTTTCGTAACCCAGGAGGGGCTTTATGCGAAGAAGAATTCGCCGATGACCGTTAACACGCCTTACGAGACAACCGACTCGCGCGTGCCGAACCATTCGGGTTTTTCTATCCTCAGCAACATTCAGGGTTTTGGCGATTGGAACAATTATTCCGTGAAGGATGACTTCCAGGGCAATTTAACATGGATCGCAAACGGAAAACATACTTTCAAATTTGGCGGGATCTTCTCGAAATATCACAAGGTAGAAGATCAACTGGGCGGCGCTCCTAACGGCAACTTTCAGTCTTTCGCAAATACGACTCTTGCCAGTCCATTCAGGGGAACGGTCTGCGCCGACGCCGCCGGAAACGGTATAGCCTGTCCGGCAAGCACCGCTGCCAATGCGTTACAGTTGACGGAACAGCAGTTCGCCAATTTTCTGATGGGTCGCAACGTAACGTTCCAGCAGAACAAGTACAACCTGACCGCTAATTTTCACCAAGTGAACTACGAGGCGTATGCACAGGATGAATTTCGAATTACGCCGAGGATGACCCTGTATCTCGGGTTGCGATATTCATATTATGGCCCGCCCTGGGATGAGAATGGGTTGTTGAGCAATTTTGTTCCTGAACTGTTCGATCCTACTAAAATGCCGACGGTCGTTATGACCTCCTCGGCTGCCGGCGGTGACACAACGAGGGTAACGGGATCCGGCAACATGTGTAACGGGATAATTGTCAACTCACAGAACTTCAAGACACTGCCCGAATGTACCCCGACAATATCTCCCTATGGAAAATACGTGTACAAGACACCAAAAGACAATTTCGCTCCCCGACTCGGAATAGCATGGGATGTTTTCGGAAAGGGACGCACGATCCTCCGAACGGGATACGGGATGTATTACGATCAGGTCCTGCTTGGCAACGTTGAGCTTCAACTTCAGAACCCCCCTTACCAGGAGATCGTGACGTTAACAGGTGGAACGATCACGAATCCGGTACCTGTCGGCGGCTCCATCGCGGCCCAGGCATCGCTTGGCATTCCGGCGATCATTCGAGGCGTACCGACCAATTATCAAAATCCCTACATGCAGCATTGGTCATTGGATGTCCAGCAACTTTTCGGCAAGAATACGTTTGTTCAGGTCGGTTACTACGGTTCTAAAGGAACACACCTTATCGGCATAAACGATATCAACAATCTGCCCGCTGGCTACGCTTTGACCCAGACCTGTCAAATCTCGACAACGACAACAGGCCCTTGCCAGGCTAGAGACGCGTCAGGTAATCCGATCGCCTTTATTGGAAACGCAACCAGCACCACAACGGTTGAACGGCTTCTTGATCAGATCAGACCTTATAGAGGTTACCGCTCGATAGCCATGGTTGAGCCAAAGTTCAATTCGAACTATCACAGTCTGCAGGTTCAGGCGACCCAAAGATTCGCGGGTGCTTCGCAGAT
>QHXS01000177.1 GCA_003223975.1 Acidobacteriota bacterium
GACCGCGTCGTGCAGCTCACGCCTGAAAATGTAGAGTTGCAATTGCCGCTCGGCGTCCGGTTGGACGAGATCACACCGAGCCGAATGGCGGTCCGTTTAGAGGCGGTCGAGGAAAAAGAAGTGCCGGTCCAGATAGAAACGGTCGGCAAATTGCCTGACGGCTTCGAGGTTTATTCTCAAGTTGCGAATCCCCCCCGAGTCCGGGTGCGCGGCCCGCAGAGCCTGGCTAAAACGCTGACGGAAATTTCGACGGAAAAGATCGATCTTTCGGAACATCGTGTCGATTTCTCTGCAAAGCAAACCCCTCTAACTCCGCCAAATGCAAAACTCACATTGTTTGAAACAGCGGTCGATATTTACTTCCGGATCGGCGAGCGGCGAGTCGAGCGTTTATTTGTGGTTCCACTTTCCGACGGCACTAACCGTCGTGTATCTGTGGTGCTATATGGTCCGACGACCTTGCTGCGAGACCTAAAAATTGCTGAGATGCAAGCAACGGTTTCCAAGAATGATTCCGGTGTAGACACTCCGCAGATCACGCTGCCGACCGAACTGCAAGGTGTCGTCGAGGTCAGGAAATCGAAATTTGTTTAGTTGAACATTCAAGCACGTTTTCTTCAACGTAATTCCAAAAATGCCCTGATGTCCGCACGCATGTCATCGGTGATCTCGTGCTTCGCAACGTAATGCTTTGATCTGTAATTGGGGAGAATTTCGCCGAGCTTTGCATCAAACTCGGCAAACTTTGCCTGGGTGTAGAACTCGTCATCATCACCATAAAGATAAAGCGTCCGGGCATTGAACGGTTTATATATCGGGCTCTCGTCGAGATCGCCGGGTACGCCACCACATACGCCGATGATGCCTCTCAGAACTTCTGGATATGTGAACGCAAAACGAAAATTGAGCGCGCATGCCTGCGAGAATCCATAGAGGTAGATCTGCTCGCAGTCGATAAGGTTTTCGCCTCGCAGTCTTTCGACCACGCGGAGCAGAAAGTCGTGATGGAGTGCGATGTATTCCGCGGAATTATGCTCCGACAACCAGCCAAAACCGACGCGGTACCCATCACTGGTCGGCCGGTAATGATGATGCGGGCCCTGGACAGATGCGATCACAAAATTCTCCGGAGTAACCGCCCGAGCTTCGCGCATCATGTATCGCTTATGCGCTCCGTAGCCGTGAACAGCGATCAGAAGCGGAGCTGGATTCGTTAGATTTTCCGGAACGAAAACATCGTAGTAGAGTTTGATCTCAGCGGTGATCGAAAGGTCGGTTTCGAGCATATACTGCTGAGAGCTTAGGCTTTTTTCACCTTGTAGTACACATACACACAACCGCTTTTCATTGCTTTGCACTCCACTAGTTCGAGATCGATCTGCCGCGACACCTTATGAAACGCGGGAATTCCGCCGCTGAGCAAAACGGGATGAATATTAAAACCGACCTCGTCGATCACGCCCGCTTCGAATAGCGACTGTGCCAACTCGCCTCCGCCCATCACCATGATGTCCTTGCCCTTTTCGCGTTTCATGTCGCGTACGAACGCCGCCGCATCGCCGCTAACAAATTCAGCGCCGTGTCGCTCGCCTGTTTCGAGCGTTCTCGAAAATACGATCGTCCGCATTCCGGCGCTCATCTCTCTGGCCTTTTCGAGGTCTTCTTCCGAAAAATTTTTGGTCGAAGTGGTCCAGGTTTTGCGCCCCATCACCATTGCATCGAACCGCGGCCACATGTCCTTCATTATCTCCATCGCTTCGGCATCATGGATAAGCCAATCCACCGCCCCGTCCTCGCGAGCCAGGTATTGATCGAGACTTGTCGCGCCGCCGTAGATTACCTTTCGCATATACTTGCCTCCGTTATGAAAGATGATAAGCCGAATCGTGGCTGCACGTCATCCTCGGCTAGGACAATGAACCTGGTTAAGTATCCGCATTCCATTCTTTTCTTGGGCTTGTTGAGTTCAGAATCCAATTGCATCTTCAAGCTAAAGAGTGTTCGCCAATGTCATTGAACATTCCAGCAGTTTGAGCCGTATTATCGTGTTAATCCGCGGAATCGAATTTTATCGGAGCAATTCTTATGAACCCCAAACATATCGCACGTTACATCCTTGTCTTGTCACTGGTCTTTTCGACAATTTTTGCGGCCGTTCCGGCTGCTGGATATGCCCAAGCAACCGCAGTTGCCGCCGGCCAATACGAAAAAGGCCTTGCAGCGATCGAACAAAAGGCGGAGGCTCGCCGGAAAGAGCTCGGCATTCCCGGAATGTCGCTCGTTATCGTCAAGGACGACAAGGTCATCTACGAGAAAGGCCTAGGCTACAAGGACTTCGAAAATAAAGTCCCCGTCACTGCCGATACACAGTTTGCGATCGGTTCTGCAACTAAGGCATTCACTGCCCTTACGGTTCTGATGACCGCCGACGAGAACAAGATCGCACTCGACGCGTCGCCGAAAACCGTGCTGCCGTATTTCAAGATGGCCGACCCGGATACCGACAAAAACATGACGATCCTCGACCTGATGACGCATTCGTCAGGCCTTAATCGCACCGACATCGCGATGATCACCGGCAAGCTCACGCGTCAGGAACTTATCCGCGTCGCGGGCGAGGCGAAGCCGGTCGCGAAGCTGCATGAGAAATTCGGATACCAAAATCTGATGTTCACGACCGCGGGCGAGATCGTTGCCGTAGCGCAGAAACAGCCGTGGGAAAAGTTCGTCCCTGAGCGCATCTTCAAACCGCTCGGCATGACCAACAGCAACATGTCGATCACGGACATGCAAAAGGCAAAAGATTATTCCTTCGGCTACAGCTACAATTTCGACACAAAGGAAACGCAAAAGCTGCCATATCGCAACATCGACCAGATCGGACCCGCAGGTTCGATCAATTCGTCTGCGAACGACATGGCACAATGGATCCGTTTCGTCATGAACGGCGGCGTAACGCCCGACGGCAAACGACTGGTCAGTGAAAAGAACTACGCCGAATGGATCAAACCTCAAATGAAGATCACCGCGAATGGCTCGTCAAGCTACGGCCTCGGCTGGTTCCTGCAAAAATGGAATGGCCTGAATGTTGTGCAGCACGGCGGCAACATCGACGGTTTCAATTCGATGGTCGCGATGATTCCGGAAAAGAAACTGGGCTTCGTAATGCTTACCAATGTTTCCGCGTCAAGTCTGGGCAGCGACCTGATGCCGATGGTTTGGGAGAATATACTAGGGAAGCCGGAAACGCCGAGTGCAGATTCGACCGCTTCTGCCTCGCCTGAAAAGGAGGCTGGCAAATACAAACTCGAAGCTGCCGGAGTTGACATCGATGTCGAGTTTAAAGACGGCAAACTTACTATGACAGTTCCGGGGCAGCCGATGTACACACTTGAAAGGGTAAGCGGCCGAAAATACAAGCTCACCGATGTCGACGGTTATTTCGCCACTTTCAAGGACAAAGAATTGTTTTTGGAACAGCCCCAAGGCGATGTCACTTTACCGCGTGTTGGAGCCGCCGCAGCGGAAACTAAAACTTCGGACGCCGCAAAAGAGTTGGTCGGAAAATATCGCGCAACGACCGCACCGCTCGAGTTGGAGATCAAGGAAACGGACGGCAAGGTGCAGCTCATCGTACCTGGGCAACAGCCTTACACTCTGATCGAAAGCGCCAAAGACGTTTACAAGCCATCGCCGCTTCCCGAAGGGTATTTAGTAAAGGTCAAGCACGGCGACAACGGAAAGGTTAGCTCAGTGTTGATGGTTCAGCCTGAAGGCGAGCTTGAACTGAAGCCGATATCGTCCGACGCAAAACCGCCGATCACCATCGACGAGCTTTACACAAAAGCGCTCGAGGCCAGCGGCGGCGAAGCGAACTGGCGGAAAATTCACTCGCGGGTGATGAAGGCCTCGATGGATCTCGAACAACAAGGCATGAAAGCCGAAACGACGATCTGGAGCGAAGCGCCGAACCGGACCGCGACGGAAACGACAATGTTCGCGGTCGGTAAGGAGATCGCCAAAGGATGGGAGTTTTTCGACGGCACCTCCGGCGAAGAGGTTTATTCCTTCTCACCGCTCGAGAGGCTCGCGGGCAAACGTCTCGAGGATGCGAAACTGGGCGCCGACTTTTATAGCAATCTCGATTGGAAGTCGAAATACAAAGCTATCAATGTGCTGCGTGTCGCCAAGGTAGGACTCGAGGACGCGTATGCCGTCGAGTTTGAACCCGAAAAAGGCACGAAGTTCACTGAGTATTATTCAACGACAACTTTTCGTCTGTTAAAACGCGATGGCTCGATCGCCTCAAGCACGAGCGCTCAGACGACGCCGTACACGGTCACTTATAAAGACTATCGCGTTGTAGATGGGGTGCTACTCCCTTTCATGGTCGTCAACAACACTGCCAGCAACGGCGATGTCGTCACGACATTTAAGTCGATCAAGCACAACGTGCCGATCGACGACAAGCTGTTTGCACACAGAACACCCTAAACTAGATCGTTCGCTAATGGACGCACGGATCAGAACTATTGCGTTTTGATCCGTGTTTTTTATGCGTCTATCCGTGTTCTATTGAATGCCGCCGGCAAGTGCGATTAGATTCGGTGCAAATGCGGGTTCGCTGTGGTCGAAAACAGCGTCGAGCTCCTTTTCGATAGAGCCGTGGCCTGCAGGGATCTTCTTTACAAGCGGCTCGAAATTGCGGAAATCGTAAAGCTCGGGGTCGAGCAAATGCGAACCCGTAACGTTTGTCAACGCGGTTAGAATGGAAGAACGCAAACTCGGAATTTCTTCAGCTAACTGCGACACCAATTTTTTCACGCGGGCGCGTTTCAGGTTTGGCTGCGAACCGCATAGATTGCAGGGAATGATCGGAAACTGCTTTTCTGCCGCATACGCCTCGATCTCAGCTTCCTGGCAATAAGCAAGCGGCCGGATTATCGTGTTTCGCTGGTCGTCCGAACGCAGGATCGGCGGCATAGCCTTTAGCTGGCCGACAAAGAAAAGGTTGAGCAGAAACGTGTTGATGATGTCGTCGCCGTGGTGCCCCAGTGCGATCTTTGTACAGCCTTCCTCAACCGCGACGTTGTATAAAATGCCGCGGCGAAGCCGGCTGCAGAGCGAACAAAATGTCTTCCCTTCCGGGATATGTTCTTTGACGATCGAGTATGTATCTTCTTCGACAATGCGGAAATTCACACCTTGCTCAGAAAGATAATTCGGCAATACTTCTTCTGGAAAACCAGGCTGTTTTTGGTCGAGATTTACGGCAAGGATATCGAAATTCACCGGCGCTCGCCGTTTTATGTCGAGCAGCAGGTCGAGCATCGTATAACTATCTTTTCCGCCCGATACGCACACCATTACGCGGTCGCCGTCGGAGATCATTCCGAAATCGGCTACGGCGCGGCCCATCTTCTTCAGCAGGCGTGTTTTTGACTTACTTTCTACGAACAACCTTTCGTGCTTCTCCCGAAACTAGCGATTTTCGCACATTGAGCACAAAGTTTCCACTAGACACAGGCATCCCGCGTCAACTATCATAGTTTGCGAAGGCGTACAGCAAACCGGCAGGCTGCTCACACATCACGTCGCTTTTCCGGCCTCACCTGTTAATTCCGCCCTCTAATTCCGCTAAACCGAAGGAGTACACATCATGATCAGAATGGGCAGAGGCTCGAAAAATGACCAACCGGAATCGCCGGTTCAACCATATAACACACCCACGTCGACACCGACCTATCAGTATCAAAGCGAAGCTGTTGCCGCGCCGACCCGAGCTGTAACGGACAGCGAATCGATGGCGCGCGATATCAAGGAAGGGCGGCTGAGCGGCTTTGTAGGGCACGGCACGGTGCTGACGGGCGAGACGCATTTTCAGGCGATGCTTCGCGTCGACGGGCAATTGCAGGGATCGGTCTCTTCGGAGTCCGGCACTCTCATTGTCGGAACCAACGGCCAGGTCGACGCAAATATTGCCGTCGCATCGGCGATGGTTAACGGAAACGTGAACGGCGATATTATCGCAACCGAAAAGATCCAACTTGGCCGGACGGCCCGCGTAATTGGAAATATCCAGACGCCGAGGCTCATTTTGGAAGACGGCGCCCTTTTCGAAGGAAACTGCAGCATGGTCAAAGCGAAAGAAGCAGTTGAAAGCAGGGCAGCACAAGCTGATAGTCAAGGCCGGTCGGCGGATTATCTATCGACACAGTCAGATGAAACCGATGATGAAGAAGAGACGCTTTTCACGGATTCGAGCGTCGACGAAGACGAAGATGAAGACGAAGTGAAGGCGGACGCGGCAATTATCTGACCGGCCGCAAAATTCGAAGATCTTTGGCGGGCCAAACCCGCCATTTTTCTTTTAAAAACAAAACGAATCGCTCGGCGTGATGCAGGAATCGAGCCGAATATCGAATTCGCTGGTGTCGTCGATCTGCTCGATTGGCGGAAAGAAACTTAGCCCCACCTTTTGGCAATCCTGCCGGCAACCCGCCAAAAACTGATCATAAAATCCCTTTCCGTAGCCGACCCGATAGCCGCTTTCGTCAAAACAAAGCAATGGAACAATAACAAGATCTAACGAAGCCGGATCGGTCGACGCGCCTTCGGGCTCGGGGATCCGCCATTTGTTTTCGACAAGGTTTGTTTGGTCGTCTATCGCTATGGATTCAAGTTTGCCCGATCGCACGTTGATACGCGGAGCAAAGGTCTTGATCCGTGGATGATCTTGCCAAAGCCGGGCGAATATATCTTTGGTTTCGACCTCGCCCTTCCGCTTCAGCGAAATAAAGCAGTTAAGCGATCGGACGTTTTGAAGATCGATCTTTTCAAAAAAGGCTAAGGCTATCTGATGACTTATCTCGAAATGCTCCGCCGCCGAAATAGCTTTGCGTTTGTTGAGATAGATCTCGCGAAGCTCGGATTTTGTCATCGCTATCCGCGCTTTTTATGCGGCCGCGGCTTGATCGCCGTGGTATTCGTTCTTGGCGTGACGACCGAGGATCGAAATTCCGAGCCGCTTTGCAGTTCTCGCTCGGTTTTTTCTGAGAGCAATTTCGACTCGTTAAGTAGCCTTTGGGCGGCCTTTGCAGCCTTACTCGGCCTTTTCTTCGCTTTTGGCATAAACAGTTCCTTCTAATTTTTGACGATCCAACCGCCTCCGACAACCTCTTCACCCCCATAGAAGATCGTTGCTTGCCCGGGCGTGATGGCGCGCTGCGGTTCGTCGAAAACAATGCGTGCGCGGTTGCCCTCCATTGGATAAATCGTGGCGAGCGCAGGTTCGTGGCGATATCGCACTTTCACATCGGCACGAACCGGTTCTGCAGGTTCATCAAATGCGACCCAATTCACGCCTTTCGCAGCGAACTCGCTTGATTCAAGCTCATCTGCTTCCCCAACGATGATCTGATTCTTCAAACGCTCGATCTGCACGACATAAAGGGGTTTCTCGTTCGCAATTCCAAGGCCGCGCCGCTGTCCGACGGTGTAGCGATGAATTCCAGTATGCGTACCGACGACCTCGCCCGACGTGCTCACGATCTCGCCGCCCTCCGGCAACTCGCTTTGACGGTCTTCATGCTCGAGGTAGCGGTCAATGAATTCCGCATATTTTCCGTCCGGCACGAAGCATATTTCCTGCGATTCCTGCTTCTTTGCAACAATCGGATCTGCCTCGCGAATTATCTCGCGGACCGATTCTTTTTTCATTTCACCAAGCGGAAAATATGCACGCGATAATTGGTCCTGCGTTAATTCCCAAAGAAAATAACTTTGATCCTTTAGATGATTGCTTCCGCGATAAAGGCGATAGCGATTCGCACTCTCATCTTGTTGGACGCGGGCGTAGTGGCCGGTCGCGACCTTTTCACAGCCAAGAGAAACGGCCATGCGGTCGAGCGAGGCAAATTTCAATCGCGAATTGCACGCGACGCACGGGATCGGCGTTTCACCCGACAGATAGCTTTGTACAAAAGGCTCGACAACATCTCGTTCGAAATCTTCTTCGAGATTCAAGACATAGAACGGAAATCCGAGCGAGCCTGCAACCCGGCGTGCGTCGTAGACGTCATCCAGCGAGCAACAACGCGAAGGCAGAGGGTCGCCGTTTTCGTCCACGTTAATATGCCGACGCTGATTCCACAGCTGCATAGTAAAGCCGACAAGCTCGTGACCTTGGCTCTGAAGTAACGCAGCTGCCGCCGAACTATCGACGCCGCCGCTCATTGCAACCGCGATCTTCATCAAAACTCCAAACGTTTATTATAACGATTGCGTCCTAAACTGTCCCACCGTCCCACTGTCCCACCGTCCCACACGCTGGGTTTTTGCAAGTTATCCCGTAAACACGGGCTTTCGACATTTTCCACCGATGCGAGTATCGACTACCCACTACTGTTTCGTTTTCAAAGATCAAGGGGCGCGGTTCGCCCCGGATCTGAACGATGCAACAGTGTATCATGTATTGCGCTATTTGAAAAGACGATTTTCGGCGAGGCTTATTGCCGCCCAAGCTGTTGCCCTAACACCTTCGGCAACTCTGTCGTCACGGCCGACGCATATTTTTTAGAGCCGATAGGGTTTGGATGGCCGACGCCTGCGACCTCGCAAAAACGAAGCGGGTAATCAAGGCCGGTCGAGCGTTTCAATTCGGGCAATGCCGTGTCACAATCGGCTTTTCGTTCGGAATACATCGGATCTTCAGATATCCCATGTTTGCCCATTCGGAAAAGCATGGTACGTGGGGCTTCGACGGCATTTTCTTCGGTCAGCGGCGACTTTACGAATACTGCCCGCGGCTGTGGAGACCGCGCATTGAAGTCATTGACCGCCGCCTCCAATTGCTTGTTCGACTCCTCGAACCACAACCGGGCACGATGCATTGCCTTGTTTCCGACCTTCTTAAAGTAAACCTTTCGCATGATCGGATTGTTCAACATCCATTTTAAGAAGCGGGCGGTCTTGCGAGCCTCCAGCCAACTGTTGAACAATCGGGTGTCATTCGATTGCGGCGAGATCATCGGGAAATATCCCACCACAGCGATCGCAGATCGTGGATGCAGGCTCGCGGCATGGTTGAGGACATCGACCATGTCGTCGTGACAAAATTGCTTTGCCTGTCGCCGAAGAAGGTCGTCGTCGCCCTTCGGATCCAGAACTTTGGCGACTGTGATGTCTGTAATACATCCCGATAGCAAGATCAGCTCGGCGCCGGATCTCCCGGCAGCCTTGTATTCGTCCGCAGCGACCTCGAGTTGTTTCCAGGTGCTGGGAAAAGAAACGTTTACTTCGGGTTTATAAAAGAATGTTTCGTCGCGTCCCGCTTTTCGATAAGCTTCAGCCTCGTTCGCATGGAATTTCAGCGTGGAGCCTGAATGCGCCTTCATTTTTACATTAACGGCGCGCGGAGCCCCGGGCGAGGACGTTCGCAGCCATTCGGCGACATGTGTATAGATCTTGTCCTGCTCAAGAAGTCCCTGGCCAAAGATCAGAGAATCGCCGACGACGAGCAATTCGATCTCATTCGCCGCAATTGGGAAGATTGGGGTCGCATGCACGGCAACAACAAACGCCAAGATCGCCGCTAGAGAACGCGGAAAACTACGCCATTGCACGGGCAATTGTTTTTCTTTATCAGTTCGCACGAAATATCATCATCGTCACAAGGCGGTTTGAGCCCGAGCTCAACTTTCGCGCCCACGACGTTTCGATCGTAGCCCATTCGTCGCGGCTCAACTGTCTGATTTCAACAGTTTCGAATCCCGCTGCATTGTAGCGTGGAGCAAGCGTATTTTCGAAATGGGTCGTTGTAAGTTCGGGGATGTTCAGCCGGTCGAGCTCGGATCTGTCTCGTTCCGCTTCGACGCCGATCACGATCTCGAGCAGGCAACCTGTAGCGGCGGCCTGTCTCAATGAAGCGAGGATCGCCGATTCACCGCACGCAACGGCCCGTAACAAGCTGCCCCATGGGAAATGAATGTGGATCTCGTCGGCGACGCCGTCAAATTCGTCGGGCAAAAACTCAATAGCGGCCTGAACGAACATTGCATTCGGCAGGCCGCCTTTATTTGGTTTCCTCGTCGCCTTCATCGACGGTTTTTCGAGCGGTTTTACGTTCGCGTCGATTCCGATGAAGAACTTGTTCGGATTTGCCCGTGCAGCAGCCGATACAAAGCGGCCGTCGCCCGTCCCGATGTCTATCACAATTCCTTCGCCGGTATGGGGCAATGAGGTCTTGGAATTCATTGCTGGACAGTTATTAAATCGTACTGCCCCGGATGGTTTTTATCATAAATATCACCTCCAGTGATTTCGATTGTAATTTGCGATCTCGATCAAGGCAACAAATTTCTTGCGGTCTTCGAAAATTTCTTTGCAATTCTATTCGGGATTGTGTTAATTTCATCAAATTATGCGTCCAGCAATTGTCTAATTCCTCCGCCCGTAGCGTCCGTTTTCGACCGTTTGCGTCCTCTTTAAAAACGGATCATCCCGGCACATCCGGTGCCTCCTTTTCTCTGTTCCAAATCTAGTTTTTATGAATGACCATGTTGAAGCTCCGTCTGCGGAGGCGGAAGACAATTCATTTGGTTCGATATTGCGAGAGGCAGTCCGCGGTACCCAGCGCGACTTTACGCAGGGTTCGCTGACAGCCGGTCTTTTCATTTTGTCGGTCCCGATGATCATTGAGATGTTTGCCGAGAGCCTGTTTGCGGTCGTCGACATCTTTTGGGTCGCACATCTAGGTGCAGGCGCGATCGCGGTTGTCGGATTAACCGAATCAATGATGGCACTAGTTTACGCAGTCGCTTTCGGCCTTGCTATCGGCGCGACCGCGACCGTTGCCCGCCGAGTCGGTGAAAAAGACGCGGAAGGTGCAGCAAAGACGGCAACGCACGTTATCTATCTCGGCGTGTTCGTTTCGGTTGTGATAGGCATCGTCGGAATTATTTTGTCGTCCACCCTCTTGAGCCTTTTGGGAGCCGAGCCAGAAGTCATCGCTATGGGCGTGCCGTTCATGCGGATCATGCTCGGCGGCAATGCGGTCGTCACGTTTCTGTTTCTTTTGAACGCGATATTTCGCGGTGCGGGCGACGCCGCGATTGCGATGCGCGTACTATGGTTGGCGAATGTGCTGAACATGATCATTGCACCGTTATTCATTTTCGGTGTTGGATTTTTTCCGCAGCTCGGAGTGACCGGCGCGGCCGTTGGCACGACGATCGGCCGCGGCTGCGGCGTCGCGTTTGCTTTTTGGTATTTGTTTCGCGGCGAAAAACGATTTCAGATCCATCGCGAGCACTGGAAACTCGATCCAACAATGCTTTGGAAATTGACGCGGCTTTCGTCGTCTGCCATTCTTCAGTTCCTTATCGGCACCGCAAGTTGGAGCGCGCTTGTACGTGTGATCGCCGGCTTCGGCAGCGAAGCCATCGCCGGATATGTGATCGCATTGCGTGTAGTTGTGTTTGCTTTGCTGCCTTCGCTTGGCCTGAGCAACGCCGCCGCGACACTCGTTGGCCAAAACCTCGGCGCTGGTGATCCTGAACGGTCGGAAAAAGCGGTTTGGACGGCGGCATTTTTTAACGCCGGAATTTACTTCTTCGTTGGTATCGTTTTGGTGCTCTTTTCGCACGCGATCGTAAGCCTTTTCACGTCGCAGGCACCGGTTTTGGCGATCGGCGCTGACGCGCTGCACATTATCGCCTTCGGATTCGTTTTCTACGGATTCGGAATGGTGATGGAAACGTCGTTCAACGGCGCAGGCGACACATGGACGCCGACCTGGATCAATCTATTCATTTTCTGGATCTTCGAGATACCGCTTGCATATTTGCTTGCTTACAAATTTGATATGGGCCCGCGTGGCGTTTTTTGGGCGATCACGATCGCGTTTTCGGTACTGGCGATTGTCAGCGCGCTGCTCTTTCGACGTGGCAAATGGAAATTGAAGGTGATTTAAGTCAGAACCCGCTGCGTGAGCGGCGGGCCAGTTTGGTGAATTGCGATGCTGACCGCCCGCTTACGCAGGCGGTTCTGACATGCGTGTCTCTGTGGTAAAAATCTTTTGTGCGATTCCCGGACCCGGCAACATACGAATTCCCCGAATGGGTCGTGATCGGCGACTACGCTTACTTTGCCCGCGAGGTGGTTTCGTTTGGCGACCCGCTTACGGTCGAAAATGTCCGCGAAGCATATCTGAATGGCATATTTCCATGGCACATGGATGGAATTCCGCTGCCGTGGTATTGCCCAGAGCGGCGTGCGATCCTCGAATTTAAAGATCTTCACATCCCAAGAAGCCTCGAGCGGGCCCGGCGAAGAAGCGAGTTCAAATTCACGATCGACCAAGCATTTGAACGCGTGATGGCTGAATGCTCACGCACTCCGCGGCCCGGTCAGAAAGGCACCTGGATCACCGCAGAATTCAAAAATGTGTATGCCCGGTTGCGTCATCAAGGAATGGCCCACAGCATAGAGGCTTGGGAAGATGGCGAACTTGTCGGCGGTGTTTACGGCGTCGATGCCGGCGGCGTTTTTTGCGGCGAATCGATGTTCTATAAAAAGCCGAATGCGTCGAAGCTCGCACTTCTTTTTCTGATCGAACATCTTCGTTCGCGCGGTTCCACCTGGCTGGACGCACAGGTCATGACGCCGCACATCCGCGCGCTCGGGGCGAAAGAGATTGACCGAAGCGAATTTCTCAATAAACTTAAAGAAACTCAGAGCGCGAAATTGCAGCTCTTCTGATATGGAGCAAATCCGGGCACTACGCGAACACCTACTCGAACTATTGAAAGGCGAGTCGGCACATATCTCATTAGAAGCAGCGGTGACTGATTTTCCTGGCGAACATATAAATGCGCAAGTTGCTGGTTCGCCGCACACCGCGTGGCAGCTGTTGGAACATATTCGGATCGCCCAATGGGATATTCTCGATTTCAGTACGAATTCCGATTACAAAGAAATTAAATGGCCGGATGACTACTGGCCAAAAGAGGAAGGTACTCCGGAAGGCTGGAATAAATCTGTGCAACAGACGCTTGGCGATCTGCAGTCTATGCGCGATCTTGTTGCCGAAAAAGAAACAGATCTTTTCGCAAAAATTCCGCACGGTACGGGACAGACCATTCTGCGCGAGGCGCTTCTCGTCGCGGACCATAACGCATATCATGTCGGTCAGATAATGCTGATAAAGAAATCCTTGCAATGAGCGATCCACTTTTGATCTACGGAGCGAACGGCTACACAGGCGAGTTGATAACTCGCTATGCCGTCGAGCGCGGGATGAAGCCGATCATTGCCGGACGGAATGAGAAAGCGATTCGCAAGATCGCCGAAAAACATGGGCTTGAATGCCGAGTGTTTGCTCTTGATGAAAAGGAAAAGCTTGATGCGGCTATCCAAGAGGTTGAAATGGTCCTTCATTGTGCGGGACCGTTTTCCATAACGAGCAGGCCGATGGTCGAAGCTTGCCTCCGCAACAAGAAACATTACACGGACATTACGGGTGAGATCTCCGTTTTCGAAACCTCCGCCGCATTGGACAAAAAAGCAAAAGACGCCGGAATAATGTTAATGCCCGGCGTCGGCTTTGACGTCGTGCCGAGCGATTGCCTGGCGCGGCACTTAAAGGATCGACTTCCCACGGCGACGCGGCTAACGCTGGCGTTCTATGGCATGGGCCGCATCTCACATGGCACGCAGGCGACGATGACCATGAATGTTGGCCGCGGCGGTGCGATCAGAAAGGATGGCAAGATCACGCCCGTTCCCGCGGCGTGGAAAACCCGCGAGATCGATTTTGGCGAAGTGAAAAAGCTCGGAGTTTCGATTCCCTGGGGCGACGTGGCGACGGCGTTTCATTCGACCGGCATTCCGAACATCGAGGTTTACACGGTCGCCCCAAAAAGCGCTCTTAAATTGATGAAACTCAGCCGATATCTCGGCTGGCTCTTTGCGACCGGCCCGTTTCAAAAATATCTCCAAAGCAAGATCCCGCCCGGCGGCCCAAGTGATGAAGAGCGTACAAAAGGGAAAACGCTGTTATGGGGCGAAGTGACCGACGGTGACGGAAACCGTGCGGAATCGCGTATGCAAGCACCGGAAGGCTACACAATTACCGCGATCGGGGCCCTAAACATCGCCGAAAAGATTCTTAGCGGCAAATTCACAACCGGATACCAAACACCTGCAAAAGCCTATGGAGCAGACCTGGTTCTTGAGATCGAGGGCGTTTCGCGGACCGACCTTTAATGTTGCAAGCTGTCGGTTTTTCATTGATAATCTCGCCGAATTTCTCTACTATTACGAAATCGTTTGATATAGCGTCGTTTTGGGCCTGATTTTTTGGGCCCCTGGGTATTCGGGTATACAACACTCCAAACTTTGTCCCCGGAGGATTGTTAGATATGCGATTTCCGTCTGCTTTGTTAGTTCTTTTAATGATCATTCCGGTCGCGGCCGAACCCGTACATGCGAGTTCCGGCTGGTTGCTTTCTTCGAATGATTACCACTCTGGGTTGGGCTTTAATAACGATTCGGCCGCTGTTTCGCGCGACGAACATGGGATCAAAGAGGTTATTCCGAAGGAATTTCAAACACGCTATCAAAAGTGGAAAGACGAACTGCTCGCCACAGACTATGGACGCACCCTCTGGGAGCAGTATGCGAGCCGCACGGACTTTCTGTTAACGGTAAAGGTTTCCGCATCACGAAAGTCTGGAGCAGGTACGGACGAGTTTGAGTGGGACGCAAATGGCAACCTGATCGCCGCCACGGTCACGCTCGGAAAAGACCTTGATAAAGGTTATCCCGATCCGGTCTATTACCCGGTCATGAATTCGCTCGCTGCGCAAAACGAGATGTATAACGTAACAGGCACATTACTCGCCTCGACAAAAATGGCGCACGAGATCGGCCACGTTACGTTTACATCGCAAGCTAACAGTCAAGTATTCAAGAAGCAGAACCGGTTGATGGATAACTACTACGGTATCTTTTTGAAGAACGGATTTAACACACGCGACCCGAAGCTTGTTGCATTGGAAAATGAGCTTGGGTCCTCACCTTTGTCCATCTGGGAAGATCGCGAATATTGGAGCGAAGTGAATGCTCTGCATTATCTGGTCCAGCGCATCAGCAAAGAATCGTATTACTGCTCCGTGATAAATAAAATAAAGATAAATCTCGAGGACTACGCTAGCGGATACGAATCGCGATTTGACCTGGCGAATATCGCGTTCCGTCCAGCCTGCCTAAAATGACCCGTCTCGAAAAGGCAAATTGGGAATACCAATTGTCTTTTCGAGAAAATATTGGTCTTACTCATTTTTTTTCTTCCGCTTTTTTAAAATAACGAATAAATTCGAGTGTTTTAGGCTATTTTTGGTCTATGCGAAGCCCTTTTTTTCGAATTTATGCAAATTTCTTTGATTCGTACTTGCATAATTGGTATTACCAATAATAGAATAGTCGCATTTTCCGAACTACAAGCGGTCATCGTAATTAAGATCTGAGCGAATTGAAAGGAAGGTAGAGACCATGAAGAGCCAATATCGATTTATGTCTGCGGCAATTGCTGCGTTTATGTTCGCCGTTTTCGCACTTGGCGTATCGGCGCAGGAATATCGCGGTACGATTTCCGGTACCGTAACGGACCCGAACGGAGCGGTGATTCCGGGTGCGAAAGTCACTGTTAAGAATATCGGTACGAATATTGCGGTGAACACGGTCACGAACGAGTCTGGCTCGTACACCGTACCCTTTCTTGTGCCGGGCACATATTCGGTATCGGTGGTTGGCGACGGTTTTAAGACCTCGGCACGCGAGAACGTGGAGGTCAAGGTCGACGACCGGATCGCTCTCGACTTCAAACTAGAAATTGGCGCCGCAGCGGAGGTCAATATTGTCGCAGACAGCGAAGTGCTCGAACGTGGGTCGGTTACGACCGGCGTTTCGGTCAGCCGTCGGCAAGTGGAGGAACTTCCTCTCGCCGAAGGTGCCCCCTATGTTTTGGCGACACAGGCACCCGGCGTTGTCTATACAGGTGATCCGAATTTTACTGGCCCAACCGCCAACGGCAATTTAGCGGGATTTCGAACGAACGGAACAGCCGGGAACCAGATCAATCTGGATGGAACACCTAACCTTGCATACGGTGGACAGGTAGCATTTACGCCGCCGGCCGATGCCGTTCAGGAATTCAAGGTACAAACTAACGGCTTCGATTCCCAGAATGGATTTACCGCAGGCTCCACTGTGAACGTAGCCTTAAAGACCGGCACCAATCAGTTCCACGGTGTAGGGTACTGGTTTAATCGAGACAAAAACAGAACAGCGAATAACTTTTTTAATAATCGCATTGGTAAGCCGCGCCCGGACCGCAAGTATGATCGATATGGGTTTACAGTGAATGGTCCGATCATAAAGGAACGGACCTTCTTCCTGTTTTCGTTCGAGCGTCAGAACGACAACGTGGCTCAACCAACTACATATTCGGTACCGACGCTTAAGATGCGAAGCGGCGACTTCTCGGAGCTGATCGTTAATCGAA
>QHXS01000043.1 GCA_003223975.1 Acidobacteriota bacterium
ATCACACCAGCTATTTGTGATGAGGGGCTTCAAAGGACCTGTTCCGACGTTGAGAACTCCGGCGCCACTGCCAGTGCGGGTGATCTTAAAGGTAGCGCCTTTGGTAGCGGGAACATTAAGGCCGAGAGCGACACTGCCACTGGCGATTGCGGCACTGTAGAGGATTTGCTGTGGATCTATATCTGCGGTGAGGTTCTTCGCCGCTGTTACTTCAAGCATATCTATGGTCTTGCCGAAAGGCAAGAAGGTGGCAGCGGCACTGCTGACGAATGTCCAGCCGTAGTTGTCTGTAGTATTGCTGACAAAGGTCCAACCGTAGTTGTCAGCGCCGGTGACTGCACCACTGGAGTGGGAAGGTTCCACAGTGGATGCTACTGCTCCCGGATCAGTTGAGCAGCGGTAGTACTTCCCGTTGGATGCTAAAATGAAGGCGTTGAGAGCGTAATCAGTGCCGGTGAGCCAAAGAGTTGAGAGGCGGAGCCAAGCATAGCCGTCAGCGACTTTAATCTCCCCTACGTCGTGGGTGGGCTCAGTGTTGCAAAAGGTATTCCCTGGGTCGATTGTGCAGCGATAGTACTTTCCGTTGGATGCCTTGACACAGTCGTTGAGGAAGTAGTTAGTGCTGTTGGCCCAATTAGCAACGAAAGTCCAGCCGTAGCCATCTATAGGGTTGGTGATCTCTCCGCTGGCGTGGGTGGGCTCGATGGTGGAGAAGGTGGCTCCAGGATCGAATGAACATCGGTAGTATTTGCCATTCGATGCTAGGATGAAAGCATGTTGGGGATAGTCGGTGTTGATAGTCCATACCGATGCTGCTGCGCGGATGACCTCGCCGCTGGAGTGGGAAGGTTCTATGGTGGAAAGGAAAGAGCCTCCTGGATCGAGAGAGCAGCGGTAGGTATTGCCATTGGTGGCGAGCACGTAGTTGTGGATAGCGTAGTTGGTCCCAGTTGCCCAGGCGGGAGTGGTGCCCGCTACGCCACTTCCAGTGCAGACCCAGCCGACATAGGTGTCGATTGCGGCATTGGTGTTCCAGATAACATCTCCGGCGGCGTACTCCCCTGTGGCTGGCATGGCGTTGCTGGTGGTTTGCCGGCGGGTGGTGGTAGCAGCGCCACCGCCACCAATTGCCAGCGTCGGGAAGTGCATCAGATAGGGCTGTGCGCGAGAGGTGCCCATCTTTTGCGTAGTGTTGGCGGTGGTGAGATAGTGCGCGATGAAGGAGCCACCGTTTATTAACTGGTAATTACCCGTCGGGTGGTCGTATTGCCAGATCCAAGTAAGGGGCTCCAGCCATGCTTTGTAGTTCAAAGCGCGGAAAAGCGTTCCGGAGCTGTTGGGATCGCCACCGAGGCTGACACGGTTAGTGTTCTCATCTATCACGCCAACACCAGAGGGGAAGGTTAGCACGCCGAGATTGCTCTGGATGTGACCACCCTGGGGCTGCCAGTTGGTAATACCGCCCACTGCGATAGAGGTGGCAGATAGAAAGCCTGGGGACTCATCTCCCTCTTGGTAGCAGCCCAGGAAGGTGTTCCTTGCGTTGGGATTGTCACCGACGAATCCTCCGCCTTTGAAATACGTGCCGACGGGCTGCCCAGGCAGCCAGACGGGGAAGTAGGGATGGAAGGGAACGTTGATGCCGCCGCCAGAGGTAGGTATCCAAACACTGTCATCAGTACCGGGCTGGGTAGCGGCTAGCAGGGCTTCAGTCGTAGTGAACTTGGCGTAGTATTTGTTGTATGTTCCGCCTGGTCCGTTCTGTAAAGAGACCATGGAGGATTGGTTGGCAGGGTTGCCGCCGTTAGTAGCGCAGCCGTTGCCACGCGAGTGGCAGCCGATCCAGGTGTTGCCGAGGAAATTACTGTCATTGATGCCGTGGCGGCCGTTGGCAACTGCGTTGATGGTAATGCCAGTGACGACGTTACTGTCTCCTCCGTCAATGAATATTCCGCTGCCTCGGTTGGCGACTACACCGACATTGTGGAAATGGGAAATAGAGGGACCGCCGCGAGTAAGCGGATTGACGTATTGCCAGACGAAGCCGTCGGGATAGGGAGTTAGATCACTAGGGTCGGTGTGAGTAGGTTGGCTGGTAGAAGCAGTGCCGGGATCGGTGAGGCAGCGATAGCCCTTTGTCCCACCAGCGGTTACTACGCACTGCAGTCTCGCGTAGTCAGTGCCGGAGGTCCAGGGAGTGTAGCTTTGACCAATGCTGGTTCCAATGGCGTGGATTCCATTTCCATTGAAATTATCAATGTAGCAATTCCGTACCTGAGTGGCGGTGCAGAGCCACAGGCCGTGTGCATTGGGGTTGCCTACAGTTCCAGTGGTGAGAATGCCACGGAAGCCGATACCGTCGATGACTGAACCGATGGTTCCGCCTGTGCCGAAGGTACCTACGGTTTCTATAATATTCTCAAAGGTGTCGAAGTGGTTGAACTTCATGCCACAGCAGTCGACGGGGAAATGCAGGGTGGTGGCGTGCAGGTGGCCAGGAGGGTTGTAGCTCTCCCCGCGGAGGCGGGTGACGGCTTTGACCTGAATGCCCCAGGGGCCGGAGTTCATGAAATAATCGCCCGCCGGGATGTGAATGGAGGGGCCTTCTGGCCAAGGGTTGCTGCCGGGGATTTCTGCTGGGTCGAAAAGGGGGCGGATGGCGAGGAGCTTGCGAAGCTTTGGCGCGTCGTCAGTGACGCCATCGCGAGCAGGGTTCATGGCGAGAAAGTTATACCAACCATCATCGCCCTGGAGTACGTAGAGTTTCACTCCGCCGGCGGTAGTGAGGTGATGGTCTGTGGCGCCTGCGGCGGCTTCTCGGTAGTGGAAATTCGCGCCCTTCCAAAGGGAGCCAACGCCTTGCGGCCCGTTGGTGGATGCTAAGAGGGCTGCGACAGTGGGGAACTGTAGGCCAGATGGTGGTCCAGGAGGTCCCTCATCGCCCTTGGGGCCGGTGTCGCCCGGAGGGCCTTTTTGGATATAGAAGGCGGGGAAAGAGCCTTCTTGGGCAATCGTAGTTCGGAAAAGCAAGACGTAGGTTTTGTTCGGATCAAGCTCTCCGGCGGCTAGCTCCTCTCCCCCCTCGGCGAAAATGGGATAGGCTGGAAGGGTGTTGATGGAGAGTGAGGGGTTGGCGTTGCTGGGGATGTGGGGGGAGAAGTAGAAGGCTTTGTCCTCGGTTAGTAAAAAGGGATCGCTGACGGTGTAGCCAGAAATGTGGCCAGTGTAAATGCTTCCGGTGTTCTGGACATCTACAATCCGTTCTGCGACGTGGTTCCAGAGGAGAGGGATGTTCTGCTCTGTATACTCGGTGAGCACTTTGCCCGCTGGGCCGTGCATTGCGCTGTAGCTGCCGATATGCTTAGACATCTGGTGCTCTCCGATTTGCTTCGGAGTTCCGTTGCGCGCTTCGCGCGCTGGTGCTCTCCGGAACTAGGATTTCGAGGGGTGCGGGACAGGGATCTCCCAGCCCGGAGAGCATATGCGGGGGCAAAGCGCCCGTCAAGGGGATGCTGGCAGCTCCTCGGTGGGATGGGCTGTAGGTCGCATCTTCGATTGCTCTTCAATCCAGGGCATGACTTCACGCACCACGCTGTTGCGTAAGTCAGCTAGGGTTCCATCATTAAAGATGTAGAAGGTGTTGGAGATTCCTGGGATGGAGAAATCTTCTCTGCTGTCGCCCTCAAAGGTGCTGCCTCGGCGTTGCACTTTGAGCTGGAGAATGCGAAGCCCGGAGTGGACTAGCACCATTGCTTCACTAAGGCGGCCGAAATCTGGGACTAGGATGAGGGGGGAGTGGCAATAGCGAATGGTGTCAAAAAGGTGATGGCCTAGCCAATCCTCTCCCATGAGGTCTCGGCCGAGGATCCAGGCGCCGATCTGGAGATCTCGGTAGCTAGTTCCAAGCAAGTTGAGGGGGTCGTCTTTTCGCTGCTCGATTCCTCCGCGCTGAGCGAGGGGGATGAACTGCAGGGCGATGGTCTTCAAGGGAGCTGACATGCGGCGGATAGCTGCTGCACCATGCAGTTCGCTGATGATGCTGCAAATGGAGTCCTTGCCAGCCCTCGGCGGGCCGGAGAGGCCGAGGATGATTTGCACCGGGATAGCTCCTCCAATCACGAGTTCGCCGGCTGCACTTCGGCCGAAGGTTGCTGGGCTGCGCGAGCGCGATCTAGCATTCCGGTCCAGAAAGCCAGCATGCGCTCTGCGAACTCCTCTGCAGAAGGGGGTTGTGGCTGCATGTGCTCGTCTTCCTCTTCGCGTCCTGCTGTGGAGCTGAAAGTACACATACTGCCAGAAGGGAGTTGGAAGTGCTCCTCTTGCTGTGGTGGAAAGCTCTTCGAGCTGCCATCTTCAAAGTAGACTACGATGTCCGCCTCAGTTGCCATGAAGGTAAAGTTAATGCTCACTTTCTGTCCTCCCAGGGAATGCCGCAAGAGCGGCCAGAGAAATGTTGATGTCTGTTACAGCCTTTATAACCACAACAGGTGTCATGCTTCGGTGGTAGGTAGTGCGCAAGCTCCTGATGGCCGTTCAGCCACAACATTATAGCTAGTATGATCCCTGCGCCCATTGGGCTGTGCTGCTGCCTCCAATCACGAGTTCAAAGACCTAGATCAGCTAAGCTGAGCTGGTGTTTCTCCTTCTTCGCAGGACGGACAACAACACCAGTTGCTGCTTTAATATCTGCCCGGCGCTTCGAGTGCCCTGCGAGTTGCTTCGGTTCTCCCCAGGAGGCTCCTCTGAGGGCTTCAAGGATTTGGGCCTGGGTTGGACTGCCGGGGGTTGCGATTTTGGCATCCTGCGTCCAATCCCTGATTGTGGTAGCTAGAAGGTGGATGCCCGCCTCTGTTGCTGGGATGTCAACAAAGTGGGTTGGGAGTTGCAGCCTAAAGCTGCCGTTCGGCGCGAGAGCTATGGTGAGCGATTTCATGGCATGGGACTCCTTTGCCCGCCATGATGGCACACTTATGCACAGTTGTCAAGACCCATTGGCAGGGCGCTAATCACGAGTTCGATGGGTGTGTTCGCTTTGTGAAGATACCCATTAGGTTGGCCGAAGGCCAACTGAACACATCCATCAGGCCTATGCTTGGGAGGACGCTAGGCCAATGCTACTTCTTTGCTGCCTCGTCTCGCTGCCGCTTCTCTTCCGCTTCACGCTTCTGGCGAGCTGCTTCGTCGCGCTGGCGCTTCTGCGCTGCGTCATCTTTCGGCTGCCCTGCCGGCTGCCCTGTGGTGGGGTTAGCTGGGTCGCCCTGGGCTGCCCAGTCCGCTTGGCGCTTTGCCCTGCTGCTGCCCTCCGGCGCACTCTCCGGTGGGACTTCAGGCAAGTTAGTGCTATCTAGCGGGGGTGAGATTGTAAGGGGAGGCTCGGCTGGACAAGCGATTGAGGGGGGAGCGTCGGTGGCGACACCCAGCGCTTGTCCAAGGGCGCCATAAGAGGTTGAGGGGGTCCAGAGATCGAGTATGATGTCGGTAAGGATTTCGGGATGGAGTGGGGTGGCGATATCGCGCTCACTGGCACCACTAGGGCTGAGAGCCGATGGCGTGGGATTGAAGTGAAGGCCGGTGTCGAGGGTTCGCTCGGGAAAGCTGGCCGCGCGACGGCCTCCGGCCGTCCCGTTGAACATCGCGATGTGCTGAGGGTCCAGGAACTCGTTGGCGCCAAAGTTGTTGGGGTCGAGCTGCTCTGTATACCAGGGGGCGTCGAGTGCTGCACGGCGAGTGCGAGCTTGCTCCTCTGCACGCTCTGCAAGTGCTGCTTCATGCGCGAGAGCGCGAGATGCTACTGCGTCTGTTCGGCGCTCATTAGAGCTGTGGTTGCTGATTGCTGCGCCCGCTGGGGGGATGGTGACATTTGCCATAGCTATGATGCTCCTCAATGCGCACGTCTGCGCATTGAGAATGTTAATGCTAAGGTAGCTTCGAGTCAAGAGATTGGCTGTAAAGAGCCAGTGTCTGTGGGCTCGAGTGTTAATGCCCTGCAGGCACAACGCCCTAGGAGATGCGCCAAATTCTGCAAGCAACGCCAGTGCCATCGCGTCGGGTGGTGTAGTTCCATCCAGGATGCTCCCGCTTGTATTTTGATGCTGCAGAAACGACTTTACTCTGTGAGGGGGCAGAGAAGGAGTCCCCGATCTGCATATCACAGAAGGGATATTTTCTGCATCTACCTCTGCTATCTCCAGGGACAGGAATTCCAGTTTCGATCTTAATCATGAGATTCTCCTCGGTTCCAACGCGCAAATTCCTCATCAAGGTTAAGGTTCTCCAAGTCAGAGTCAGTGAGGGGGCGGATAACGCTGGTTGGCGCGTTGATTGGATGGGGCTGGGTAGCCCGCTTTCTGCGCATGCGATCCCTGTTCTTCTCGTTCGCGCCCCTGCGGTAGCGCCAATGGACGGACTCTGCAATGAGGTTGTCCGCCGGTGGGAGTTGGGAGGTCGCTATGATGCCCTCGATCAGGGTTATCGCCATGAGGGTATCCATGCGATGGGCTGCTAAGGTGGTGCTGATTTCATCTCGCAAGCGAACGAAGGCTTGACGCTGGGCCAGGCCCTCGGTGCAAAGGGCGATCATGCGTTCTTGAGTGATTGGCATCTAGAAGCTCCTTCCAGTCAGAATGCAAATCCCGGGCATTAGTTTAGCTCCCTCTCAAGACGCAAATCAACTGTGACCTCCGGCCAGGTCTGATGCAGGGCACGAAAGAAAGCAGCTTCATCCATCCCACCTGCCTTTGCAAGTGAGATGAAGTCAACTGCTATTGCCTCCATGTCCCAGGAGATGCCATCTGCATCCTCATGAGAATAGGCGCGAAGGCGTGGGCAAAAATCCTGTGGTCTCATCTCACATCTCCTCATTTACTGCTAGAGTTGCGGTGCTTCCATCTGAGAAGGTGAGAAGGAGGAAGACATCACCATACTCCTGCTGAAGATATAGCTCTGGTCGACCAGATTCACTCTCCAAGCGTGCTGCTTCAAGTAGAAGGCGAGCGAGAGGGACTGCACCCTGATATGTATCGACTAGAGTGCTAATCCTGTGGTTAAAGCGGTCTGAGGTTTTCATGGCTACTCTCCTTTGGTTTAGGATGCCAGCGGACAATCAAGTCCGCTGGACACCAAAGCCAACTAGAGTGCAAGTCAAAAGCCAACTAGAGTGCAAGTCAGGTGCAAGTCAAAAGGTGAAGGCGCGTGGGAAGATAAACTTCAAGGTCGCTTTGAGTCAAGCCAAAGCGTCGTCGATCCCTGAGAGAGCTTCCTCCAGTGCACCCACTGTGCTGTCGAGAATGGTAATGGTGGTTGAGATGTTCTCTCCCTGCTCTGCATCCTTCAAGCCCTGTGGTAGGTTATCGAAGGCTTCTTGTTCCTCATCTCCTAGATCTTTGATGAGATCCATGGCTTGTGAGATGAGTTTGCTAGCTGCTTCAAGATGGTTCTTCCGAGAGTCGTTCATGGGAATTACTCCTGGCGGCGAAGCCGCTCTATGAGTCGTAGTGTGTGAAGTGTTTCCAAATGCCCCAAACTAGGGCTGCTAATACTATCCAGAGGATGATGTAATTCTGTCCTCCGAAGAGTAAGTCAAGCTTGTCAGGTGTCATGTTGCAATCTCCCAGTTGATGTCAGATGGAAACTCCAGCCACTCTTTTCCGTCGTACTCGCAAATGCGGTAGAGCTGGCCAGAATCAATGTTGCGCACTACAAGGCCCTCGCCGGCCAGCTGCCCCAGCTCTTCCACTGCACGAACTAGATCCGGGTCTGTGCGATCCCAGGTGTAGGGATCCCAGTAAGTGGACTCATTGAAGTCAGGGTCCTCGTAGTAGCAGGTATAACCCTCCACTTCCTGCGGGTAGATGTTCTTGCCTTTCAAGTGAGCGATACGGCAAAGAGCCGTATCACTGAGGTGGAATGCCCCGTAGGTTTTGTTAAGAACGAGTTTCATGATGAGTCTCCTTCCTGTGGTTTGGTTTCCTGCGGTAGATGCCACCGATGTTGCTAAAGCCGTGGCGTGAATACCAAGCCTCGAGGGCGTCAAAATCCAGGCCATCCGAAGGTGCGATCTCGAGCCACAGGGTGGTGCCTGTGGTATCTGCTTCTGCTAAGATGCGCTTTAAGAGGGCGCTAGCGTGGCCCTGCCCACGATGAGCCTTTGGAGTGTTAAGGCGGGTGATGATAAGCCCTTTGGAATAGTAGTCTGTGAGATCTGCAATCGCGAGTGATGCAGGTCCAAGACGAGTGTGAAAGCTGGTTCGCATGGGTGAGTCTCCGTGGGTGCTCTACGGGCGAAGCCCGTTGTGCCATGCACAACAATGGCATATCTTCCCCCAGTTGTCAATTGGATTGTGTAGGGGTGCTAAGTCCAGGGACTGAGACCATTTTGTAGTTTCTTCGCGTTTCGTTCTAGATAGGATAGCAGATCGCTGATTGACGCGAGATCTCGCTCGGTATTGTATACTCTACAAAACTGAGAGATATTAAGTGGCCAATTGGATAATTCTGCACGGGCTTCGCCCGCTGTGGTGAAGAAGGCGAAGGCTGCGTTTCGCCGCTTTGAGAATGAGGGATTGTTGTTGAGGGCAGCAACGAAAAGCCCTCTAGTTGGGTGTATGATAACGAGTGGCATTGCGTGTGTTCCTCCTGCGAAATGCACAATTATGGCACAAATAACGCCAGCGCACAATCGGATTGTGTAGTGGTATGCCAGCTTCACGCGCATGGGACTGGAGAGCCCACACAACGACCCATACAACACCCCCCGAACATGTGACCCGTCGGTGTCACACAGAGTGCTGTGGGCCTTCATGTATGCCTGAGAGGGGGGTATTATATATATATATTTCCTACAGAAGCCAGCCTGCAGTTGGCTCTCTGCATTTTCACGTCCAGACCTTCATGTGTCCGCGATGGGTAACACAACCAGCTACAGTTGTGCACCCGGTTGTGTCTTTTACAACCGTAGTTTACAGCCCTGCATTGCAAGGAAGAGGGTTTCGGCCCCTGCATGGGCTGGGCAGTGGGCGCCAGCAGCGTGAAGAGGGGGCCAGTTGGCCCCCTCGAGTGCTATTTCTGCTTCGCTGGGAAGTATTGATGTCCGCTCTTGCTGATCTTCTTCGTCGCGACCAGGGCGCCCATGATGGCCTCGAATTGTTCGAGGGAGAACCCTTTGGTGGCAAAGGCCATATACAGTGGCCCGGCGGGAACGCCCTGTGGACTGGCGTTGATCTCCTCTGCGATGCCAAGGCATAGCTCGCGGAAAGCTTCTCTGACTTCTGGTGACATTGGACTGGCTTTCAAATGTGGTGGAAGGGAGGAGGCGCCATTGGCGCCTCCGGTTCATGAGTTCTTCTCACAATAGCAGTTGTTGGTAAGGTCGAATGCCAAGATGCCTTCATCGTAGAGTTTCCGGGCGATTTGCCAATGCAGCCAATAATCCTTCGTAGCATCGCGCGTATCGCGAATCACGCGGACCTTGGTTTCCGGCTTTGGTTTCTTCATGGATCTGGCTTTCAAAAGGGTGGCGGGAAGGGGTGGCCATTGGCCACCCCGATTGTCTCACGACTCGTCGTCTTCTTCGTCGGACTCCTCTTCGTCCGACTCGTCTTCCGCATAGAGTTCGTCCAAAGCGGCGAATGCATCGGGCTTGATCGTTTCGACCTTTTCAAGGTTGATCCGGGCTTGTTCGACCAGTTCGTCCCAATCCCGTTCGACCTTCATGCGAACGTAAACCGCTTGCTTGTCCTTCGGCACTTTCTTCTTGGTGAAGAGTTCCGCCAAATCCAAGGCCGCGATTTTCCACACCTCGCGTTCCATCGGGGTCTTCGTCGGAGTCCGTTCCCCGCTTCCCGCCACGCGAACTGTCCCCGCGAATATCGCGTCGGACTTCTTCATGATCTTGCCTTCGAATGCGGCCTGATCTTTCATCCCCGCGATACCGTCAATCGTGGATTGACCGAAACCGTAGGCCGCGCAATACGCCATGCGGGGGGTAAGCGCGTCGAACTCCGCTTGGAAATCCTGTGGTATCGTGATCTCGCACGAGAAGCCCTGCTTCTTGTTCGTGAACAAAGTTTGTAAAGTGGCCATTGTGACCTGCCTTTCGGAAGCCCGGTTCGGGCGGGTTGCCCGTGTGAGTCCGTATGTCCGTCTTCCATGCGTATATGTGTATCAAAGGACATGGGCTGGGTCAACAACAATCGAACGCCAGTCGATCACAAGATCGTGAACGCACATCAACGTGCGGTTGTGTCCACAATCCTACTAGGTTTGTGGGTTTATGTAGCACCCTATAAACCCAGTGGGTTTGTGGGAATACCTGTGGTTGTGGGGTGGGCCTTCCCCCCTGCATGGCTGCGCAGGGCGGGCGAACCAGCTCTCCAGTTTTCTGGCGTGCTGGAGGTGATGGGCTCTTATGAACATCCACCTGATGGGCTCTTTCACATTGTGAATGTGGGCTCTCAACTCGGGGGCATTCATCTCCATTTACATTTTACCAGCTAAGTTCCCACTTGCATGGCGGGCTCTGGAGGTTTACATTGCGGGGAGAATTGCGGAGGCTCTCCATGGCGGCTCTTCAGAAATTTAATTCCTTCGCGCAGGATCTTTTGCTTGCCCGCTTTAACTTTTCTACTCATGCATTCCGGCTGGGGCTTACCAGCACTCCTCCCAGCGCGACGAATACGCTTTGGACGGGAGCGGGAGAGGTTACTGGCACGGGCTACACTGCGGGAGGCGGCGTGCTAGCGGTTACCCTCGTCCCACCTACTGGCGGGGTCTCGAAGGTGACGATAGCAGATTACACCTTCACCGCCACTGGTACTTGGACCGCCTTCAGGTATGGCGTCATCTACAGCAATGAAACGGCGAGCAAATATCTCGTCGGCTGGTTCGATCACGGAGCGAGCATTACGCTCTCCGCTGGAGAGACCTTTAAGGCAGATTTCGATGCGGCGAACGGAGTTTTTACATTAGCGTGAGCAGCATTTTGACTGGAGATCGTGATTAGCATTTTGACTGGAGATCGTGATTTGGGAACTCGTGAGCGCGAAGGCACCCAATGACTGACTACATTTCTAGTCCCAGCACAGCACACTTCATCCTCACCTGGGGTGCTGCTCATCCTGGGCAGAACTTCACTGGCATTGACAGAGTTCGCTTTAATTTAACCTTTGGAAAGGTGATAAGCAGAGCGGGCTATGTAGAGAAAATTGATACAACTAGCTACTCACTCACAATGCAGGATTTGAGTTTTCTCCACACCTACGCTGTTGGCCCGCTCCTTCCCGCATCTTTCACTTTACTAACATCTCGCACCAATCCCGATGAACCACAACCTGTGAGCGCGCAGTGAACGCACCAGACGCTCTCTTTGAAGAGCTGGAAGCGATGATCCCTGGAGGGCAGCAGCCCTTCTTCGCCCATTTTGCGAGAGAGCTAGTTGAAGAGGATCTAATACTTGGCGAAGCCCTGCCGAAGCGCCAGCCGGAGGGGGCGGCGCTTTTAAAGAAGATCAGGGGCTCTCATCATGAGGCGGCCCGGCTAGTAGCTCTAGGCAAAGACAACGCTGAGATCTCGCTCATCACTGGATATACCCCGCAGCGGGTCGTGCAGCTCCGCCATGATCCGGCTTTTCAGGAGCTAATCGCGCACTACACCGGGCAAGTGGAAGAGCTTTATTTTGATACTCATAAGAGGCTTGCTGGCTTCACAAATGACGCCATGGAGGTGCTGCACGAGCGCCTCATAGAAGCGCCGGAGAAGATTAAAACCTCTGACTTGAAGGATCTCTTGACTCTAGGCCTTGACAGGACAGGATTTGGACCGAAGAGCACTGTGAACACCAATATCAAAGCGGTGGTGATTACCAATGCTGAACTTGAGCGGATCAAGGGAGAAGCAGCAGCAGCTCGCCTTGGAACTGTTAGACAGCTTGAGGCATCGCGGATCACGCACGATCCAGGGACTGAAGTGGGCGGAACTGGCGCTGCGCAGCCCACACCAGAAGCAGAGGGTGAGGGGGAGCAAAGCGAGGGGTCTGAGCTACGAGCGCCAATTCCAGCGCCATTTCAGCTCGAGCTTGCCCTTGGAAGCCCAGATTCATCACAACCAGTGGATGAGATTTGAGGACTCTAATGGCATTGGCTATGCGCAAACAGATAGCTACCTTGTCCTCAACTCCCGAGTCATCTGCTTCGAGTGCAAGCTCACAGAAACCCTTGCGGGATACTCCCAGCTTGAAAAGCTCTACAAACCACTCCTTCAAGCGATCTATGAGAGACCCATCGTTCTCGTACTCACTTGCAAAAATCTCTCACGACTTGACCTACGGAGAACTGAAGCCAATTCACTTCGCGAAGCGCTCTTGGCGCCGGCTACAAAGGGCGTTATTACCTTTCAGTGGCTTGGATAGCTATCACAGTTGAGCGAGACCGTAGGTCTCTGACTAACACATAGGATGCACGCCATGATTGACTATAGCACCCTGATGGGAGTAGGGCAAAATCAGCAGCGAGGGAATCCGCAACCGAGCGGCGCTGCATTCTCCTCCCTGGGGAATATGTATGGCGGAGGGGGAGCGAGCGGGACTGGCAGTGCGCCCATGAATACGATGCCTGGGCAGCCCGCGCAACAGCCGGGGATGAACTTGCAGGGGATGTTGAGCTGGCTGGGAAGTGCCTTCCAGCCCCAGCAAGGGCTCATCACATCTAGCATACCACAGGGTGGAGCGCAGCAGCCCTCTAGCGGGATTGGCGGATCGCTACAGCAGCTCGCCCAGATCTACGGCGCGGCGAGAGGGATGCCAAAGCCGACGGCCCCGCAGTGGGCGAAGGATATCGGCTTTGGGCAGACGCCTAGCGGTATGGCTGGAGATCTAGTCAATCGCCAGGCGCCAGGAGCGCCAATTCCTCGCCCACGACCACCCTATAATCAAGCTTAGGGAGCTAATAAGATGGCAATCTCCATTGGCGGGCTCATCAGTTTTTTGATTATTCTTCTAGTGCTGGGCATTGTTGTCTGGCTGGCGTATTATATCCTGGCGAACTTCGCGCCACCAGAGCCCTTGGGTCGCATAATCCGAGTTGCGATTATGGTCGTCGCAGTGTTGATAGTTGTTGTGCTACTGCTTAATTTCGCGGGCATTGGTACTGGATTGCGGCTTACAGGATGAGCGAGACCCGAGGGTCTCGGATTAACACTATAGGGAGCTAACGAGATGGCCCTTCCAGCACTACTCGCAAATCTCGCAACGCTTCGCGGCGCTGCGGCGGGAATTATGCCAGCGGGCATGAGCCTTGGGGCTGGTGTTGGCCAGCTGGGAGCTGCCGCAGCTGCTGGCGCTCCGGCGCTTTCTAGCTCCCTTAGCGTCGCACCAGCTAGTGCAGCGCCAAGTGCAGCTCCTGCTGCTGGTGCGGCGGGCGAAGCTGGCGCCCTGAGCGCGCCGAGCAGCTTCTCGCTGCCCCCTCACCTAGAAAGTGGCGGTGGAGCGCATGGAGGAGGGCAAGCGCCCTCTACACCCTCAGCGCCAATTACCCCTGGCGGCGCCGGTGCGATAGGTGGGGGTGGACTAACTTCGCTGAGCGCAGCGCCAGCGCCGTCAGCGTTCTCCAGTGGGAGTAGTGATCGCACTGCCAACATTAATCCCTATATTGGCTCCACCGGGGGAGCAAATGCTAATATTGATAGATCCATGAGCCCATATGCTCCAGGGATAAGTGAAGGAGCGGGAAACTATTATCAGAATCCAGCGGAGCTTCCTGGCCCAACCACAATGGATGATCTCATCAACAGTTTGCCCGGCGCTCCTACTGGCACCTCCCCAGACTACAATCCGGGGTACTTTAATTCCCCAGGCTCGCCGCAGCGTGTAGCTGACAATTCCGGCGGGGTGTACGGCAATTCCGCTGGTGGCGCCAGTGCCCTCTCCGCCACTGGCTATCCAGGGGGATTTCCCACCGGAACGCTGACACCCACAGACTCCTATGATGCGCCATTTATGGGTGCTGGCAAAGCCGCTCCGGGTTTCTCTGGCGCTACTCGTAATAGATTGAACTATGGTGGTGCTGGACCTGCAGCTCCCGGCGGGCCGATGCCCGGCCAGTCCTATTCTCTCCCACCCTCCCTGCAAGGCACTGGCTCCAGCCATGGATATGATCCACTGACATCTATCCAAGCGCCAAGGGCGCCAGCGCAGGGACCAGAGTTCTCTGGAGTCACGCGGGAGAGGGCCAATGCAGCTGGCGCTGTGAGACCAGGTGCAGCGGGAACACCCACCCAGAATTATCAAGTCCCAGGAGCAGCGGGAACGCCAGCTGGTACATATCGTTCAGTTACCAGTGGGACGGGAGGAGCGAACAGGGGCACAGAACCAGATCTCTACGGAGGAGTCTTCTCGCCATCTGATCTTGGGCTAGGTGGTGTGAGTCCAGCAGCGGCAGCTCCCGCGCCAGCAGCGCCTGCGGTTAATCCTTTTGCTAGCATTGGTGATTTCTTCTCCCCGCCGAGCCAGCAGGCGGTGGATCTAATGGCAGGGGGTTATGGCGTCGCCCCGCCAGTAGCTAGCACTCCGGGGTTCCTAGAAGCGGGTGGGGCTAGCAAAGCGCCCGCTTATGGCACTCCACGCCCGCCGCAGCCGAGGCCAGCTGGTGGCCCGCCGGATAGCTATAAGTTCCTCGGCAACATGCCGCAGCCGAGGCCTGATCCATTCTCTCCCGATTATCAGCCGTATGTAAGAAGAGGGAGTGGATGGAGTCCCTATGAAGAGGGCTTTACGCCACCTCTGCCAAGAGCCCGCCCAGAGTATATAAATCCATTCGGATACTACTTCGGGGAGTAATAGGTGCAAGACCGTATGGGGAATGATATATTTGCTGGCCAGCCAGAGCGCTCTACGCGCTATGGAGGAGGAGCTGCGCCGCAGTCCCGCACACCTACGGCGAGAAGCCCTGGGGTGGGCTATCCCGCAGCACCGTATGGTGGAGGAGTCCCACCACAGCCCCAGATCCCTAGGGCTCGCCCTGATGTGACCCCTCCCGGTGGGATGATGCCTATGCGGCCGCAGTTGCCAGGGATCAGTCCCTTTGGTCAGCCAGTGGCACCGCAGGCACCATTCCATGGGCTAGATCGCCCGCCAGAGGTGAATAATGCTCCCCGCCAAAGCGATGTTCCGCCGCAACAGCAGACCTTCCGTGGAATCAACTACTCAGGCCCGCCGCCAGAGCTGCTCCGCATGATGCAGCTGATTAATGGTGGCTTCAGCCCCGGTGGTGGTGCTGGTGGGGGTGGGTACTAGAGAGCGAGACCCCGAGGGTCTCTGATTAACTGTGGATCAAATGACCGAAGAAGAGCTGCATTATCTGCGCCTTCAGTGCTATAGAGATCCAACCCTCTATGCGAGGACTTTCAAACGCTCCGCGTTTGAGTTCCCGATGAGCTGGGTCCACAGGGGGATGATTGCAATACTTCTAGGACGGGCAGACTTCTTGTTGAAGTTTGGTGCTGAAAGCTGGCCGAAGGCGGAATGGCACTGGGATGAGGAGCAATTGGAGAAGATTATCAAGTATTTCACCTACAAAGTCGACTACGACAACCCCTATGAAGTCCCTAAACCACTCTTTGAGTGGGATAGGGTAGCAAATACGATAAATATGACTACTTCTCGCTTCGTTGTGCTGATGCTGCCTAGGGGTGTCGGGAAAACTACCATTGTGAACCTTGCGAATGAGATAAACATAGTATACCAGGATGTAAAGTTCCTAGTCTACGTCAGTGAGACTGCTACGCACAGCATAAGCCAGCTGGATAACGTCAAAAGGGAGCTGGAAGACAATGATCTGCTCAAAGCGACCTTTGGAGTGCTTAGGCCGGAGCGCAGCACTGGACTATCCTGGAGTGAGGACTACGTAGAGCTAACTAATGGCGTAGTCGCGCTGTGCCGCGGTCGAGGTGGGCAGATACGTGGCCTCAATGTGGGCTTCGTCCGACCCGACTGTATTATCGTCGATGACGTAGAGGATGAGGAGAGTGTAAGTACTGAGGAGCAGATGGGGAAGGCTAAATCCTGGTTCTATAAGGCGCTAGTGCCAGCTCTACCCCAGATGAGTGGGGAGGGCAGGATAGTAGCCATCGGCACACTCCTCCACCCGCAGGCGCTCCTGATGAACCTAGTAAAGAATCCTGAGTGGTGCGCAGTGGTCTTTGGCGCCCTCGATCCCGAGGGGGAGCCAATAGCACCATTCTATATGACTGTGGAGCAGTATAATGCCAAACGCCTATCATATGCGCGTATCGGGATGCTTACTACATTTGAGATGGAGTACGGAAGTAGGGTTTACCAGGACGATGAAACTAGAAAGTTCGACCCCTCTAGAATTAAAATACAGATTAGGGAGCGCACTGAGTTTCTGGCCGTCTCAGAAGTCATTGATCCAGCCATCTCTGAAGATAAACGAGCGGCATATTGTGCAATTGGAGTAGTGGGAATTGATGCCACCGGGAAGATCCATGTCCTAGACACCTGGGAGAAAATAGGAGCGCACCCTCTTGAGCAGGTCGAGCGATACTTCGATCTACACTTCATGTGGTCTCCTACCCACCATGGCGTGGAGGCGATTGCATATCAGGCTGCTCTGGTCCACCTCTTGCAGGCTGAGATGTTTAAGCGAGCCAAGACCTGGGGACCAAGGGCGTACTTCGAGATTATCAAAGAAACAAAGCAGCTCCATGGTACTGAGCGAAAGAAGGTGCCTAGAGTGGAGGGCATCCTCGCGCCTAGATATAAGGCGGGCTACATCACACATCAGAGGCACTTTCCGGTTCTTATCACGCAACTGAATGACTGGCCTCTTGGCAAGATGGACCTTCCTGACGTGATCGCGATGTGTATCGCGCTGCTCGATCCATTCGCGGCCACTGGCGCGGCGGACGCCACTGATGCGAGCGGCCAGAATGTTCTTGCACTAGATGAATACCGCCCGATCCGACTGGAGATGGGCGAGTACAGACAGGCACCGTGATGGCAATAGCTAGCGATATTCCAACTTCAAGCCCGCAGTATCAACCTGAGGCCAACCAGGTTGATATCCCCGGCGGGAGTACTTCCCCTCCGCCCGAGGGAAGTGCAATTTCCAGGCTCTCGCCGGGGAGCCCTCTTCATGCGAAAGTTCGCGATAAGCTTATCGAACGCTTGAAATCAAGCGAGGATAAGATGAGCCAGTTCCACGCTCGCTGGCAGGCCAATGAACGTCGCTTCATGGCCTACATCAATAGGACAGACTTTGATAAACTACTGGCTGATACAAATAATAAGGGCGAAGCGCCGAGTGTTACGACAATCAATGTCCCCTATATTTATGCCACGGTGTGGACTATTGTCACGTATCTCATCCATACTTTCTGCGGCCAGAAGCCGATCTTTCAAGTGAGTAGCTATTCCGCCGAGGCGGTGGAGCCAGCGAGGAAGATGGAGACGATACTGCAGTTCAACGCGGATAAATCCAAAGCAGTGAGGAAGATCTTTCAGTGGATGATGGACGGGCAGATCTACGGAGTGGGAGTGGTAAGAAATCTCTGGATCACAGAGTGGAAGATGAGAGCCGTCCAGGGGTATGGAAGCCCTCTCGGAATGCTCGCGCCAGAGCTGGCGCCTGACACGCCGCTGACGCAAAAGAAACCCTATCTCTGCTACGAGGGCAACGATGTCACTTCAATTAATCCCTACAAGTTTTTCCCAGATCCAAGAGTTCCCATGGAGGAAGTCAATAAGCGTGGAGAGTTCGTATTCTGGCGCAGCTATGAGGGAATGCACACCCTTAAGAGGGCAGAGCGAGATGGAACTCTCTTCTATATTGACGCGATTGGAAAGCCTGGAGGTAGCAAGGGAGGTGATGAGGCAGCGGATCAAAGCATGCGCTCGCTACTCACTGGTGGGGATAGTGATCCTGGGAGTAGTAATTCTGGTCGCTGGGATACTAGGATTGCACAGTATCATCAATTAGACCAGGGAACAATTGATATCAGTCCAAAGGATTGGGGACTGGGAGAGGATGATGCGATAGAGCGCTGGATCTTCACGATAGCTAATAAGAGGCAAATAATCCAGGCCGAGCCATTTGAAGACGAGCATGGGAAGCATCCGATCTGTGTGATTGAGCCAAATTCCATTGGCTACGGCTTCGGTCAGATGTCGCTAGTTGACATGCTAGGCCCAATTCAAGATGTTCTCTCCTGGTTCGTAAACTCCCACATGTTTAATGTCCGCAGTGCGCTAAACAACATGTTCGTCGTCGACCCGCACTATGTAGAGATGCAGGATCTAAAAGACCCCGGTCCTGGGAAGTTTATCCGCCTCAAGCAGGCGGCTATGGGCAGGGATGTTAGAACGGTGCTGAACCAGCTATCAGTCCAAGATGTAACCGCTGCCCACATCGACAATGTGAGTGCGTTTATGCGCCTTGGCGACATCCTCAGTGGGGTCAACGATAGCCTTAAAGGAGTTCAACCTGGCGGGCGGCGCTCTGCGACAGAAAGCAGGATAACTAGTGAGAGTGGAGCGAGCCGCCAGGCGGCGCTAGCGAGGATGATTAGTGCACAGGGCATGACTGAGCTGGCTGAGATGCAGGCTTCCAATGTCCAGCAATATCAATCCATGGAGTTCTATCTAAAGATAGTGGGGGCGGAGGGCCTACTCGTACCCATCAAACCCGATGATGTGCAGGGTAACTTCTACTTTCCCATCCATGACGGAGCGCTGCCACTTGACAGGGTGGCCATGCTTGATGTATGGAAGGAGATCTGGCTTGCTGTATCCACCAACCCACAACTTGCAATGCAATATAACGGGCCTGCGATCTTTGAGTACATGGCGAACCTCGCAGGGGCGAAGAATCTTACTAGTTTCAAAATTCAGGTTGCTCCGCCTATGGCAGCGGGAATGCAACAGGGCGGGGATATGTCAGGCCAGGAAGGGGTGCCGATAGATGCAGGACTCCCAGGAGTTAGACCTCCAAATGGAGGAAATGGCGCTCAAGGCCCCGCCGGAGGGGCTGGGCAAGCAACTCAAGGCTTATATTAGTAGTGATAGTCCAGTGAATTGGGCGCTCTCGCGCGTAGTACTGCAAGCGAGGGAACTTGCAAAGGGATTAGCTACGGTGGACTTTACTACAGATGAAGGCAGGCTAAAGGCCATTCGCCAGCAGGGTGTAATCGAGGGGCTGATAATGGGAGTTGAGATATTCTTAGCCCCAGTGAAGGAGTTAGATGATGGCAGATAACAATAGCAATGGCGCAGCAGCGCCGGCATCGAGCGCAGAGCCCGTTGCTGGCCCTAGTGTAAAAGATATCCTCGACTTCGATCCGTTTGAACCCGCATCTGCGGGCCAGGGAGGAGCGCAAGCTCCTGCGCCTGCGGACGAACCTGTGGAGCGCGCTGAGGGAGATGCTCTTCCTCCTTCTGGGGGTCAAGCCCCCAGCCAGCAACAGCCGCAGGGAGGCGCGCAAGCGCCTGGGGGGCAAGCCCCCGATCCTGTACTTCGTGAATTGGCGAGAATTAATGAAACCCTAGCTGCGGCACAACAGCCACAATACACTCCTCCGCAAGCAGCGCCGCAAGGCCCTCGCTTCAATCTGGAGATTCCACAGCAAATCCTAAAGGCTGTGATCCACTCCGAGGATCCAGAGGAAAGAGCTGCGGGTCTGGCGGCTTTAGTCAATGGGCTGGCAAATACCCTCTATAATGATATTTCTGCTGAGGTGAGAGCAAATCAGCAGCAGATGTATCAAGCCCTACCGCAAGTCCACCAGCGGCTTAATCAAGAGCAAGTGGAACAGCAGAGAGCTGCGAGTGACTTCTTTGGCCGCTTTACCAACCTCCAACCTACTCCACAGATGATGCAGTTTGTGGCAGCGGAGGCGAAGCAGCTGGCTGTTGAGCAGTGGAGAGCGGGAAACCGCAATCTACAATGGAATGATGAGTTCCGGGAAGCTCTCGGATATCGCATCCATGCTGGGTTGGGGCTGCAGTTTCCTCAGAGGGCACCAGCTCCTGGGGCGCAAGCCCCGAGGGCTCCTAAGCGCCCTCAGTTTGCTGCTGGCGGTGATGCTAAGGGATCTAGTGCTAATTCTGCGCCAAATCAGGAAGTGAAGGAAATCTGGGACGTTTTTGGCTATAACTAAGGGGCTTCGCCCCTGAGGAGCAAATCAGATGCCTATTCTTGGTTTCCGTCACACTGCGAACTTCGTCACCAATGAGCGGCCAGAGAACTGGCGCCAGGCGATCCTGAGGGAATACCCTAATGGCACAGCGCCACTGTTCGCGCTCACTAGCTTGATGAAGAGCGAAAGCACAGATGATCCGGTGTTCCACTGGTGGCAGAAGAACTTTGATAATCGTCGCCTCAAGTTCTCCGGCGCGCTGACTAACGTCGCCACTGCCGTGACAGTTGACGCTACGTTCAAGTCTGCCTTCATTGTCAAAATGGGAGACATGTTGCTAATCGAAGGAACGGGCGAGATCGTGACTGTGACTAGCGATCCAACTGTGTCAACTGCTCTCGTGGTGACGAGAGGGCAGGCGGGGACTAGTGGGACGGCGATCGACGCAGGTGTGGCGGGCACGAACTTCTACATGACAGTGATCGGCTCAGCGTATGAAGAGGGAAGCCTTGCACCGAGTGGCGTCAACTACGATCCGAATGAGGTCTACAACTACACCCAGATCTTCAGAAATACGCTGGAGATGACCCGCACAGCGAGCAAGACGAAGCTGCGCACTGGGGATCAAGTTAAGGAAGCAAAGAGGGAGTGCCTGGAGATCCACAGCACGGATATTGAGCGGGCTCTCTGGTTCTCCAAGAAAAGCACTGGGACTAAGAACTCCAAGCCCTACCGCACCACAGATGGGGTTGAGGCTCAGATCATTAATGGGGCGCCAGCTAACGTGATCCCCGCTGTAACTGGTGGTGGCGTCACGCTCACCGCTCCAGGCGTGATCAACATGAACTGGGTGGAGTATGCAATGGAACTGGTGTTCCGGCGCGGTGGTAGTGAGAAGATGATGTTCACCTCCAATGCTGTGATGCTCGCGATCAATCAGGTTGCGAGGCGCAACAGTGTCTACAATCTGAGTGGGGGTGAGAAAGAGTATGGGATGAGAGTGTCCCGGCTGGTGAGTCCGTTCGGCGAACTCGTGATTAAGACCCACCCGCTGTTTAACGACATGAGGGGTGGGACGAACGGTGGGACTTCATTCACCTCCAAGGCCAACAACGCATACATCCTGGATATGGGCGAGTTCATCTATCGCCACTTCACTGGTGATGACATGCGGTATGAGAAGGATCTGACGCCAGTCGGCCTGGACGGGATGAAGAGCGGGTATCTCACTGAGATGGGTGTCGAGCTGCACCATCCCAGCTATCACTTCATCTGGACTGGGATTATTGGTGGAGCGGAGGATCCTCCGTAGGATTGCAGTCATAGTTGTAGAAACTGATGGGTATATTCACAAATCGAATATACCCATCTAACTCGGGTGATCCAAATGCCCATGACTGTAGCTGAATTCTACGATGACCTGAGGACGGTGATAGCTAGAGGGACTGCAGTAGATACTAGTATTCCAATCTGGAGTCGAAGTGCCCTGCGCTTCCTAGAGCGCGAGATCACTTTCGACTACATGAAGGTGAGCTTCTTTCTGCTGCAAGAGCCAGGGAGTAAATTTTTCGACTTCGGAGCGGAAGATCCGCCAATCCCGCTAAAGCGAATAGAAGCCCTGGGCTACTTCGGCCAGGATGGCGGGATGATCCCCCTGTCTCGCATTAATGTGAATAGTATAGGCCGCAATATCTCTGTGATCCCGAATGGCTATCGGCAAGCGGGGACGAGGATATTCTTTGAGGGAGCGGTGAGCCCGCCTGGAATCACAGAGACTACAACTGCCTACCCGCTGATGCTTCATACTAGCCTATTCACCGAGTGGCCTACGGTTGGCTCGCAGACTCATCCGATATTAGACATTGCAGATGATCTCATCAAGCATCAGGTGCTGCTGCAGAGCGTGACTAGTGTAAGAAAGCAAGAGGAGATGGCGGGGTGGAAACTCCTGCGCGATGAGGCGATTGGGAGCGTTCGGCGCCTGCAAGATGAGAATGAACTAGAAGGCTCTCAGGCGGCGCAGATGGACTACTGGGGTGGGACCACAGGGAGACTATTCCCCAATGTGAGTGCGGCGATCGCAGCAATCAAGGGGATGTATGATGTGCCTAATTCCTTTGGCGTCGCCGGGCTATACATGGTGGGAGGTAGTGCTGCTGGGCTGGCTGTTGGTTCTGGGAGCTAGCGCCAATGAGCGCCACCGAGCCACTGATCAACGCAGGTCCTGGTGGGGTGATGGAGGCGGGGATAGCTCCTGCCCGCCATCCAGAAAGCGTGCCATTTTGGTTCGATGGGGAGAATGTGGCGTTCCGCAACCTGGGGGTGGAGAAAGCTATTGGGGCTGACCATATACTAACTATCGGCAAGAAGGTAATCCGCATCGCCCAGGCATTCGTTCCAGGTAGTGGGATGAGAGCGTACTACCAGTGCGATGACTTCTCGATATTTGGTTGGGATGGGAGTGGGTTTCCGTATTTCATCGGGCAAACTGTGAAGCCCGCCGACCTCATCCCTTATGGCTCCTGGCTCTTCATTGCTGCTAATGGCCTCTGGTGCTGGCGCAATGAAGGCGCGATGGAGCAAATACTGAGTGCTAGTGATGTCGACTTCGGGCTGCGATTTAAAGGTCATCTGCTGTTCTCTGGCAATGGGACTACACTAAGATGGCCGCATCTACGCGATCCAACGAACTTCACTTCAAGCAGGGGCTCCACTGCAGGTAGGCTGCAACTAAGAAACATGGGCTCTAATGCGCTATGCCTCCGCCCTTGTGGCGACGGGGTTGCGCTGTACTCCACCGATGCTATGCGTATGGTGAAGTATGCGGGGGCGGGAGTTTGGTTTGGGGAGAGTGGGGAACCAGTTAATGGGATTGGGGCGATAAGCTCGCGCTCCGTTGTGGAGGCTGGGTTCAAGAACTATGGACTAAACAGGAATGGGTTCTTCATCACTGATGGTATCTCCTTCCAATACATTGACACTCCCGCCTTCCACGGCTATCTAGAATCCCGCCTGGACTGGGCTAGGCAAAGCGAGGTGTTCGGCTGGCATAATGAGAAGTTTCAAGAGATTATGTGGGTCTACCCAGGCGTGGACGGGTTCCAGCATGGAGTGGCCTTCAAATACACTAATGGGAGCTTCACCCGCTATCGCCTGCCAATCTACGCTGCGGAGCCTCGGGATGTATTTGCCTTCCCGCTGATAGGAACTGTGGGTGGTTTGGCGTATGCTAGAGGGACTGCGAATGCCCGCTGCTTTGTCCGCACCAAGCCACTGGATGCTGGGAATGCCCTGCGCTACAAGTATTTTGATAATTTCCGCCTCGTTGGTAAGTTCCTCAACGGTGAGACTACTATGAGGCTAGGGCTGCATAATACGCTGAATGGAGCCCCAACTTGGGTCTACGAGGGTCCGGCGCAAGCCAGCACCTTCCTGATGCGCGAAGCGGTGTTTCTTACTATTGAGTTCGCAACTGAGGAGGAGCCGAACTTTGAGATCTCGCAAATCCTAGTGACTGGCAACATCGCTGGGGATATCTTCCAATGATAGGAGATGTTAATGCGGTTGGGGGAATTGGAACTGTTCTCTGCCAACTAAAGTCCATGCCAATCCCTGACGGCTGGCTCTCCTGTGATGGAAAGTGCTATGATGGGATGATGTTTCCAACCCTCTTCGAACTGCTGAAGCATAATAGAATGCAGGGCGATCCACAAGGCTATTTCAGGGTTCCAAATGAAAAGCCCTTCTTGCCAGCTGGGGTGCTAATCACGCTGATAATTCGAGCCACAGCATGATTGAAATAACCAGGGTGCTGCCGCTAGAGTTGGATGAAGCTGATAAACTAGACCTAATCAAGTTCTCCCATTGGGACTATAATAAGCGCAGTGCGGCTGAGATTGTAGAGAGTGCGCTGAAGGAGCTATTCCAGATTTGGCGGGTCACAGAGGGGGATGAGAGGGGATTGCTGATCACTAAAGTCATTGCTACAGCTAGGGGTGGCCGCACCCTCTATGTTGAGGGAATGGCTGGTACAGGCTTTGTAAAGAAGCCGAAGGAGATGGTAGAGCTGCTGTTCAATCTGGCCCGCCAAGGGGGCTGCAATTCCGTGACAGGATGGGTGCAACGGCCTGGAATGATAAAGTGGCTAGAAGAAGCGGAGCTTCCGCTGGTTGCTAGTGTCTTCATGAAGGAGGTGCCTGATGTATCGCAACCAGAGGCTTGAGGAATGCATCTCCGAGCTGCAATATGCCCTATGGTTTGGCGGTAGCTCCTCCGGCGATGCTGATGTTACTTCCAGGGTTGAGCCGTGGGAGGCAGCGAAGGATCACTTCGAGCGGCTGTATAATTTCGCCAACACTGCTTACGATGATACGGATAAGAATCCCTACCCAGGGGAGTTCCACGCAGGGGAGAATGAATTCGACCTCCTAGCGCGAGACCAGATTGTATATGCTGCGGAGCAGATGAATGATGATGCACTTAGAACTAGAACATTGGGTAGAAAGACGCTAGCTGGAGAGTTTCTCGAACCAAGTACTAATCCAATCCTGCAGGCTTCAATTAATGCTGCGGTGGAGAGGGCGGAGAGTGCGCTGCTCGAGGATGTGATACCACAGGTGCTGGATATTGCGGTGAAGAGTGGAGCGTACTCTGGCACCGCTACGGATATCATTATAGATCGAGCCCTGGAAGGGTTCTCTCGGGAAACCCTGCGGGCTACTACTGGGATCTACTATGAAAATTATACTAGAGAGCGCGGGATGCAGCCTCAAGGGGTGGAGCTGCTAAAGGTGGCTGAGGTGATGGAGTTTGAGCGAGCCAAGCTCCATATGTCCAATGCTGATATATTACGCCAGCTGGAGCAGATTGAGCTAGATAATGCTCTCCAGCACTTCGAAGATGAACTAAAGAGCCATTGGAGAGGGCAGCAGGAATATATGTCGATTATGACAGGAGGGGGATTCCATGCGGATACTTCTAGTGATCCATCTAAGAAGAAGAATATTGTTGGGAGTGCGCTACAAGGCGCTGTAGGCGGCGCCAGTCTGGGAGCCACTGTGGGTGGTGGGCCAGGAGCGATTGTTGGCGGTATACTGGGTGGTGTAGCGGGCCTCTTGGGCTAGAAGGGGGTGCAAGCAGATGGCGACATCTAGACTAGAGAGGGAACTAGGCCGGCGCAAGAAGAGGCGCCAAATGGAGCCGCCTGCTCCTGGTATCCCACCAGTTCCATATTTGCAAACGCTGCAAGAGTTGCGTCGGGGGCTGCCACAGGCGGCTGCTCCTGGGATGCTGCCAAATAGACCTCCAGTGCAGCAAGCTGTTGAGCCAGCTGCGCCGGGAGTGCCAAGCCCGCCAATTAATATCCCCTTCCCAAATCGCGCAGCGCCAGCTCCACCAGCTCCTCCGCCAATGCAAGCTGCTGAGCCGTCTGCTCCAGGAGTGCCAGCTAGGCCAAGGAATGTCCCACCTAGCTCCTATGGGCTGACTAATTTCCAAGCTGCTGGGCCTGATATCCCTGCGGTGTTTGAGAATACTAGGGCCCAGAGCCAGTCTGCTGCTCTCAATCCTACGTTCCAACCAACTCCGCTGATCGCTCCAAATTCTCCTCATGCTACCGCCTCCCCCTACGGTTCTCCTCCGCCGCAGCTGCCAGCCCAAAGCTACGCCGATCAGTGGAAAAATTTGATCCCTACAGGCCCGCAATTCTCCTCCTTTGGTGGCCCAGCTGATCCTCGCGGTGGTCCTGTGGATGGTCCTGTGCCCTCTTGGTTCGGTAATGCTCAGCGCGAGATTGGTAATAAGGTCTTCGAGGGGGTAGGAACAGCCATAGATCGCACAGCGAGGGAAGTGAATGCGATAGCTGGAGCGCCATTCAAGCTGGCTCATCAGCTATTCACCCCTGGGGTTCAATTAGCTGAGGAGCAAGCAGTAGCGCAGGCGCAAGAGGTGGCGAGCCAACCACCTGCTGCACCACAAAAGGTCTTCCATTTACAGCCTCCTCCACAGCTCACTCCAAGCTCCATTCCAAGTCCCACTCCGACTGTGGCCGCTCCAGGCACAATGCCAGCACAGGCTGCTGGCACAACGCCCGCTCCAGTGGCTGGCACCACAGGGGCTGCGTCGACGCTTCCTCCAAGTCAAAATGCAGTGCCAGCTGCGCCAGGCAATTGGAACGCGCTACCTCCTGCCGCGCTCGAGATGGCTCAGCAATTTCAGGCGATGGGCTACTCTCCACTGGAGATTGCGGGAATACTAGGCCAATCCAGTGGTGAGACCGGCTTCCAGCCCGGAGCGGTGGGGGATAGTGGGACTAGTCACGGTCTCTTCCAACATCACGGACCGAGAGCACTAGCGCGTCAACAGTGGGCGACAGCCAACGGACTAGATCCGAATGACCCGACTACAGAGGCTCTATTTCTGGACTATGAATTTAATACTAGTGAGAATTATGCCCGACAGCAATTACACGCCGCGCAAGACCCATATGGGGCTGCTGCAGCAGGGCTGCATTTTGAGCGCCCGCAGGGCTATTCCAGAGCCCCAGGTCAGTTCAATCCGACTGCAGTCTCTGGATGGAACAACAGATTAAACAGCACGCAGCAAATCTATAATCTGCTCAACCAAGGTCCGCTGCCACCCGCTCCGGAGAGCTTCCAGCAAGCTGCGCCGCCAGCGCAACCTAATCCTGTGGATCGGCCTCTTCCAGTTGGGCCAGATTATGCTGCCACCAATGACTGGCTGAATAGAGCCGCACCACAACCTGTAGATCCCGCTGCCCAGCGTCAGATGATGTTTAATCAAATACTGAGTGGGATTGCTAGCGCGAATGCTGGTGTGGATACTAGAGGTCCAGGTGGAACTGGAAGGCTGATAGCTGCTCTCGGCGCTGGTGCGGCGGGTGGGAAAGCTAGTGGGGAGGAGAGGGCGAGAGCGGAGAATGAGACCTTCAAGGAGAAGCAGCAGGCTTATGCTGGTGATAGGGCAGGCTACGCCCAAAGCCAGGCGAATGTCACCGCTGATGTAAAGAATAAAGTATCTGAGACTCAGTGGGCCAATATGACTGATGATCAGCGGACAGACTTCATAAATAGAACTAGTGAGTTTAGCGTTGGTCAGGAGAATAAGCTGGGCCAGTTCAACGCGCGCCAGGCTAATAGAGAGAATCTCTACAAATACCAGCTTGGCGCAAAGGCTGGAGCCCAAGGGGAATTGAAGTTCATGGGGAACTATGTAGCGCAAGTTAATCCCGATGGAAGCCTGGGCAAGATTGTTGATCTGCGAGATAATACTACCGATGCGCTAAAATACCGGGCTGAGATCGCCCAGGGTAAGCATGGAGAGCCAGCTAGATTGAATCAGCGATACCAAGAGTTTATTGATTCGCAGGACGAGACTGGGTTGAAAAAGGCGATACTAGAGGACGTGGTTGCGAGTGGTGCGGGAGCTACGGTGTTTCAAGAGAACTATCAGAATGCTGTAGACGAGGCTAATAAGATAATGGCCAGGGGGCAAATGGGTGGAAGTGGAGATGTGCAAGCTTCAAAGCGAATAAGAGATGATATTGTTTCTAATCTGCTCTGGCAATCCTACTATAACCAGGGTGAAGATTGGCTCCAAGCTGCTGCGGGTGCGCAGAACCCAGGGGCGATAGCACTGACAAGGGGACAATAAGCAGTGGCAATGAGGCCGCTAGTTCCGTTAACTCCCTATGGTGGTGGTGGAGCGCCTGGCGCTACGCCGCAAATACTACCTCCCGGCGTAGCTGCGCCAAGTGAGTGGCAGGATCCTACACTTAAGTATCTCCAAGGGCTAGCTGCAAGTGCCCTCTCTGGCGCTACTGAGCTGGTCGGCTACACAGTTCCTGGCGCCACAGAGTTTCGGCAAGAGAACCCTGTGGTCGGAACGATTAGCCAATTTGCCTCCTCTGCGGTGCCCTATGTTGCCTGGATGGGGGGAGTGAGGAAATTCAAGACCGCTATGAATGTAGTGGATAAGATTGTAGGGCTAGAGAAGGCGCCCTTTGCCGCTGGGGCGATTAAAGAAGCTGCGATACTGGCGCCCTTCGAGGTTGGTAGAGTTGCAGCGAGCCAAATTATTCCTGGCACCGATCAAAGTTTCGGCGATATGGTTAGCTCTGCTGCACTAGACCTCACGCTGAGCGCGGGAATAGGTGGGCTGGCGAAGACGATCGCAGCGGGAGGGACTAGAGCGAGGCGAATCGCAATACCTGATCTAGATTTAGCTGCGCCGCCGCCTCTACAGTTGAGAAAGCTAAAAGAACTGCTGGCGGGAAAGACACTAACTATCGAACAACAGGGTGCGGCGAATAATCGCCTTAAGGATCTCAGTGAGCGGGCGAGAGTGGAAGAGGCTCCGAAGCAGAATGACTATATCGGGAAGGTGAATAATAATGAAGCTCTGACAAGATATCTAAACAGCCTCTTCAATATGAAGGGGAATTCTGGACTACTAACGAAGCGCTTCTTTGCAGTGGGCGCGAAGCGCGGCTTCTCTTCTGAAAGTGAGTGGCGTCAAGCTGCAAAGTGGAACTCCCTGCCTGAGAACTTCGACGAAACAGGACGGTATTTCCGAGAACTGACCTTCCAACCCACAGGGGGTGAAGAAGCAGCAGCGGTTATGAAGGATCTGAGTGATAGGTTCCTGGCTAAGAAAATCACTATGGAGGAGTTGGTTGCGGAAACTGCTAAGCTGACAGATGATGCAAATGTCGCGAAGCGGGCTGCTAATGTAGATAAAGAGCTGAGAGCTGGGATGCAATCTATGGGCTTCTCCTGGCTGATGGGGAAAGAAGAGAATGGAATGTTTGTGCTGGCGAAGAAGACTAAAGGGAAGTTTGGTGAAGGTAAGGTTAATGACAGGTGGGTGCTCTTCAAGACTGATATGCCAGGCCTGTATCTACCAAAGCACAAGGCCTGGCAAGAACTGGTGAATGGAAAGCTCTCCTGGGATGTCACTGCCGCTCCGCTGGAGATTGGTGGAATCTACGGCCTGATGCGGAAGTTCCATGAGATGTTTCCAAAGGAGTTCTTTGAGACAGTTGCTACTCCTCATGCACTTGCAGCACTGGTGCCAAAGGGGCTGACGAAGAGTTCTTCTGAGCTAGTGCAAGCGGTAAAGGATGGGAGTAGAGAGTATCTCGCGCCAGCTAGCGGGCAATTCAAAAAGCAAGGCCTCGCCCAGCAAGTCTATATGACCGCGAAGCTCGGTCACAATGAGGCTGATACTCTCGCCCATCAAGTAGTCTATGGGCAGCTACTCCCTGGCAAGCACAATCTCTTCAGAGAGGCGCTATCCCAAGGAGTAATCAATCCAGAGGTAGATTCCATTAGCTCCATCACCGGGCCACTGAGTGATAGCCATCTGGAGCAGGTGGTGAAGCTATCCAATGATCTGGTTGATCCGGCGAACTATGATGCGCTGGTGGCGGAAGGGGTGCTGAGTGCTGAAGCCCGCCAAGCGGCAGACCGCCTCGAGGCACTCGCGAATGTGGTAGAACTAGATCACCAGGCAATCACCGAGGGACTGGGGCTGCCATATTCTCCACGCCCGGTAGGCAATCTGGGGCTAACAAGGCGCTGGGAGGGGGATCCGAGAATCCTGCTGGCTGATGAAACGGGGGCTCCGAAGATCGTAGTATCTGCGAAGAATAAGCGGGCTGCGCAGGAGAAAGCGAAGAGGCTGATAGAGAGCGATCCTACTCTGCATATCGCCGAAGAGGTTGATATATCTAAGACTAAGGGAGCGAGAGGGAAAGATATCCAGATTAGTCCAGCTATAAAGTCCACTATGGAGAAGGGAGGCGGGCTAGAGGGGCTGAGAGGATTTAAGTGGGACCATGACCCTGTGGTAAGGAAGGAGCTGCTGCAGCACTGGCAAGAAGCCTATGCCGCGAAGTTTAAGTGGCAGGCGGAGAGGGGAGTGGATGATCTGCTGGCGCAGCCGAGAGCGATATTAAATGAGATTGATCCGACTACTACACGCATTCTCAATGATAGACTACGAGATCTCCGAGGTGAGCCGGGGAAACTCTCGCAAGCGCAGAACGAAGCTGTGGATCGCGTTCTCGCTCCGATGATTGGGCCAAATAGCGCCTCTAAGATAGTAAGTGTGACAAATACTGGGCTAAGCCTGTGGCACCTGGGTATGGGCAACGTAGCCCATCCGATCATGAATGCTATTACATTCATCCAGACCGTGGTGCCCGAGGTTGCTATGATCCTCGGCGCTACAATGAAGGACTTAACTCATTACAGCCATGCTCTTGCGGGTGGAACAAGAGGACCAGTTGGAGCGTTAGCTTTCCTCTCTCCAATGAAGATATTGGTAAACTCCTTCCGGATGATGGGAAATCCAGATGAGATGCTTCAGCGTTTGATAGCTAGATCTGGCGCGGCGGGTGTCACCCAGCCCAGGGTGGCAGAGGAGTTCATCGGTCTCAATGCTACGAAGGTCAAGGATCTGAGGGCTGCTATCTCCAGTCCTGGCGGGTTTGCTACCTGGGTGAAGGAGCTAGGAACTTGGTTGCCAGCTAATTCCGAACGCATGAGTAGAGTGCACGCCTTTACAGTTGGATATTTAACAGGAAAGGATGTGATGGGGATAGTTGATGAAGAGCGGTTATACCAATGGGCGAAGGAGTTTACCGAGAAGACAATGTATAACTATACTACAGCGGATCGGCCAAGAATTTTCACTGGTCCCTTTGGCTCTTCCATGGGACTATTTAAGACCTGGATGGCGAACTACATGGCCGCTATGCTAGAATACTCCGGTCAGGCACTAAAAGGTAATGTCGCGCCGCTGTTCTGGCAAACTGCGGGGACCGCAGCTGTTGGCGGGGTGGCGGCCACCCCGCTGTATTGGATCGCAGATGGGTTTTCTAAAGCCTTTACAGATAAAGATATTCTCCAGCAAACTTATGATAATCTAAGTGAGGGTCCTGCCGACGCCCTGATGTTTGGAATGCCAGCGGCACTTACTGGCATCTCGCTATATTCCCAAGCAAGCAGTCCCTTCGCCAATCCACAGAGAGATGCTTCTATGCTGTGGTCCAACGTGCTATGGTCCCGTATGCAGGCGATGGGTAGAGTTGCGGGGAATGCATATGACCACTGGCATGCCACTGGCGAGCATCCAGGTTCCACACCAGCTGTGTGGAATGCACTAGTGCAAGCCTTCGCACCAGCTACTATTGCGAGAGCTACTGCGGCGGCCTCTGGAGAGGATGTGATTAATTCTCTCTCCTCTGGATATCCGTTAATCAGCAATGTGTCAATCACCGATCGTGTTCTGTATGGGCTGAAGTTCAATCCGCTGGAGCTAGACAAGGCAATGGCTATTGCAGACACATTATTCAGGAAGAGAGATAAAGCTAATGCACTGGTAAGTGAGCTAGGAAAGGCGTTCGCTGAGGCGATGGAGCGAGGGGATGGGGACGCCATGAGTGAGATTTATATGCAAGCTACTGCATGGGGGCTAGACCCTGGTAGGGTGCTGCATTCCGCGCAGACGCGAGGACAACTGGCTGCCGAGCCGCTTCTCGAGCGGACCTTCTCACCCGAGCTGATCGCGCCAGCGATGAATGTGTTGGGGCAATAGTTATGTGGGCTTCTTCGCTTTGTGAAAACGCCCATCAGGAGCCAAAAAGATGCTAGCGATAAGGGGTAGATCCTATGGCCGCATGGGGAAGCATAAGAAGCGCCCTGTGAATACTGTGGCTCCGGTGCTCTCTGGAATACCTACAGTTGGCCAGACGATAAGCTGCACCACAGGGGTTTGGACTGGGCTAACTCCAATCACATACTACTATCAAGGTGCTCGAGATGGAGTGGGGATTGCAGGAGCTAATTCAAATAGCTATGTGCTAACCCTCGCTGATGTTGGGAAGATGATGCAGTGGGAAGTCTATGCTGAGAATGCCGATGGACCTACTGCTCACAATGCCCTTAGTAATACGCTCGGCCCGGTGACTGCTATTCCGACGCTAAGCGCGGTGAGTGCCATAGATTTCTCCGACATCTTCGTCTGGGCGCGAGCAACTACTGACGGCATCACAGGGACGCTTTATGCAGTGGTGGTGCCGAGTGGAGCGCCAGCTCCGAGTGGGGCGCAAATTGCTGCTGGGACGGATGGAGCGGGGACTGCGGCGACTTCTAGCAATAATGTGGTGATCAGTTCCAGTGGAGTAAAGAATATACTTCTAAGGGGACTGACTGCGGTTACTTCCTACACAATATACATGACGCATAAGCTAGGAGCGCCAATCTACAGTGCTGTTGCCAGTGCCAGCTTCACTACTGATACGCTGATGGCTAGCTTTGCTACTAATGGGCTGGCTACTGGACTGGGTGTATCTACTGGCTGTGGCCCTTTTGGCACAAATATCGCTGATCCGCACGGTGGTACGAATGCAGTGAGATTTGTTGACAACGCTGCTGGTGGGACTAATCAGGTGGTGTTTAGCTGTGGTCCATTTTCGTTTTTCAACGGAGTTAATAAGATCCACATAACAGCGAAAACGCAGAGCGGCGCTGCATGGATTCGCCAGGCTCCCATATCAATAACTGTAGGCAGTGTTTCTGCTTGGTATAATACATCGACGGGTGCGACTGGAACTGTTGGTGGAACATGGTCTCCTACTCCAGTTGTCTTTGACGTAAATGGCTGGAAAATGTGGTCAAGTGCGATCAATCTAGCTGGGGCTGATGTGCTTGGGACTTGGAATATCAACAAGGGTATGGTTGATAATAATATAGGAAACATCCCCTTGGACGGGACTAATATTCAAGACCTCTACAACATCCGCATCACGAGGGTGTAGCAAATGGATCTAATGCGGCTGCTGAATGCCTGGGTTGCGCAGGGAGAAGCTACTGCGGAGGGGGTACGAAGGAAACGCTATGCGAGTTCCCAAGAGCCTCTACCATACCCAGGACATCTATTGAAGGGACTAGTCTACGATCCTCTGGTCGCAGCAGGAGAGCTGGCGGGCGGGAAAGAGGTTCCATATCTGCAGCAGGATCTGACGAGGAATGTTAGTGAGGGCTACTTCGGCCTGGGTGAGCCATTTCAAGAGAGCTTCTATGCGGGAGAACTAGATCCAAGGTATGTTGAAAAAGTTGCTGATGTAGCAATGAATCTGGATATGCCGGGGATAGGTAAGGGGGCGATTGGTGCTGCTGCGGGCGCGCCAATGCCAGATATGAATCAGGTTAATATCAATCCCTTCCCGACTAACCATCTTGGCAATCCAGAGCTCTTCAAAGAAGTTCCAGGGAGCCATCTCGGTGGCTCCACCGGGGCGAAATTGATGCAGGATAAAGCAATCCTGCCTAATCAATATGTCTTCAAGGCGGGAGCGAGCCCAGAGCATGTGAATGAGGAACTGATCGCGGATGACCTGTATAGGGCCATGCAGTTCCCTCATCCGGAAACCTATCTAGCTGACATCGGTGGGGTGGAACATAGGATTTCTCCATTTGTCAAGGGGAGGAACTATCCGGATCTAGGCCCGATGGAAAAGAATGTCGCCGATCAGCGCTTGCGCGATCAATTCCTGGGAGATGCGCTGCTGGCGAATTGGGATGTTGCAGGGGGAAGTAAGTGGCCTAACATCATCATTGAGCCGGGTACGCTTCAACCGCTGAGGATAGATCCAGGGGGAGCGCTGAGATTCCGAGCCCAAGGAGGGCCGAAGGGAGCAGCTTTTGAGAAGAACGCAGTGCCAGAACTGCAGTCCATGCAGAAATATGCAACAGCTAATATGCTGCCGGATGATCTACAACATCAGTATGGGCAATACATCTCTCCGAATGAAGTAGAGATTATGAAAGCTGTGGGGCATGATCCTGAGCTGGAAGATATTATGGGAGGGCGGCTTGGAGCGCTGAAGACGCAGTTTGGGAAGGGGACCGCCGGAAGCCTCCCGCCGACTAGCCAGCTAACGCCACCTCCCGCGCCTACTAATTTCCTCCAGCCTGGATCCAATGCACTGTCATCTCCAGCTCCGCCAGCTAATGCTCCACTGCAAAGTGGAGTGAGCTACGGTATCCCGACGAGCGGGCCGAAGACAGCGCCTGCGCCACTAACTCCATCCCTGCCGAATCCAGCACAGCTCCCTATAACACAGGGCAACAATAACTATCTATCACAGTATGGACTGCCGCCTCCTCCACCATCTCCTGCTCCTCCAATGTCCAATGTCCACATGGGGAGCTATACAGATTTCCTAGCCCAGCACAATCTCCAAGATGATAATAATAACTGGTTAGACTATGTGCTGAATAAGCCGCCGGGGCATCATGCGGGGCAGATCGCAAGTGGGGCGCCGCCAGCTCCTGCTGCTGCTAATCCCAATGCACAGGTTCCATTCTCCCAAGGCAATCCAGACTACGCGGACTGGCTACAAAAGTATGGAGCGATAGATATTCCTGAGAACGCGGAGGATTGGGCGAATGGCTGGTCTCCAGGAACTACAATGGCGCATGGAGGAAACTTTCCTGCCCCAGAGTGGCATCCAGCAAAAGCTGAGTATGATAAGCTGGTGCAGTATTTTGTAAAGGGTGGAGAGCCTATGCCCGCAGCGCAGAACTATGCTGCGGATGCGATAGACAATCCACATAACTGGCCTACTACACTGAAGTCTGCAAAAGTAGATATCAACACGCTGAAAGCCGGCCTCGCTATCCATCCGAGTACAGGGGAGATTATACCAGCGGGGGCTTATATCCCACCGCAGCATACGACGAGCTTCAATGCTCCAAGTAGTTCCTATCCTTCTCCTGCGATTAATACAGCGCCTTTCAAGCCTACAAGCCCACCACAGCTGCTGCGCCCAGGAGGGAAGTTCGATTGGGAGGGAGATTTTGATAAGCTAGCGAATTGGATCGCTGGAACTGGCTTAAATGTAAAGGATCCAAAAGAGTGGGCTAATGTCAGTTCCCTTGCCCAAACCATGGTGGAGCATCCAGGGACCTACACTGGGGAGGCTACGAAAGCAGGGATAAATCTAAGGGGGCTGGGTCAAGCCGATCCGGGAGAGATTGAATGGACTGTACAGAATAGAAAGAGAGTAGCTGCTGGGAACGCGCCCTATGCTCATTCGAGACAGGATGTGCATACTGAGCCAGGGTGGGCGACCCATCAGTATCGCAGCCAATACAATTCTCCACTCTACACTGGTGGTGATGAATGGAATCGGCTGATGAATGCAGGCTACAATGCTAATCTAGATTTTGATAAGGATATAATTGCTGCAATCAAGCCATCAAATCCAGAAGCTGTGAAACGCCAAGCGCAGCTCAATATGTTAGATCAGTTGCCGAGGGATTGGCAGCAAAGCCTGGCGCATGAACCCTATGTGCCCCATGCGGTGAAGCAGAGCGATCCAGACTGGAAGCAGAACTTGCCAACGGATCTGCAATCTGCGATGACGCCAGAGCGATATGCGAATGCGATGGCAGGGGGCTTCGATCCGAGGCTCTTCTATAGAGGTGCTCCGTATCCATACAGAAGGTTTCTAGATCCTAGTGGGAAGCCGGGTAGCCCGTATATATTTCAATCTGAGTCGCCAACGATTGCTGGCTACTACGGCAGTAAGTATGTCTATCCAGAGGCGCTGCGGTTTGGCAACACTGAGATAACTGATGTTGGGGGGAGGAGCTATGGCTCACCCACTATGTGGTTAGAGCATATGGCACAGGGTGGGAGGCAAAAAGGACTGGAGTCTATGCAGATCCAGAATATGTATGACGCAGGAGGGCAACAGACACAATACCTGATTGGGAATCCAAATCAAGTTAGAAGTCCATATGCTGCGTTTGATCCGAACAGGCTTCATGAGCCGGATCTACTGGCGGCGAGGGTAGGTGGGATTAATCCCTTTGCTGGGCAGCAGGATGAGGAGCAGCCACTGTTCCCCTGGCTGCCAGTGCCAACTAGTCCACCTGCCCGTGCTCGTCCGCGCGCCTAGGGAACCAGAGGTTAGTGCCCGCTTCGCGAGCAATTATATTAGCTCTCTCCGCCATGCTAATGATGCGCTCTATCCGATCGCTAGTGGTGCGAGTGATCAGGAAATTAATCAAAAAGCTCTCATGCATGGGTTTTCTCCCGTTCCGCATCCAGACGGAGAACATGTAGAAGTTTAGTTGCTTGATTAGTTCTCCATCACTCTTCCCAGTCATCTCTCTAAAGACATCTGGCATTACTTCTTCTGCTTCTAGCATCCAACCCTGGGCTCGTCGGAAGTCCTCCTCCTGCACGATGAGGGAGTTGCTTCTCGACAGCGCTGCAATCATAGAGAGCTTCACGCAGTGGAGATCTCTGCGGCCACAATAATGCACGAGTTTGCTGTGCGTCGGAACTGGCGGCATGCCAGCGTTGGTCCACTCCACAGCTGCTCTTCTCGCGCCAGGGGCCCACTTCATCTCTCCATAGAGATCGAGAATTTGAGAGAAGTCAGAGACGATGGAGCGCTGGAGAGTTCTCATCTTAATATCCACTACGTTATCGAAGAGGTCGTCCTCGGGAAATAGCTGCTTCTTTACCCCCGTCCCGGAGTAGATCAAAATGATCCTACTCATAGCGCCCATACCCCAGGCCTCCTCTGGTAGGATACTAGCGAGGAATGCAGGCTGCGTGCCACCTAGAAAAGTGATCTGGGGATTGAAGACTTCTACGGAGAGCTTGTTGGTCCGCCTCGTCTCGCTATAAACTGCCTTACTATTATAGATCTCGGTGAGCAGGGAGAGGAAATCAATGTCATGACTGGAGATGAGCACACCAAGCTCCTCTGCGAGGATCGCGAGAGAACTGTATTCGAGAAATTCTATTGAGAGCGCATCTGTACCAGCGAACTTATTGAGTGGGATATGTCGCTGCGCCTTCGCCATCTCATCTACAAGAGATGCTTTGGTCATAGAGCGAGGGGCTACCTTCAAGCGGCCAGTGATAGTGCCCTTCGCAGAGTGCCAGATGCGCTCCACTGGTCCTATGGCCTGCCCTTTTCCAATCGCTGGTGGGGATACTAATAAAGTATAGAGGGAGGGAAAGACATCAAATTCTGTTTGCCAACTCTTCCCCGTCCTCGTCCAGATTCTCTTCTCTGCCGCTGCACTGATCGCAGTGATCCCTGCCCAGAGTCTAAATCGGGCTGGACTAGGTGCATCTGCCGTGATATCTAAGAAGCTATCTATCCAATCCGAGAGACGCCTTGATTTGATACCAGGCGGTCCGCTTGTGGAGGAGCTTATGGTATCGCTCGTTGGGACAGAGAACAAGGTTCCCGTAGCTGTTGTCTCCTCGTCTCCCGTTGACATGATGGACTATGGCTCCCTCTGGTAGTGGCCTTCCCAGAGCTTTTTCAGCTAGGTGGCGATGTTCTAGTTTATAACCACCATCTACAAAGATATACCTATATCCATTCGGAGCTGTGTAGCCAGATCCTTTTGGTGCTATCAATCTATCATAGGTTCCTCGATCATACATTCTGTGATAGTGGGCCATGCAGACGCGGAGGGTGACAGCAGGAGCTGTGCAACCAGGAGCGACGCAGGTAGTTCCTTTGTTATAGAATTTTGTGAAGTGAGGATCACCATATTTTTTGACTCTCTCGTAGTGCTGACAACACATCTTCTTTTTCCTGGCTGGTTTCTCACAGCCATCTACAATGCAGCTCATATCATCATCCTTTCTAGGCCTTTGGCTGATGGGTCTTCCCTGCGCGAACGGATGTCTGGGACACCAAGGACTCGGCCTCTGAGTCCATCAAGGTTAAGTGGCTTGGGTTTTCTTCCTCTTCTGGCGTCATTTGCAGCCATTGCCTCATCATAGTATTTCGACCAGTTCCAGCCAACAGCAATGTCGGAGGGGATTATCATTTCCCTGCCGTTGTGGTAGAGGGGCGTTGCCATCAGTGGGATCACTGCCTGGAGGACTTTCTCTTCTCTTTCCTCGTCGTATTGGATGAGGACGGCATCGTGGACTTGAGCGAGAATTTCGCACTGCCGTCTAAGGTAAGCCCGGATTCGCCAGAGAGCGAGGTTGAGGAGAACTCCGACCATGTGCTGAGGAACGTGAGCAATTGCTTCACGGAGTGTTGCATCATCATTGCTTCTCCCAAAGAACATTCTGCTGGTTAGCAGAGGAGTTGAGATTTGGCCGTGGAGTTGGAGTTGCTGTGCACACCACTTGTGGTAGCGAGAGATGTCGGGGAAGGCCGCGAAGTAGCCTTGCTGAAAGTCCTCAATCAACTTCTGCGGCACTTTCATTTGCCGAGCTATGGTGAATGGCTTGCCGTAGTAGTTGGTGCCATGCCCTCCTCGCTTGGACATATAGCGATAGGTGTGGTGGAAGTAGAAATCCTGATCAGCAAGTTCCTTGTCGACTTTAGCCTCTCCAGTCCAGCCAAGTCCTGGCCAGATCAATCGGCAAGTAGAGGTGTGTAGATCGCCAGACTCACAAGCGTCAAGATAGTGGCTGAGATTAAAGAGAATAAAGCAAAGAAGGCCCAGAACGCGAGACTCCGCTTGCGCGAGGTCGATGTAGGCAAACTTCTTCCCTCTATCCGCGATAAAGATACGACGGAGTTCTTCAGTGATGTTCTGTAGATTTGTTCCGCCTCCGAAGACGTTAGAGGAGGATGACCAGCGGCCTGTCTCAGGGCCTGCAACATTGTAGGAGGTTCGCATCCGAGAGTCACCGTCAACTTCTGTCCGCAACACGGACACTTTTTTACTGAGATCGCGAAGTCGGATGATGCAGTTGCAGATTGGCTCTGCATGGAAATATATGGAGAGCTTCTCCAAGGCGTCCCTGTTAATGGAGACGTTTTTTCGTCCTTTGACATATGAGTGCTGCTCCGGTAGCTTCATAGCCTCGTAGAAGAACTGCTTAAGCTGGTGGTGGGAGTTGGGGTTGAGAGGCTTCCCCCAGACGGCACAAGCGAACTCGTTGAGCACATTCTGCAGATGGGATATTCTTCTCTCCAGAGATGCAACTACTTCCCAGCGATAGTAGTTGTCGACTAAAATGCCCCTTCTCATCATGGCGAGTGCTGGCCCTTGCATGGCGCGCTCGAAGGAGTAGTTAATGCGAGCGCCAGCCTGCCACGCACGGTGCTCTGGAGTGGCTTCCTCTCGATCCAGCTCCTCGCGCAGGCGTTGCCATACCTCAAGTGTAATCCCAGCGTCTAGCCCATTATAGACCTGGTGAGAGTCATGGGGACTCAGGTATTTCGGCATGTTAGTGGTAAGGATTTCAGTCATTGCGCCCGATCCTACGGTGAGCAGTCTTCATGTCCGGGAAATACTTTTCAAGTCTGTGGCGTGCTTGCTCCATTCCATTCGACTCTCCATAATCCATATAAAAAACTACTTTCTCAGCATGAGGCCAGAAATAATATCCCAGTTGAATACCTAGCTTACGTGAAGCTGGATCTCTATCATCGAATACCCAGGTGAAGAAACCATGTGATGCAAATGGAACTTCACCCAGAGATATAGCGTGCCGAATCGCTCGCCCGAGGTAGATGCGATTACGTTCCAACTCTCCAGCGTAAGGAGATTCGATGATGGTGAGGCCGTTGGGGACCATCTATTCCTCCCGCTTGGTTTCTTGTGAACCATGTCTGGCACGCATACGCTTCCATGCAACGTCGTTAGTGTATATTGAACCCAGGAATGCCAGGCTCTTAGGTAGTTCGGGATACATACTGTGATGCAATATCATAGTGTCTTCTAGAAAGCCTGGAATAGGTATTAACATGTCCCACAAATATTGGCAGTCATATATCCCGTTCTGGAATAGCACCCGAGGGTGGGAGGAAAGCAAATGAAAAATCTCGTCCCAAACAATACACTCCTCAACTTCATTCCAGTGACTCCAATCGGGTTTCTCTTTGTTCCAAAAGGGAATCACGAGAATGTTGCTAGGGGTGGTGGCGAAAGCGATGCTGGTTATTTGCCTCTTCTCAGTCTCTATATCACAAGAGAGAATGGGAGAGCGCTGGGCGTCTAGCAACCAGAGGAGAGTTTCTTCAAGCCCAGAGTTGATTTTAATCCTTCGCTCCGTGCGCCGGATCTCCGGGAACTCCATCTCCAGCTTCGCCTTTGCGAGATCTTGTAGTACCACGACTCTCCAAGCCCAATTTCTGAGCACAGCAGCGGGGTGGTAGGTCGGAAGAACTTTAAGACCCGGAATGAGAGTGGAAGAGGATACAGTACCCCGCGAACTGCCGATGGCTGCGGAGCCCGTAAGGGCCCAGAGGGCGGTGTTGCCGAGGGCGACGCAGAGGTTTGGACGTAGTTCATCCAGCTCACTCTTGAGGCGATCCAGTTCTGGTAGGAGGTCGGGGTGGAGATACTTGCCCAGCGAGAGCGGCGGGAGGCTATAGCTCGAAGGGAGATCTTTCTTCGAGACACAGAAGGACTCCATCTTATTGTTAGGTGGACGAGTCCATAGAACGTTGGTAAGATAGCATCTGCTGCGCTCAATACCAGACTCCTGCAAGAGCGCGGTGAACTCTTGGCCCGCTTTCCCTACAAAGGGGATGCCAATCATCTCCTCTGTCTCTCCAGGGGCTTCACCTACAAATGCTATGCGGGCGTCAGCTGGACCAACTGCCTTGATGCAGGGAAGGAATAGGCTCACTTGCTGATCGCCCTGAGGGTGCGGAAGTTGCGCAGTGCAGTGCGAGCATTCTCCGCGAACTCTTCATTCTTCTCTAGACCAAAGACAAATGCAGCCCCCAATGACTCCGCAGCTCGAAGCGAAGAACCGCTACCAGCAGTAGGATCAAGAATACGAGAGTGCTCATCAACAAACATCTGCATGAAGTGGCGAAGAACTGGCTCGGGCTTTTCAGACTGATGGGATTTAGTACCAGTTGGAGCAGCGTAAGCGTTTGCCACGGCGCGAACAATGAGCCTGTCGCCGCGAGAAGCAATAAAGCAAGTCTCATAGATTCTCCTTGGGCCACGTTTTGGATCGGGCAGGATGCCTTTGTTATCGCTCTTGAGCCAAACTAAGGGGAAATCTTCGAGAGTCCATTCAGGCAGCCGGTGGGAGAAGAAGTCCCTGGTCTCACAGTAGTACTTCATAGAGAACCAGAACATCATATGAGCGCTGCTGGAAAGTATTCTATTCTCGTTAGTCGCCAGAGATTCAAGTAGTTCCCAGTAAACGTTAGGGTCATCTTCGTAACCCCCGTAGGAATCTGAATTACCCTGGTCGGAGGTGTGAATAGAGATGCCAAAAGGAAAGTCACAGTGGAGGAAGTTGAACAGAGGACCGTTGTAGAGAGGAGCCCATTGTGTAAAGTCTGCTGTGATGATGGACTCAACAGGAGGGGGTGCAAGTGCTCCCTGTGGTCTCGTAATAGACTCGGTGAGATCGGCGAGGATAGTGTCATTCTTCCTTTGCACCTCCCGAGCGAGAGTATTGTGAGCCTGGCGCCAACCAGTGGCCTTCGCGATGCGTTCATTGCCAGCGAGGGCGGCGGTGCCGACTCCGATCATCATGCTCACAGTGCTAGTGGCGAGGCCAATGCTGTCTGCCGTTTGCTTCTGGGTCCACTCTGGGTCTAGCTTATGATAGAGCGAATGGATGCGGACTATCGCTCGCGTCTGGTCCTCCCAAGATAGATCCTTCCTCTTGAGGTTCTCTTCCAGCTCTATTATTTGAAGCTCAATAGGATCAAGCTCCGATGCAAAGCGAGCTGGGATATCATGCAGGCCGAGCTTAATGCTGGCTGCAAGCCGCCGCTCTCCACAGACCAGCACTAGATCTTCTGTCACTACGATGGGCTGGATGACACCTCGCGCCTTGATGCTAGGGAGCAAATCATCCAGCACAAGGTCTGTGCGCTGTCGCTCATCTCGTAGCACAGTGATATCGCTGCAAGCGATCCTGCGGTATCGGTTGGTTAGCATATGTTCCTCCCAGTCAAAATGCTAATGCTGGTGGGGAGAGGAAGGCTCACCTCCTCCTCTCCCCTTCACCCAGGCTCATCGTTGAGAGTCGTCTGGGTGAAACTAGTGGGGGCTGCACTGAACTAGCTACAAATGCAGTGCAGCCCCAAGTGGCCTTTCAACGGCCGCTGTCTCAGCTCAGGCTATCCAAACCAAAAGACAGCTATGCTGGCTCGTAACCACTCGTGAGTCCTTAAGGGGCTGTTAAGCCCCTGCTCCCGCCTGGCCAGTGAGCCGGGCAATGTTGTTGTAGATGATCGGCGAGCCATCTTCGTTCCGCTTCTGTTTGTCCGGGGTCTGGTTGACCTGGACAAAGACAGGAGCGTTCTTCACCTCCGGCAGGGTCTCGCCGAAGGATCGCCCTGCGGTTTCCACTCCGCAGCTCCTAATAAATTCCGAGAGCTTCCACTGGTTCTCCTCATCCAGCCAGAAGTCATGGCGCATCCGACGGTCTGCGACGCGGATAGGTTTTCCCTTGGCGTCAACCAAGTCCGCCGCTTCGATGCCATCGGAGGCTGCAGTGATGCGGATGTTCACGCGAACTTGGGGTGTCCTGTCCGCTGTGTTGCTCTCAATCGGCTGGTAGTCAACCACGACTCCCTCATAGGTGCCAACAGGGAGGATAGCAGGACGCTCTGCATCATCGACTCGCTTTGATAGTAAGCTCTTAAAATCAGCCATCTTCATCTCCATCAGTTAGTTAGTCAGCTACTCTGCTGCTTCAGAAATCAGGGGCTTCACCCCTGATGGGTTAGAGCCGAGCACATCGTAGAAGTACTGCGCTAGCCCGGTCTCAATGGGGTATTCTCTCTTCACACCAGTGGGGTTACTAGACTTCAGTCCGAGGGAAACCATCGGGACTGTGGTGATCTTCCTCTTCATGGCAGGACCAACGCCAGTGCAAACTACTTGCAGGGCATCGTTGAAGTAAGAGCCAACTTTCTCCGGTAGCTTGTTGCCCGGAGCAGATGGGAATCCACCCTCAAGTTCCCTGCCCAGCACCTGTAGATTTTCCTTCCCGCCCCTAATTTCGCGCCAGCGCCAGTCAATATGTGTAATTACACACACCTGGCATTTGATCTCACTATCCTTCAGCATCTCAAGCAGCTCTTTAATCATCGTTTGCACTATCCCCCAATCAGGGAGGGTAGGATGTTGCCCAAGTTTGGCGTTAAGAGACTGGTGGTATCGCATTGCGGCTTCGCCACAGTGGGTAAGGGAGTCAATGACCAGGATGGAATTAGAGTCCCACGAGGACACTGGTCCAAGGGAATCGGACTTCCAGTTCGAGAGCAAAGTGACGGCCTTAGTCCATGCCACGAGAGGGGTGCGAGGCAGTAGTCTCCCTTGCACGTTCTTGAAAGAATCTGTGCATTTCTCCACGTAGACGCGGGACATAGCATCTGGATCGTCCTTCAAGAGGGAGGCCAAGATCTGAGTTCCGTTGTCAAAGTCCAGGATGCGGAGGGAATACCCGGCGCGAGCGAGGCTAGCTAGCGCTCCTGTTTTCCCCATCCCAGAGTCGGAGACTAAGAGGAGCATCATACGTTCTGTTGGGGTGAGACGAGGCATGGGGATAGCTCCGTTGTGGGTTTCAATGTATCATGGTTCATTCGAGTTGTCAATCATTATCATTAGTGTATCACACATCTCCCCTCACTTCAAGAGGATCCCAGATCTTTCTGGTGAAGCTCGCTTGCAGGAGAGTGTCTCGCATAGCGGGGGCTGAAGAGCAGATGCTGCGAAAGCTGCAACCTCCATAGTGCCCGCAAGCCTTGTCGTTCTTGGGCCAGAAGCTCTTGCGAGCATAGGCTTCTCCCAGCTTGATATACCAGCCGGCTTCTTCGAGCCATTCATCAAGTTCCTCCCTGTGGCGAGTGGTGAAGCCACGCTGAAAGCGGGTGAAGTTAACTAGAATCTGCGCGCCAGATATGATGACCCCTTTGACTGGCTGCTCATACACTATCTGGGAGGCTAAGGTGTAGAGGGACATCTGATTATCTGGATTGAACATGGAGAACCATTCAGGGGATAGACTATATTTGCTGGTCTTATGATCCATCGCCCAGATCTGGGAGTTAAATTCCACAAGCCGGTCTAGATGCCCACAGAGCATAGCTCTTTGACCTGAAACCTCATATGGAATCTCGAACCGGAAGGATAGTTCGACGGCGGGCTTCCCATTGTTAAGCAGAAGAGTACGGGCGGAATCCTCTTCGAATTGCTCCAGATACCAGACAACTGAGCGTAGTAAAGTAGCTCGGTTCTTGTTGGGATCATCGGAACTCCAGGGACGCCAGCGTCCATCGGGGAGCCGAGTGATGGTGGCAGTGAGACAGTAATGGACGCTTGCGTCCACTGCATCATCATGGGAAAGATCGGCGGCTCGCTTGTGGTCATAGATCTCTATCGCTTTGTGGTAGTGCAGGCCAAAGGTGAGATGGACGGACTCGAGCGCGGGTATCCAGCCCTCGAGAATGGTGTACTGGTATTTCCTCGGGCACTCTTTGAGCAGGCCAAGGCTTACGCTGTCGAAAGCGAATTGCAGGCCAGGCACTTCTGGGGAAAATGCTTTGCGGCTAGTTGTGTCGGAGATCATGGTGGTGAGCCTTCAAAATTTTGCGCTAGGATGGGGACTGATGTGCTTACATGTATGGCTGCTCGGTTGTCATTTTGGGAGCTCCGGTCGGACGCCAGCGGCGATCTCGACGGCACGCTTTGCTGTTGGCACGTCCTGCATGCAGCCGAGGCGTTTGAAGATTGACCACTCGACCTCCATCGAAGGCACGTTTATTGGTTCGTCTTGGTTCTGCGGCCGCGCCCAAGCGTAGCAGGAATCGCCGCTGTCGCCTTCGAACTGTGATGGCTCGTCCTGTCCTGTGAACTGCTCGATCCAGCCGAGTAATAGGCCGTCAGCATCACGCAGCTCGTCGTAGAGCGCGTAGTGATCGCTCTTAAAGGTCTCTCCTGGCTTCCAGGTTGCTGTCACTTCTTCCCTCCCTGTGCTTTTGGGGCAGGCTTGAGGGCGACAAACGGGCGGGCACGGAGACGGGTGTACAGGTTACGCAAACACCACAACTCTTCGGCTCTGACTATTTTTCCAAACCTGCCTGTTATTTCGTCGGATGGCGCAAAGCGTTCTTCGTGATAAACGTCGGCGGCTCTTGCGAATGGCGCTAGCGCCTGCGCCGCCTCCTCCAGCACGGCGGCTTCGATCAGGGGAATGGCGGCGGTGAGGGCGACATTGGCTTCCGGGACAAAGTTCGGCCATCCGGCATCCTCAGATGCTTTATACCGCTCAGGGGTTAGTGGCTCACGATGTCGCGAGTTAAAGTCTAAGCGTTGTCGTGCCAACGCCCGAGCCACCGCCTCCACGATTGCCGGGTCGAGCTTCATGCCTTCCCCTCCTCTGGTCGGGTGGGAGGGACTTCAACGAACTGGCCGTCTTCAAACTCCTTGATTGGCCGTGCCCAGAATGCGCTGCCCCATCCTCCAATGTCGTGACGGTAGAAGACGATTGGCGTAATGTCATCGACGCCATCCCCGGATGCATACAGACCGCGCCCAATTTCAGTTACGAGCGCACCACTGTTTACGTGTCGCCAGCGCTTCCTCTCCTCTGTCCGGGCGGGAGGGGGAGGGGCTGCGGCGAGTGGAGTTGCTGCGGGGCGAATAGCTGCGATGGCAGCGACGGCCGCTGCTCGGATGCGAGCCTCCTGCTTTTCGTCCATGTCACTCCACGACATGGGGCGCTCGACTTCGGCGACGTTCTCATGGAGCGCACGCAGGATCGCCCACGCGACGCGCTCAGTCTCAGCGTCGAGTTCACCAATGCTGGCGTAGCCTTTCTGCCACCCCTCCGGCGCTGCTGACCGCTCCAGGCGGTCGAGGGCGGCGAGGGCCTGAAGGTATTGGGTGCTGCACCACACTTCTACGTCACGACCATCATACAGCGTGTGGTCGATGCACCACGCTAGTTCCAGTTTAGCGAGAAGCGCGCTCGCCTCCTCCAGCGCCGCGCGCACCTCTGCGATGTCGGTCATCTCCACGGGATCGCTCCGAAAACGATACCGATCTCCAGTAAGCAGAACAGCCAAAACCATAGGTCCTGCGAACCTTGCTCACAGATTGAACTCATCCCTCACCCCCTTCGGCTTGCGTGGCGGAGTGGGTACAGCGCCCGCATTGGCTAGAGCCCAAGATCAGCGAGGGAGATTGGCCCTGTGGTCTTCTTTCCATTCTTTCTCTTTGGCTTCTCCTGCTGCTCCTCTTGCATGAATTGAAAGCGCTGGGCGCGAAGGGTGCGAACGATGGCGTCCCTGTCGGCGCGAGTGAGTTCCTCCGGATCGCGCGACATTATTTCCTGCATGGAGATCACCGGGTTGGCTTCATCTAGGGGCGAAGCCCCTGGGCTATCACTCATCTGCTTCCTCCTCTTCTCCCTCTTCAAGTCCTGTAATAAAGTCCTCTATTGTTTCCTGAATCTCCGCAGCGAGTGCTGTTATTATCTCTGTGTTGCCGGCGTAGCTGGTATCGCTGAGAAAGAGTTCTGCGAGATCGTAGCATTTGGGATCAAAGGTAGTCATTGGTGCGCCTCCTCAGCTAGTGCTTCAAGCTCCTCGTCATCTAGTGGCCGGATTGGTTTCTGGCGAGAGGCTTGTAGATCCTGCATTCTCTTTACGCTATTGCGGACTATCGTGCGAACAGCTTTGCCCACTCCCACCGATTCCTCCCTTCGGTAGTTGCTTCTCAGCCACTCCAAGTCGGCTGAGAAGAGGTTGATGTGAATGCGTTCTATTGGTTCGTCCTCCTGGCGTGGCATGGTGGAGATGGCTCCTAGTGCGTTGTTTCAAGGGGAGATGTCGATCGGTAGGCTGGTATCTAGTTCTTCTTCAGGCGGCAAAGCCGCCTGGCGCTTCTTTACAATCCAAAGCTCTGTCCGTGGACTATAGGGCGATGGGATGAAAGATAGTGCCCGTAGGGCGCTATCTCCATTGGTGCTTCTCGCCTGAGAGAACATAGCCTTGGCATCGTGGACATTGGAGACTACTACAATGATGCCCAGTGGACTCGCCGCTGCCTGATACATGAGAGATACGAGGTTCTCATGAGCGGAAGTTGGAAGGGGGATAGGCATGGTGTTACTGGGTCCCTCTTCCAACTAGATTGCTCCAATTACTGGGCGGTAGCTTCTGCACCTTGGGCGGGAAGTTCCAGCTCGTCGAGAGTGATCGAAGTCTTGGCGCTGATCCTCCGCTGGGCCTCTTCTCTGATCTCTGGCCGCTTCGCGAGGATCCCGGGGACGAGCCCAGCGATCTGCTCTGCGTCCAGCTTGCCATAGCCCTTCGACTTCGCGTGCTGGCGGATGAGATCCCTCGCCATGACGTGAGCTTCGCGCTCCACAGGATCTCTTGGTAGCCCCGCTTCGCCAGCGCCAGAAGCTGCTCGGGTGCCAAACTCATAGTCATTGGCGTAGGAGCTAAACTCCTGCTGGAGATCGTCCGGAGCCGCCTCGCCATCTCCCGGGAACTCTCCACCGTTCTTCTGCGCAGCTTCCTTCGCGGACTTCACTTTCTTGGCAAAGTTATTCCGAAGGTTCTCAGCAAAAGTCTGGTTGAGGGTGTTCGCCTCGTTCTCTGTAAGAACATGGCCGGTTTTGTAGGGAGCTGGGGCGTTGAAGAGCAGACCTTCAACCTTGATCCTCCGCTGTTCGCTAGTTCCATTCTCGCTCATGGTAGTTTTTCCTTTCCTATGGTGGGGGCGGTTGCCCCGATGCTTTGACGTGGTGACTTTGGCACAAAATTAAAGGGCTGTCAATGGGAATGTGTAGGGTTATGGGCGTTTTCACAATGTGAAGAAGCCCATCAGTGGGGGCGGTTGCTTCTGTCATAGGCCTAGCTTCTTTCTCTCTTCTTCGTAGAGAGCCTCAGCTCGATTCTTCTTGAGCTGGGGTTGCTGCAACTGCAACTCTCGCACTACCCAAGCTTTGCGGATCGCTGCCATCTCTTCGAGTGAGAGCGTGTGGGTGCGGGCGAGAGCTATTAAGGTGGGGAGATCTAGTGTGAGTCCCCCACTCCTCAAGTCGGATAGCTTTTCCTGCCAGCTCTGCATGTGCTGTGCCTGGGGACTAGAGCCCCAGGTCGGCGAGGGAGAGGAGCTGCTTAGCGGCTTCTCGTTTGCTGTACTGGCCTCCGGTGGAAATTCCTGCTGCGGCATTTTGGCGAGCCCTTTGTTTGAAGTACTCTGTGTGGTGATCTCCCCAGGCCTGAGGGCCAAACCTCCATCTCCCTATGGCGTAGATCATACCGAGGTAGGTGGAGTCTGGGTCCTCTTTCGAGCTTTGATAGATCTTAAAAAGCTCTTCAAGGGGACAGTTAAAGAGCTGGTGCTCAAGCACCAGCCTCGCGTGGTCTAGGTCCATCGAAGATCTCCTCTAGGTTGTCCTCAATGTTCTTCCCGTTGAGGATGTTGATGTGGGTAGCCCTCCGCTTGAATACTAAGTGGCCGAAGGTGCCAGGGTAGCGCTGGCGCTCCCTTCGCAGGGCGTTAAATATCGTTGCGAGAGTGCGGGGCTCTGCGCTAACGCGCAGGCCCCCCTTCTTGCTCTCTGCGGCGCGAACTAGAATACTGTGCGCTTCTGTCATACAAATTGCTCCAAATTGGCCAGAATTAATGTATCCTTCGCCCTGGTTTCAATGACGTACTGGAGGTTCATCTCCTGCTCCATGAGCCAGGGCTGTTCCAGTTCCACATTGCGAGCCCACTTCGAGGGGATGCGCCAGGGATCAAGGTGGAGCACGCAATGCCACTCCAAGCCCTTTGCTTTGTGCCCGGTGGACAGGGTGATCTGGCCGTTAGCTGCCTCGAAGAGCTGCTCAAGACAGGAGATGATGTGGCGGACTGTTGTGATATCACCACTGGACTCAATCACAGCCATGATGGACTCGTACTGATCTTCTACGCGATTTCCCTTCTCTGGCTTGTCCGCTGCGTTGGCTAACCGCATCTCCTTCTCTTTCCAGGAGGTGAAAGCAGGAACAAACTCATCCACACCAAGGATCTTCGTTCCAGCGATCTTCTTGACTAGCGTAGTGAGGGACTTGCCGAAATCCCTGCCGAGGACTTTGATCCCAATCCGCTTGCGGATAAGAGAGAAGGCAAGGCTAATAAGAGGGGCGTTGTTGCGGCAGAGGATAGCGTTGGGCATCACGCTCTCAGCGGCCGATGGCAGGGTCCATTGCTTCTGATCACGCCAGTCGAGGAGGCGCCCATCTGGGGCCTCGGGCGCCGCAGTGTATTGAGGGGCATGGCCTAATTGCCTCGCCACTACCACCTTTGGACACCGCCAGGTGACGGTAAGAGGGAGATCAATCCAGTCCGGCTTCAGTTCTTTGATCTTCCGCATAGAACTGCTATCTGCTCCTCGGAATGCATAGATGCCCTGCTTCTGATCGCCAGCGATGATAAGGCGCTGCCCGCAGGACTTCATGAGCTGAAGCCTGTTAAGGTGGCTGATATCCTGGCTTTCATCGCAGATAACAGTGTGAAATTTCTGGTAGAGGCCAGAGAAGAGGCACGACATGTAGATCTGGTCATCAAAGTCGATCGTCCCTGCCAGCGCAAGATCAATAGCCTCACACAAAATCTGCCGAGCGCCCACCATGAGAGCTTCTGTAAGGTCGATGTTAAGGGCGTCAGCTGCGCTCTCCCATCCCCAAGAGTCATCAGGCAGTAGGCTGCGCCGGGCCTGCGGATAGCGGGCAGGAACCAGTCCCAGCATCTTGGCTCGCTTGACGAGATTGGAAAGGTTCCCCCACTCGTCGTCAGAAACCCCACCAAGCTTTTTGGTGTATGCAGTTGTGAGGCGGGCGATTTTTCTGTCATCTAGGATTAGCCTTCGGCCAGTTGCGGAAGCGAATGCCCTGTGGCCGAGAGCATTGAAGCTCTTCACGACGACCCAGGGGGCGAGAGGAGGCAGCTCTTTGTTCTCTCCTCGAGGTTCTATAAAGACCTTCTCAAGGTCCAAGCAGTTCTTCTTGTTGAAGGCGAGAAGGAGAATAGACTTCGTGGGAAGGTGAGGGACTAGGAGTTCTATTGCTGTGGTCTTGCCAGTGCCGGCCAGGGCGAAGATCATGAGATTAGCATCGCTGCTTCGCGCTGCGTCCATGATGGCGAGCTGTTCAACAGTTGGTGGAAAGTGTGTCATTGTAGTTCTCCGGAGGCCGGCGGGATTGCCGGCTCATTGATGTTCAGTTGCTGCTAGTCAATCCTAGCGATCTCGAATGAGCCATCCTTCTGCATGATCCCCACCCAGGAGGACTCGTAGAAGAGGATGGTTTCGTCACGTAGCTGGGCACGAGCCAGGGGCCGCATAGTAGGGTCTCCCGGATACTTCAAAGAGAAGGTCTGAGGGTTGAACTTAAAGCCAGTGAATGGATCCCATCCTCCTCCATGCTGATAGTTATCATGGATCTGCTTCCAGGCTGGACGAGGGTCAGCTTCGCTCAGCCAGCCTGGAAGGAACCCTAACCACTCGGGCGTCATTTGAGGGTGTAGGATGTGCCAGTTCATTTCTTCGCTCGCTTCTTGGCTCGCTTCTTAGAGGCGGGCTTCTTGCCCGCCTCCTTAAAGCCGTCAGTGGCGTAGTAAAGCGCCACCTGCTTCTTGGTGTAAGTCTTGCCCGAAGGCGACTTGAACTTGCCGCCACTAACTTTCTGGAATGGCATCACTGTCTCCTTCCTCTTCAAGAGGCGAAGCCTCCTCCTCATCTCCAAGTTCCACCTCCACGCGGGGGTAGCCTGAAGAGCTGAAAGTAAGGTGAGCTTCGGGAGTCCCCTCCAGGTCGAAAACGGGAGCCCAGTCGCTCGCATGTTCTCTCGCGATGTAGCCAAGCAAAGTGCCGTCGAGAGTGAAGACCTGGATTGCGTTCTCATCGTAGGCGTTCTCCGGCTCTCGGACTAGAGTCAAGGGGTCTCCAAAGCCGAGGGTGAGAAGTTTCTCGCTTGCGCCCTCGTGGTGGCGCATCCCGACGAGGGGTGCTGTGATAGTGGTCATTGTGGTAGCTCCTCTCCGGTGAGTTCAAGATAAACTACTTCCAACATCAGGCGGTCATTCTTGTCCTCGATCCCCTCTAAGAGATCGCGAATGACAGATGGTGGTGCGAACTGCAAGAGCCATTGCTTCACATGCGCCCGCTGGACCATACGAACGTTAGAGTCGGCCATCACGCGGCCTCCGCAGAAGCATCACTGTGAGCCCGCGTGACTGAGTTGATGGCGTCAGCGAGATCCTGCGTATATCCCAGGTCATTAAAGAAGATGACTATGGGGGCGTCGATGCCAGTGGTGCTGAGATTCAGGGTCGCACCAAAGCCCTCGCCGAGATCGAAGGAGCGGGCGAGGAGCTTGTGCTCGCGAAAATGAAAAGAGTGGGTAGATGCGATGAGTGTGGTCATCATTCGGCCTCCTCTTCAAGCGCCCGCACCAGGTCACGAAGCCATTCGGCCTCGTTCGCGCCGTGTTTGCGAAGATGCACAAGCATAGCTGCTCGATGGTTGTGATACTTGTGATAGGCTAGGGGGTTGTGGGTAGACCAGCCGGGGGTGCAATGCGCCCGCCAGGTGGCTACTGCAAGATCAAACTGCTCCCAAGCAGAAGTTCCCGGGCCGGTTGGATCTGTGAACTTCGGACGAGTAATGGGCATGTGGTGAGTCTCCATGCGGAGTTGTTCCGCATGGTCATAATGACACACCCATGGACAGTTGTCAATGGAATTGTATAGGGGCGCAAAGCGCCCCTATGGCGCGTCAATGCTAGTTAAAGGGTTCCGTAGGCGGCGAGATACCAGGCGGTGCCGTTGTAGGTCACATCACACCAGCTATTTGTGATGAGGGGCTTCAAAGGACCTGTTCCGACGTTGAGAACTCCGGCGCCACTGCCAGTGCGGGTGATCTTAAAGGTAGCGCCTTTGGTAGCGGGAACATTAAGGCCGAGAGCGACACTGCCACTGGCGATTGCGGCACTGTAGAGGATTTGCTGTGGATCTA